>NZ_SHKK01000001.1:6000000-6300000 GCF_004217135.1 Micromonospora violae
CCGATCTTCTCCACCGGCGGCAAGGGTGCCGCCGGCTCGCTGGTGGTCAACATCCGCTCGGCCACCGAGGACCCCAACAAGGACGACAACAGGGTCAAGCACGACATCACCGTCACCGACCCCGGGTACGACCTGACCAGTTGGGTGCAGGACGTCAACGCGAACGTCGTGGTGAACGGCGTCAACGGCGACGACCCCGACCTTCGGCCGGTGCGGCCGGGCGAGACGGTACCGGTCGACTGGGCGGTCTACAACGACGGCAGCCGCAAGACCACCGGCCTCGCCTACGTGCTCACCCTCCCGGTGGGGGTCACCTTCGACACCGTGCCGGACACCTGCACCGTGCAGACGTTCGGCGTCGCCCAGGCGCTCTGTCAGGACGACGGCGCGGTGATCCGGCCCGGTGACTACTACACGGCGGACGTCAAGGTGACCGTCGACAAGGACGTCACCGAGCCGGTGCTGCAGGTCGGTGAGTTGGTGGCGCACGGTCTGGACGCGGCGACCGGCACGTCCGAGGCGCAGCCGAAGCGGGCCAACACCGCTCAGCGGAAGACCTTCACCGAGGTGGACGAGGGCGACAACCAGGCGATCTTCGACGTCTTCGTCGACGTGGCCGAGGAGCCGACGCCCACGCCGACGGTCACCCCGACGGACTCGCCGACCCCGACGCCGACGGCCACCCCGACCGAGTCGCCGACGCCGACGGAGAGCCCGACCCCGACCGAGTCGCCGACCCCGACGGAGACGCCCACGCCGACGGAGACGCCGACGCCGACGGAGACGCCGACGCCGACGGAGACGCCGACCCCGACGGAGACCCCGACCCCGACGGAGACGCCGACCGAGTCGCCGACCCCGACGGAGACGCCGACGCCGACCGAGACGCCCACGCCCACCCCGACCCCGACCCCGACCCCGACCCCGACGGAGACGCCAACCCCGACGGCGACGGCTACCCCGACTGAGACGCCGACGCCGACGGCGACGGCGACGGCGACGGCTACCCCGACTGAGACGCCGACGGCGACGGCCACCCCGACCGCGACGGCCACGCCGACGCCGAGCCCGAGCGGTACGACGACGCCGGGCACGACCGTCTCGCCGGGTGGCGGTTCCGGTGGTGGTGGCTCGGGCGGTGGCGGCCTGCCGGTGACCGGTGTGCAGGTCGGCCTGATCGGCGGAATCGGCGTGATCATCCTGCTGGTGGGTGGAGCGCTGCTGGTGCTCACCCGTCGTCGCAAGGTGGTCCTGGTCTCGCCGACCGAGGAGAAGTCGACCGACTGACACCGACGTCCTGACATCACGGACGTCGGCATGACGTGAGGGCGGGGTGGGTAACCACCCCGCCCTCACGCGTACGACGCGCCGCCCGACCCAGCGAGCGTCGGTTGGCGGGCGGCTGGCAGAGTGGAGGGGTGAGCCGTACCCCGCAGGGCCAGCGCGCCAGTCTGGACAAGCAGCCGCACGAGGTCGCCGCGATGTTCGACGGCGTGGCAGAGCGTTATGACCTGACCAACACGGTGATCTCGCTGGGTCAGGACCGTTCCTGGCGCCGGGCCACCCGGGCGGCGCTCGGGCTGCGGCCGGGCGAGCGGGTGCTGGACGTGGGCGCCGGCACCGGTGTCTCGACGCGGGAGTTGGCCCAGTCCGGGGCGTACGCGGTCGGGGTCGACCTGTCGCTGGGCATGCTGTACGCGGGCAAGCGGTCCCGGCCGGAGGTGCCGCTGCTGGCGGGAGACGCGCTGCGTCTGCCGTTCGCCGACGCCAGCTTCGACGCGGTGACCATCTCGTTCGCGCTGCGCAACGTCAACGACACCGACGCCGCGCTGCGGGAGTTGGCCCGGGTGACCCGGCCGGGTGGCCGGCTGGTGGTCTGCGAGTTCAGCACCCCGGTCAACCCGGTCTTCCGGACGGTCTACCTGTCGTACCTGATGCGGTCGCTGCCGGCGGTGGCCCGCACGGTGTCGAGCAACCCCGAGGCGTACGTCTATCTCGCCGAGTCGGTCCGGGCCTGGCCGGCGCAGTCCGCGCTGGCCGGGCGGGTGGCCGCGGCCGGGTGGGGGCGGGTGGCGTGGCGCAACCTGACCGGTGGCGTGGTGGCCCTGCACCGGGGGATCCGCGAGTAGCGGACGGACCGCACCAACGGGCACGGACATTATTCAGGTTCCGTTAATATCGGACTTTAGTCCACTTTGCCCCGTACGCTCGATCGCATGACCGGAGCAGACCCGGCGGACCCGGTGGCCGCCACCGATGACGACGCGGCCGAACTCATCGCCCAGTTGCGCGCGTTGGCCGGGGCCGACCCGGTGGAGGTCCGACAGGTGGTCGCCGAGGTGTTGGCGGCACTGGACCGGGCGGCGGGTGGGGCGCTCCGGGAGCATCTGCCGGAGACCATCCGGGTCGATGCGGGCCTGGACGCTCCGAGCCCGGCCTGACACCTGACCGCTGTGGACGGTCATGGACTGTCACATCGGCGAGTTAGGTACCCCTGATCCTGTGCTGGTATGACGCCGGTCATACACTCGTCCCGTCTGGCTTGTGAAGCATTTCACGAGCGTGCGGGAGGAGGCGCGAATGACCGCGGTGGAACATGACGCCGACGTCATTGTGGTGGGCGCCGGTCCCGGTGGGTCAGCGACTGCGTACCACCTGGCCCGGCACGGCGTACGGGTGCTGTTGTTGGAGAAGACCGAGTTCCCGCGGGAGAAGGTCTGCGGCGACGGGTTGACCCCACGCGCGGTGCGTCAGCTCATCCGGATGGGTGTGGACACCTCTCCCGAGGCGGGCTGGCTGCACAACCGCGGCCTGCGGGTCATCGGCGGCGGGGTACGCCTCGAACTGGACTGGCCGGAGCTGGCCAGCTTCCCCAACTACGGTCTGGTGCGAACGCGACTGGACTTCGACGACCTGCTCGCCCGGCAAGCGGTGGCCGCCGGCGCGAAGCTGCGGACCAGCGTCAACGTGCTCGGCCCGGTGCTCGACGGCGATGGCCGGGTCACCGGCGTCGAGGCGGAGGTCGGGCCGGGCAAGGAGCCCACCACCTTCCGCGCCCCGCTGGTCGTCGCGGCGGACGGCGTCTCCGGCCGGTTCCCACTCGCGCTCGGGCTGGCCAAGCGGGAGGACCGGCCGATCGGTGTGGCCGTCCGCCGCTACTACCGCTCGCCGGCCAAGCACGAGGACAACTACCTGGAGTCCTGGCTGGAGCTGCGCAGCAAGGACAGCGGCGACAACCTGCTGCCCGGGTACGGCTGGATCTTCGGCCTCGGCGACGGCCGGGTCAACGTCGGCCTCGGCGTGCTCAACTCGTCCTCGGCGTTCGGCAAGACCAACTACCGCCGGTTGCTCACCGACTGGCTCGCCAACACCCCGGAAGACTGGGGGATGACCGACGAGGCCAACGCCGACGGCCCGATCCTCGGCGCCGCGCTGCCGATGGGCTTCAACCGGGTGCCCCACTACACGCGGGGCGTGCTGCTGGTCGGTGACTCGGGCGGCATGGTCAACCCGTTCAACGGTGAGGGCATCGCGTACGCGATGGAGTCCGGCGAACTGGCCGCGGAGGTCGTGGTCCAGGCCCTGGCCCGGCCGGCCGGCCCGGAACGGGAGCGCGCGCTGCTGGCGTACCCGAACGAGTTGAAGGCCCGGCTCGGCGGTTACTACCGGTTGGGCGGCATCTTCGTGAAACTGATCGGCCGCCCCGAGATCATGCGGATCGCCACCAAACACGGCATGCCGCACCCGACGCTGATGCGTTTCGTGCTCAAGCTGTTGGCCAACCTGACCGACCCCCGTGGCGGGGACGCGATGGACCGGGTCATCAACGCGATGACGAAAGCCGCGCCAGCCGTGTAAGTAGGACGGCATCGGTGCTGGTCACGGCCCCGAAGCTGACAAAGATCGACCCCCGCCGACTGCCACCGCGAGGGACGTGAATAGTGTGATTTTCGTCAAGCACCGAGGGCAGGGAAGGACGAGCAGGAGAAAACGATGTCGCTCTCGCCTTACGCACCGATCATCGGGCTGTTCGCCCTCGCCGCGGCGTTCTCGCTGTTTTCCGTTGGCGCCGCCCGCTTCGCCGGTCCCCGTCGCTACAACAAGGCCAAACTCGAGGCTTACGAGTGCGGCATCGAGCCCAGCCCGCAGCCGGTCGGCGGCGGGCGGTTCCCGATCAAGTTCTACCTGACGGCGATGCTCTTCATCGTCTTCGACATCGAGATCATCTTCCTCTACCCCTGGGCGGTCTCGTTCGACGCTCTGCCGATCTTCGGCTTCGTGGAGATGGTCCTGTTCATCGTCGCGGTCTTCGTTGCGTACGCCTACGTGTGGCGGCGCGGCGGCCTGGACTGGGACTGAGGAAGGAACGTCAGATGGGCATCGAGGAGAAGCTTCCCGCCGGCGTCCTGCTCACCTCGGTGGAGAAGCTGGTCAACTGGTCTCGGAAGTCGTCCGTGTGGGGCGCCACCTTCGGCCTGGCCTGCTGCGCCATCGAGATGATGGCCGCCGGTGGTCCGCACTACGACATGGGCCGCTGGGGAATGGAGGTCTTCCGGGCGTCGCCCCGGCAGGCCGACCTGATGATCGTGGCCGGCCGGGTGAGTCAGAAGATGGCCCCGGTGCTGCGCCAGATCTACGACCAGATGGCTGAGCCGCGCTGGGTGCTCTCGATGGGCGTCTGCGCCAGCAGCGGCGGCATGTTCAACAACTACGCGATCGTGCAGGGCGTCGACCACGTGGTGCCGGTCGACATGTACCTGCCGGGCTGTCCGCCCCGGCCGGAGATGCTCATCGACGCGATCCTCAAGCTCCGCGAGAAGATCATGTACGAGCCGCTGGGCCCCAACGGTCGCAAGATGCTCGCGGCCCGCCAGGAGCGCGGCGACGTCCCCGTCGTGCCCTACGGCTCGATGCCTTCCTCGTACCGCAACGACAAGGCCCGGCGTGCCGAGTGGACCCAGGCGGTCCGCGAGGGCCGCGAGGAGCAGTTGCGCATCGAGAACTGGATGAACGCTCAGAACCACCTCCACCCGCAGGCAGGCCCGAAATGACGTCTCCCACGGACAAGCCCAACGACGGCGGGGTGCCGGTACCGGTCACGCCGGTCGGTGCCAGCAGCACCGCCCCGGCCGAGTACCCGCCGGCCAGCCCGGCCGGTCGCGGAATGTTCGGCAACCAGGGCACCGGCGACGTGTCCGGCTACGGCGGCCTGGTCCGCCAGCGCCAGCCCATCGAGGAGGCGTCCCGACCGTACGGGGGCTACTTCGACGAGGTCCGCGACGCGTTGGAGGAGGCGTACCCGGCCTTCAACGACGCGATCGAGAAGGTCGTGGTCGACCGGGGTGAGCTGACCCTGCACGTACGCCCGGAGCGGATCGCCGAGGTCTGCCAGGTCATGCGTGACGATCTGGCGCTGCGCTTCGAGCTGTGCTCCTCGGTGTCCGGGGTGGACTACCTGGGTGCCGACGAGCGCCGGCTGCACGTGGTGTACCTGCTCACCTCGATGACGTACCGGCGGCGGGTGCGGCTGGAGGCCGCCGTCTCCGTCGAGGCCCCGCACCTGCCCAGCGTGACCGCCGTCTACCCGACCGCGGACTGGCAGGAGCGGGAGGCGTACGACATGTTCGGCATCGTCTTCGACGGCCACCCCAGCCTGACCCGGATCCTCATGCCGGACGACTGGGAGGGCCACCCGCAGCGCAAGGACTACCCACTCGGCGGCGTACCCGTCGAGTACAAGGGCGCGGAGATCGCCCCGCCGGACCGGAGGAGGTCCTACCAGTGAGCGCGACGTCGAACTACGCCAGCGAGCGCGAGACCGACGAGGGTCGGGTCTTCACCGTCACCGGCGGTGACTGGGACACGATCGTCGCGGGCACCGACCCGATCAACGACGAGCGGATCGTGGTCAACATGGGTCCGCAGCACCCGTCCACGCACGGGGTGTTGCGGCTGATCCTGGAGCTGGAGGGCGAGACGGTCCGCGAGGCCCGCTCGGTCGTCGGCTACCTGCACACCGGCATCGAGAAGAACCTCGAATACCGCAACTGGGTCCAGGGCTCGACGTTCGTGACCCGGATGGACTACCTCGCCCCGATCTTCAACGAGACGGCGTACGCCCTCGCGGTCGAGAAGCTGCTCGGCATCACCGACGACATCACCGAGCGGGCCACCACGATCCGCGTGCTGATGATGGAGCTCAACCGGATCTCGTCGCACCTGGTCTGGCTGGCCACCACCGGCATGGAGCTGGGCGCGATCTCGATCATGCTGTACGGCTTCCGCGAGCGGGAGTACATCCTCGACATCTTCGAGACCATCACCGGTCTGCGGATGAACCACGCGTACGTGCGGCCGGGCGGTGTGGCGCAGGACGTGCCGGATGAGGCGATCGTCAAGATCCGCGAGTTCCTCAAGATGATGCCGAAGAAGCTCAAGGAGTACGAGGACCTCCTCTCCGGCCAGCCGATCTGGACCGAGCGGACGAAGAACGTCGCGGTGCTGGACGTCACCGGCTGTGTGGCGCTCGGCATCACCGGTCCGGTGCTGCGCTCGGCCGGCCTCGCCTGGGACCTGCGCAAGACCATGCCGTACTGCGGTTACGAGACGTACGAGTTCGACGTGCCGACCCACCCCGACGGTGACGTGTGGGGTCGCTACCAGGTCCGGCTCGCCGAGATCCGGGAGTCGATGAAGCTGGTCGAGCAGGCCCTGGACCGGCTCCGTCCGGGCCCGGTGATGGTCGCCGACCGAAAGATCGCCTGGCCGGCGCAGTTGGCCATCGGCGTGGACGGCATGGGCAACTCGCTGGAGCACGTCGCGAAAATCATGGGTCAGTCGATGGAGTCGCTGATCCACCACTTCAAGCTGGTGACCGAGGGCTTCCGGGTCCCGCCCGGCCAGGTGTACGTCGCCATCGAGGCGCCCCGCGGTGAGCTGGGCGTCCACGCGGTCTCCGACGGCGGCACCCGGCCCTACCGGGTGCACTACCGGGAGCCGAGCTTCGTCAACCTTCAGGCCCTTCCGGCGATGGCCGAGGGCGGCCTGATCGCCGACGTGATCGCCGGCGGCGCCTCGTTGGATCCCGTGATGGGTGGTTGTGACCGATGACGACGACGTTCACTGAGGAGACCCGGGAGCGGGCGCGCGAGATCATCGCCCGCTACCCGGCCGACCGGTCCCGCTCGGCGTTGCTGCCGCTGCTGCACCTGGTGCAGGCCGAGGAGGGGTACGTCTCCCCGGCCGGGGTCGCGTTCTGCGCCGAGGTGCTGGGGCTGAACAAGGCCCAGGTCGGCGCGGTGGCCACCTTCTACACGATGTACAAGCGCAAGCCGACCGGTGACTTCCTGGTCAGCGTCTGCACCAACACGATGTGCAACGTGCTCGGTGGGCAGGAGGTCTACGACACCCTCGCCGAGCACCTGGGCGTCGGGCACGACGAGACCACCGCGGACGGCACGATCACGCTGGAGCACGCCGAGTGCCTGGCGGCGTGCGACTACGGCCCGGTGATGACCGTCAACTACGACTTCTTCGACGGAGTGGACGCCGCCACGGCGGTCGGTGTGGTCGACGAGCTGCGGGCCGGCGGCCGGCCGATGCCGACCCGGGGCGCCCGGCTCTGCACCCTCAAGGAGATGGCGGTGCAGCTCGCCGGTTTCGCCGACGAGCGCGACGGCGCGGTCGCCGACGGCGGGCCGGGCGAGCCCACCCTGCGCGGGCTGCGGCTGGCCCACCAGCACGGCGTCTCGGTGCCGGGCTTCGACCCGAACACCCCGATCCGCAGCAAGGCCGAGGCCGACAAGGCCGCCGCCGAGGCGAAGGCGAAGGCGGAGGCCGCCAAGCCGGCGCCCGCCGAGGCCAGCGCGGCACCGGTCAAGGGTGGCGACGGGGCGTCCGCCCCGACCGGCACCACGGCGCCGGCGTCCCGGGACGCGCAGGAGGCGCAGGCCGCCGGCGTCGCGGCCAACCCGGCGGCCGGCGACGGCAAGCCCGCCGGTGACTCCACCGGCGAGCAGGAGCGCAACCTCAACGAAGCGTCGGCGCGCGTCGATGGCGCGAACTCCGCCGACGCGAACGAAACGGGGGCCCAGAAGTGACCACTCCCCGCCCGGAGACGCTGGCCAAGCTGACGCCGGTGCTGACCAAGCGCTGGCTGTCGCCGGACGCCTGGCGGATCGGCACGTACGAGCAGTTGGACGGCTACGCCGCGCTGCGCAAGGCGCTCAAGGCCCACCCGGACGACCTGATCCAGCTGATCAAGGACTCCGGGCTGCGGGGCCGAGGCGGCGCCGGCTTCCCCACCGGCCTCAAGTGGGGCTTCATCCCGCAGGGCGACGGTAAGCCGCACTACCTGGTGGTCAACGCCGACGAGGGCGAGCCGGGCACCTGCAAGGACCTGCCGCTGATGACCCACGACCCGCACGCGCTGGTCGAGGGCGTCATCATCGCGTCGTACGCGATCCGGGCCGCCCGCGCCTACATCTACATCCGGGGCGAGGCGGTGCACGCCGCGCGTCGGCTGCGCAACGCGGTCCAGGAGGCGTACGACAAGGGCTACCTGGGCCGGAACATCCTGCGCAGTGGGTACGACCTGGAGCTGGTGGTGCACTCCGGGGCCGGGGCGTACATCTGCGGCGAGGAGACGGCGCTGCTGGACTCGCTGGAGGGGTTCCGGGGCCAGCCCCGGCTACGCCCGCCGTTCCCGGCCACCCACGGCCTGTACGCCAGCCCGACGGTGGTGAACAACGTCGGCACCATCGCCAGCGTGCCGCCGATCGTGCTCGGTGGGGCCGACTGGTGGAAGAGCATGGGCACCGAGAAGTCCTCCGGGCCGATGATCTACTCGCTCTCCGGCCGGGTCGCCAACCCGGGCCAGTACGAGTGCTCGATGGGTGTCACGCTGCGCGAGCTGCTGGAGCTGGCGGGTGGCATGCAGCCCGGACACAACCTGCGGTTCTGGACCCCGGGCGGCTCGTCCACCCCGCTGCTCGCCGCCGAGCACCTGGACGTGCCGCTGGACTTCGAGGGGGTGGCGGCGGCCGGCTCGATCCTCGGCACCACGGCCACGCAGATCTTCTCCGACCAGGACTGCCCGGTCTACGCGACGTACCGGTGGCTGGAGTTCTACCACCACGAGTCGTGCGGAAAGTGCACCCCGTGCCGCGAGGGCAACTACTGGATGGTCCGGGTCTACCGGCGGATCCTCGCAGGTCAGGGCACCCACGAAGACCTGGACACCCTCCTGGACACCTGCGACAACATCCTCGGCCGCTCGTTCTGCGGTCTGGGTGACGGCGCGACCAGTTCGGTGACCTCCTCGCTGAAGTACTTCAAGCAGGACTACCTCGACTACATCGAGGGACGTAAAGCTCCCATGCTGTCGGAGAAGACCCTGGTAGGGGCGCACTGATGACGGACGTAGCCAAGCAGACCGAGACGGTCACCCTCACCATCGACGGCGTCGAGGTCACCGCCCCCAAGGGGACGCTGCTGATCCGGGTCGCCGAGCAGATGGGCACCGAGATCCCCCGGTTCTGCGACCACCCGCTGCTGGCCCCGGCTGGCGCGTGTCGGCAGTGCCTGGTCGAGGTGGAGGGGCAGCGCAAGCCGGTCGCCTCCTGCACCCAGACCGTCGCCGACGGCATGGTCGTGCGTACGCAGATCACCTCCCCGGTGGCCAAGAAGGCGCAGGAGGGGGTGATGGAGCTGCTGCTGCTCAACCACCCGCTGGACTGCCCGATGTGCGACAAGGGCGGTGAGTGCCCGCTGCAGAACCAGGCGATGTCCACCGGCCGCACCGACTCGCGCTTCCACGAGCACAAGCGGGAGTACGAGAAGCCGATGGCGATCAGCAGCCAGGTGCTGCTGGACCGCGAGCGGTGCGTGCTCTGCCAGCGGTGCACCCGGTTCTCCGAGGAGATCGCCGGCGACAAGTTCATCGACCTGATGGGCCGGTCGTCCGCCGAAGAAATCAACATCTACCGGGACGACGCGTACGGCGCGGAGTCCGGGGAGGACAGCGGGGACGTCCCGTTCAACTCCTACTTCTCCGGCAACACCGTCCAGATCTGCCCGGTGGGCGCGCTGACCGGTGCCCAGTACCGCTTCCGCGCCCGCCCGTTCGACCTGGTCTCCAGCCCGAGCGTCTGCGAGCACTGCTCGGCCGGCTGCGGGCAGCGCACCGACTGGCGGCGCGGCAAGGTGCTGCGCCGGCTGGCCGGTGACGAGCCGGCGGTGAACGAGGAGTGGAACTGCGACAAGGGCCGGTGGGGCTTCCAGTACACCCGGGCCGCCGACCGGCTGACCACTCCGCTGGTCCGCGACGAGCACACCGGTGAGCTGCGCGAGGCGTCCTGGAGCGAGGCGCTCACCGTGGCCGCCGAAGGGCTGCACGCGGCCCGGGAGAGCGGGCAGGGCACGGCGGTGCTCACCGGCGGTCGACTGACCGTCGAGGACGCGTACGCGTACGCCAAGTTCGCCCGGGTCGCGTTGAACACCAACGACATCGACTTCCGGGCGCGGCCGGTCTCCCGCGAGGAGGCCGACTTCCTGGCCAGCTCGGTCGCCGGGGTCACCGACGTCACCTACACCGACGTGGAGAACGCGCCGGCGGTGGTGCTGGTCGGCCTGGAGCCCGAGGAGGAGTGCCCGATCCTCTTCCTGCGGCTGCGCAAGGCGTACCTGAAGAAGACCCTGACGGTGTACGCGCTGGCGCCCTTCGCCACCCGCGGCCTGGAGAAGCTCGGTGCCAAGCTGGCCCGGGTGGTGCCGGGCGAGGAGGCCAGCGTGCTCGCCGAGCACGCCACGGTCAGCGAGGCGCTGAGCGCACCGGGCGCGATCCTGATCGTCGGCGAGCGGTTGGCCACCGTGCCGGGTGGGCTCTCCGCCGCGGCCGACGTGGCCCGGCGTACCGGCGCGAAGCTGGCCTGGGTGCCGCGGCGCGCGGGTGACCGCGGCGCGGTCGACGCGGGTTGCCTGCCCAACCTGCTCCCCGGTGGACGGCTGGTCACCGAGCCGGCCGCCCGGGCCGAGCTGGGTGAGGCGTGGGACATCCCGGCCGGGGTGATCCCGAGCCAGGCCGGCCGGGACACCGACGGCATCCTGACCGCGGCGGCCAACGGGCAGCTCGGCGCGCTGGTCGTCGGCGGTGTCGACCCGGCCGACCTGGCCGACCCGCGACTGGCCGAGTCCGCCCTGGACGCGGTGCCGTTCCTGGTCAGCCTGGAGCTGCGGGCCAGCGCGGTGACCCGGCGGGCGAACGTGGTGCTGCCGGTCGCCCCGGTGGCCGAGAAGGCCGGCAGCTTCCTGGACTGGGAGGGCCGGCTGCGCCCGTTCGACGCGGTGTTGAACACCTCCGCGATGACCGACGGCCGGGTGCTCGACGCACTGGCCGCGCTGCTCGACGTGCGCCTCGGCACGGCCGACGTGCCGAGTGTGCGCCGCGAGCTGGGCTCGCTGCCGGCGACGCGGACGTCCCGACCGGCCGCGCCGTCGGTCGCGCCGGGCCGGGTGCCGCAGCCGAACGCTGGGGAGGCCGTCCTGGCCACCTGGCACCAGCTGGTCGACCTGGGCACGTTGACCGAGGGCGACGAGAACCTCGCCGGGACCGCCCGTCCGCCGGTGGTCCGGCTGGGCAAGGGCACCGCCGAGGCGCTCGGTGTGGTCGACGGTGACGCTGTCACGGTCGGCACCGACCGGGGGGCGCTGACCCTGCCGGCGGAACTCACCGAAATGCCGGACGGCGTGGTCTGGCTGCCGACCAACTCACCCGGTTCGACCGTGCGACGCAGCCTCGGGGCGACGTCCGGAGCGGTCGTCCGGATCTCCGTCCCCGCACCGAGTACGGCCATCCCGGCCGGGCGAGTGGCGGCCGACGAGACCGGGCTCCCGGGACCGCTCCTCAATTCCGGGGGTAACCAGTGAACCCGATCGTCCTGGCCCAGGATCCGACGCTGGCCGACTTCGGCCGGGATCCGTGGTGGCTGGTGCTCGGCAAGATTGTCTTCGCGTTCGCCTTCGGGCTGCTGGCCACCCTGCTCGGTGTCTGGTTCGAGCGGCGCGTCGTCGGCTACATGCAGGTGCGGCCCGGCCCCAACCAGGTCGGCCCGTTCGGCCTGCTGCAGACCCTCGCCGACGGCCTGAAGATGGCCTTCAAGGAGGACATCCTGCCGAAGGCGGCCGACAAGGTCGTCTACTTCTTCGCCCCGACCATCTCGGTGATCTGCGCGGTCACCGCCCTGTCGGTGGTGCCGTTCGGCCCGATGGTGAGCATCTTCGGCCACCACACGCCGTTGCAGGTCACCGACGTGCCGGTGGCGGTGCTGCTGCTGCTCGCCTGCTCGTCGATGGGCGTCTACGGCATCGTGCTGGGTGGCTGGGCCTCCGGCTCGACGTACCCGCTCCTCGGCGGTCTGCGGTCGAGCGCCCAGATGATCTCCTACGAGGTCGCCATGGGGCTCAGCATCGTGGCGGTCTTCATGACCGCCGGCACGATGAGCACCAGCGGGATCGTGGCCAAGCAGGCCCACGGCACCGAGCTGTCCATCTTCGGCCAGACGATCCCGGCACCGGGCTGGTACGCGATCCTGCTGCTGCCGAGTTTCATCATCTTCTTCATCGCCATGGTCGGTGAGACCAACCGCGCGCCGTTCGACCTCCCCGAGGCCGAGTCCGAGCTGGTCGCCGGCTTCATGACCGAGTACAGCTCACTGAAGTTCGCGCTCTTCATGCTCAGTGAGTACGTCGCGATGGTGACCATGTCCGCGGTCACCACCACGCTGTTCCTGGGCGGTTGGCGGGCACCCTGGCCGATCACCCTCTGGGAGGGCGCCAACTCCGGTTGGTGGCCGATGCTCTGGTTCTTCGGCAAGGTGATCGCGCTGGTCTTCGTCTTCGTGTGGCTGCGCGGCACGCTGCCCCGGCTGCGCTACGACCAGTTCATGCGCCTCGGCTGGAAGGTGCTGCTGCCGATCAACCTGGTCTGGATCCTGGTCCTGTCGGGCCTGCGCTCCATCGAGGGTTGGGACCCCCGCAGCAAGGTGATCGCGGTCGGCATCCCGGCCGGCATCCTGCTGATCGCCACGATCTTCTGGCCGAGCCGCAAGCCGCAGCCGAAGCAGACGACGCAGGAACAGGTCGACAACCGGCCGTACGGGAGCTTCCCGCTGCCGCCGATGGATCTACAGGTACCACCGAGCCCGCGTATCACGCGCGTGGTCGCCGAGCGGGAGCCGGCCAACATCGTCGCCGGCTCGGACTCCAGGGAGGTGTGACGTGGGCTCGATCACCGGAACGTTCAAGGGATTCGGTGTCACCTTCTCGCACATGTTCAGGAAGGTCGTCACCACCGACTACCCGTTCAAGCCGCCGGTGTCGGCGCCGCGCTACCACGGGCGGCACATCCTCAACCGGCACCCGGACGGCCTGGAGAAGTGCATCGGCTGCGAGCTGTGCGCCTGGGCCTGCCCGGCGGACGCGATCTACGTCGAGGGTGGCGACAACACCGACGAGCAGCGCTTCTCGCCGGGTGAGCGGTACGCCAGCACTTACCAGATCAACTACGCCCGGTGCATCTTCTGCGGGTTGTGCATCGAGGCCTGCCCGACCCGGTCGCTCACCATGAGCAACGAGTACGAGCTGGCCCGGGACAACCGGCAGGACCTGATCTTCACCAAGGAGCAGCTGCTCGCGCCGTTGCTCGAGGGCATGGAGCAGCCGCCGCACCCGATGCGGCTGGGTGACAGCGAGAAGGACTACTACGTCGGCGCGCTGGACAACCCGGGCACCTCCGCCGGTGCGGAGACGTCCCCGATGGGCCCCGGCCGCTACCAGGTCGAGGAGCACCCCGGCGTGACGTTCCCGGGCGCCGAGCAGGCCGCCCAGCGCGTCGCGGCCGGCAAGGGAGAGAAGGCATGACCACGTCTACGGTGCTGGCCGCGGCGGGTGCGGTGTCCGGTGGCGAGCAGGTCACCTTCTGGATCCTCGGGCCGCTCGCGCTCATCGGCGCGATCGGGATGGTGGCCGCGCGCAACGCGGTGCACTCCGCGCTCTGGCTGGTGCTCACCATGCTCTGCCTGGGCGTGTTCTACGTGCTCCAGGCCGGGCCGTTCATCGGCATGGTGCAGATCATCGTCTACACCGGCGCGATCATGATGCTCTTCCTCTTCGTGCTGATGCTGGTCGGCCGGGACTCCACCGACTCGCTGATCGAGACGTTGCGCGGCCAGCGGACCGCCGCGATCGTCCTCGGGCTGGGCTTCGCCGGCCTGGTCGGCGGCGCCCTCTACCGGGCGCTGGAGGGCACCACCGCGGTCGGCCTGGAGCAGCCCAACGCCGAGGGCAACGTGCAGGGCATCGCCCGGCTGCTCTTCACCAAGTACGTGTTCGCGTTCGAGCTGACGTCGGCGCTGCTGATCACCGCGGCGGTCGGTGCCATGGTGCTCGCGCACATCGAGCGCCGCAAGCAGGACAAGGTCGACCAGGTGTCGACGATGCGGGCCCGGTTCGCGCCGGGCAACTACCCCGGCCCCAAGCCGGGCCCGGGCGTCTTCGCGACCTCGTCCTCGGTGGCCACCCCGGCCCGACTGCCGGACGGCCGCCTCTCCGAGCGCAGCACGCCGGAGATCCTGCCGGTGCGGGAGCTGACCGCGCAGGAGACCACCCTGAAAGGTACGGACTCATGACGCCTGATTACTACCTGGTGTTGGCGGCGGTGCTGTTCACCATCGGCGCTGCCGGGGTGCTCGTCCGGCGCAACGCGATCGTGCTGTTCATGTGCGTGGAGCTGATGCTCAACGCGGCCAACCTGACGCTGGTCACCTTCAGCCGGATCAACGGTGACCTCAACGGCCAGATCATGGCGTTCTTCGTGATGGTGGTGGCGGCGGCCGAGGTCGTGGTCGGGCTCGCGATCATCATGTCCATCTTCCGGACGCGACGCTCGGCGAGCGTCGACGACGCCAACCTGCTCAAGTACTAGAGGGGTCCACCGGTGGAAGAGACTGTGGAATACGCCCAGGCCACGGGGCTGCTCGGGGGCGTCTGGCTGCTGGTGGCGATCCCGCTGGTCAGCGCGGCCATCCTGCTGCTGCTCGGCCGCCGGGCCGACCGCTGGGGGCACTGGTTGGGCGTCGCCGCCATCGGCGTCGCGTTCGTGCTCGGCCTGAGCTTCTTCTTCCAGCTGCGTGGCCTGGAAAACAAGTCGGTCGAGCTGAGCCTGTGGGATTTCCTCGCGGTCGGTGATCTGCGCGTCGACTTCGGCCTGCTGTTCGACCCGCTGGCCGCGGTCTTCGTACTGCTGATCACCGGGGTGGGTTTCCTGATCCACCTGTACGCGGTGGAGTACATGGCACACGACGCCGGCCGACGCCGGTTCTTCGCGTACTTCAACCTGTTCGTGGCGGCGATGCTGCTGCTGGTGCTCGGCAACAACTACGTGATGCTCTACTTCGGCTGGGAGGGCGTCGGTCTGGCGTCGTACCTGCTGATCTCCTTCTGGACCGAACGGCCGAGCGCGGCCACCGCCGGCAAGAAGGCGTTCCTGATGAACCGGGTCGGCGACGCCGGCCTGGCCATCGGCATCTTCATCATGTTCGCCACCGTGGGCACCACCCAGTACGACGAGGTGTTCAACTCCGTCGGCGCGCTGACCGGGACCACGGTGCTGATCCTCGGCCTGTTGCTGCTGCTCGGCGCGGCCGGTAAGTCCGGTCAGTTCCCGCTCCAGGCGTGGTTGCCGGACGCGATGGAGGGCCCGACCCCGGTGTCGGCGCTCATCCACGCCGCCACCATGGTCACCGCGGGCGTCTACCTGATCGCCCGGTCCAACCCGATCTTCTCCGCCAACTCGACGCTGCAACTCGTGGTGGTCAGCGTCGGCGCGCTCACCCTGCTGATCGGCTGCATCATCGGTGCGGCCAAGGACGACATCAAGCGGGTGCTCGCCTGGTCGACCGTCAGCCAGATCGGCTACATGTTCGTCGGCGTCGGCCTCGGTGGTGGGGCGTACGCGCTGGCGATCATCCACCTGCTGGCGCACGGCTTCTTCAAGGCCAACATGTTCCTGGGTGCCGGCTCGGTCATGCACGGAATGAAGGACCAGGTCGACATCCGCCGCTTCGGTGGGCTGTCGAAGCACATGAAGATCACCTGGCTGACCTTCATGATGGGCTGGCTGGCGATCATCGGCCTCCCGCCGCTCTCCGGCTACTTCTCGAAGGAGCCGATCATCGCGAGCGCCTTCGAGCGGGAGGACTGGACCGCCTGGCTCTTCGGCGGGGCGGCGCTGCTCGGCGCCGGGCTGACCGCGTTCTACATGACGCGGCTGTTCGTGCTCACCTTCCACGGCCCACAGCGGTGGACCGAGGACATCGAGCACCCGCACGAGTCGCCGAAGCTGATGACCATCCCGCTGATCCTCCTGGCCGCCGGGTCGGTCGTGGCCGGCGGGCTGATGGCCTGGAACGACGGTGTCGCGTCCTGGCTGGCGCCGGTGCTCGGCGAGGAGGCCGCCGGTGCGGCGCACGGGGTGCTCTCCCACACGGTGATCACGATCCTGTCGCTGCTGGTCACCGTGCTCGGTGCCGGGCTCGCCTGGTTCCTGTTCCGGGCCGGCACGGCCACCGCACCGCAGCCGGCCGGGGTGCTGGTCACCGCCGCCCGCCGCAACCTCTACACCGACGCGGTCAACGAGGCGGTCTTCGAGAAGCCGGGCATCTTCCTCACCCGGGCGCTGGTGTACCTCGACAACCGGGGCATCGACGGGCTCGTCAACGGGCTCGCCGCCGCGGTCGGCGGGGGCTCGGGTCGCCTCCGCCGGATGCAGACCGGCTTTGTCCGCTCGTACGCCACCTCGATCCTGGCCGGTGCGCTGCTGGTGATGGCGGCGTTCCTGGCGGTGCAGGCGGGGTGGTTGGCGTGATCGACCTCTTTCCGGCCGCCCCCGCCGGCGGACCACGCAGTGACGACGGAGGTAAGGCCGCATAATGTCCAACTTCCCGTTCCTCTCGGTGCTCACCGTGGCGCCGCTGGTGGGTGCCCTGGTGGTGGCCTTCCTGCCGCGCCACCGCCCGGAGCTGGCCAAGCAGGTGGCGTTCGCCTGGTCGCTGCTCGTGCTGGTGCTCTCGGTGGTGATGTGGGTCAGCTTCAACGCAGGCGGTGACCGGTTCCAGTTCCGCGAGTCGTACTCGTGGATTCCGAACTGGGGGGTCAGCTTCACCTTCGCCGCCGACGGCATCGCGTTGGTGATGCTGATGCTGATCGCGGTGCTGGTGCCGCTGGTGATCCTGGCGTCCTGGCACGACGCCGAGTCGTCGAAGCGGTCGGTGCCGGTCTACTTCGCGCTGCTGCTGGTCCTCGAATGCACGATGATCGGCGTCTTCGCGGCCGCCGACGTCTTCCTGTTCTACGTGTTCTTCGAGGTCATGCTCGTGCCGATGTACTTCCTTATCGGCAGCTACGGCGGCCACCAGCGGCAGTACGCGGCGGTGAAGTTCTTCCTGTACTCACTCGTCGGCGGTCTGTTCATGCTGGCCGCGGTGATCGGCCTGTGGGTGGTCGGTGGGAAGACCTTCGACTGGCAGGCGCTCTCGCAGGTCGACATCAGCACCGGCACCGAGCGGTGGCTGTTCCTCGGCTTCTTCCTCGCGTTCGCCATCAAGGCGCCGTTCTTCCCGTTCCACACCTGGCTGCCCGCCGCCGGTGGGGCCGCCCCGGCGGGTGCGGCGGCACTGCTCGTCGGCGTGCTGGACAAGGTCGGCACCTTCGGCATCCTGCGTTACTGTCTGCCGCTCTTCCCCGAGGCGTCGAAGTGGTTCGCGCCGTGGGCGCTGGCGCTGGGCGTGATCGGCATCGTTTACGCCGCGCTGCTGGCGGTCGGTCAGAACGACCTCAAGCGACTGGTGTCGTACACCTCGATCGCGCACTTCGGCTTCATCGGGGTGGGCATCTTCGCCTTCACCACCCAGGCCGGCACCGGCGCGGTCCTCTACATGCTCAACCACGGTCTCGCCACCGGCCTGCTCTTCCTGGTGGTGGGCATGCTGATCTCCCGGCGCGGTTCGGCGCTGATCAGCGACTTCGGGGGTGCCGGCAAGCTGGTCCCGGTGCTCGCCGGGGTGCTCTTCTTCGCCGGTCTCGCCTCGCTCGCGCTGCCCGGTACGGCACCGTTCATCTCCGAGTTCCTGGTGCTGATCGGCACCTTCACGGTGAACAAGCCGGTCGCGGTCATCGCCACGCTCGGCATCATCCTGGCCGCCGCGTACGTGCTGTGGATGGTGCAGCGCACCACCCAGGGCACCCTCAACCCGGCGCTGACCGAGGTCGACGGCATGCGCCGGGACCTCAACCTGCGCGAGAAGGTCGTGGTCGCCCCGCTGATCGCGCTGATCGTGCTGCTCGGCTTCTTCCCCAAGCCGGTCACCGACGTGATCAACCCCGCCGTCCAGGCGACCATGGACGACATCGGCAGGACCGACCCCGCCCCGTCGGTGGGCACCGTCCAGGAGGCGGCAAAGTGACCGAGTTGAAACTGCCGTCGATCGACTACGCGGCGATCTCCCCGATCCTGATCATGCTGGGCACCGCGCTGCTCGGTGTGCTGGTCGAGGCCCTGGTGCCCCGGCGCTGGCGGCACCTGGTGCAGTTGACGCTGGCGCTGCTCGCGGTGCTCGCGGCACTGACCATGGTGGTTCTCAGCGCCGACGAGCGGATCATCACCGCCGGTCAGGCCCTCGCGATCGACGGGCCGACGCTCTTCCTCCAGGGCGCGATCCTGGTGCTGGCCGCGATGGCGTTGCTGCTGATCGGTGACCGCTCGGTCGAGCGGGGCGGGGCGTTCGTCGCCCAGGCCGCGGTGACCGCCGAGTCGGCCGACGACCGGCGGCAGGCCGAGGGGCGCAACGGTCTCACCGAGGTCTACCCGCTCACCACCTTCGCCATCGGCGGCATGCTGATCTTCGTGGCGGCGAACGACCTGCTGACCATGTTCATCGCGCTGGAGGTCTTCTCCCTGCCGCTCTACCTGCTCTGCGCGCTGGCCCGTCGCCGGCGTCTGCTGAGCCAGGAGGCGGCGATGAAGTACTTCCTGCTCGGCGCGTACGCCTCGGCGTTCTTCCTGTTCGGCGTGGCCCTGATCTACGGCTTCACCGCCGGCATCCCAGGCCGCCCGGCCGGCGTCGACTTCGCCACCATCCACGCGGCGGTGAGTGATTCGCCGGCCAGCCCGGTGCTGCTCTTCGCCGGCATGGCGCTGCTCGCCATCGGTCTGCTCTTCAAGGCCGCGGCGGCCCCGTTCCACGTCTGGACGCCGGACGTCTACCAGGGCGCGCCGACGCCGGTCACCGGCTTCATGGCGGCCTGCACCAAGGTCGCCGCGTTCGGTGCCCTGCTGCGCGTCTTCCAGGTCGCGTTCGCCGACGCCAACTGGGACTTCACCCCGGTCCTCGGTGCGGTGGCGGTGCTGACCATGCTGGTGGGCGCGGTGCTCGCGGTCACCCAGACCGACATCAAGCGGCTGCTCGCGTACTCCTCGATCGCCAACGCCGGCTACCTGCTGGTCGGTGTGTTGGCACCGAGCCGCGACGGGCTCGCCGGCACGATGTTCTACCTGGTCGCGTACGGCTTCTCGGTGCTGGCCGCGTTCGCCGTGGTGACGCTGGTGCGCGACGACGACGGCGAAGCCACCCACCTGTCCCGCTGGGCCGGGCTGGGCCGGCGGTCACCGTTCTTCGCCGCGATCTTCACGTTCATTCTGCTCGCCTTCGCCGGTATCCCGCTGACCAGCGGCTTCACCAGCAAGTTCGCCATCTTCGGGCCGGCGCTGGAGGGTGGCCAGGCGTGGCTGGTGATCGCCGGTGTGCTGACCAGCATGGTGCTCGCGTTCCCGTACCTGCGGGTCGTGGTGATGATGTGGCTCTCCGAGCCGGGCGAGTCGACCCCGACCGTCACCGTGCCCGGTGGGCTCACCTCCGCCGCGCTGATGATCGGTGTGCTGGCGACGCTGGTGTTGGGCGTCGCCCCGGCGCCGCTGCTCGATCTGGCCGCCGGCGCCGCCGAATTCGTTCGATAACGAGGGAACGATCACCGGGGGTCGGCGCGTGTTCACGCGCCGGCCCCCGGTGCGTATCCCCGGCCCGGAGCAGGTCGAACGGGTGTGGCATGGTTGATAGCGTGGTGAATCCGGCGGGCGAGCGTTCAGGTGCCTCCGGCTCCGGCGGTCGGCGGGGTCAGGCGAGCATGAGTCAGTTCGGCGCGCTTGGCCTCAACCTCGCCGATCCCCGTGTCGAGGCGTCCGTGCTGGGCCTGCTCGACACGGTCGAGGTCGAGTTGCGGGGCAGCGTTGCCAGCGCCGATCCGTTCGTCACCGAGGCTGCCCGGCACCTCGTCGAGGCCGGCGGGAAGCGGTTCCGGCCGCTGCTGGTGGCGCTCGGCGCCCAGTTCGGTGACCCGACCGGCGCGCAGGTGGTGCCGGCCGCCGTGGTGATGGAGCTCACTCACCTCGCCACCCTCTACCACGACGATGTGATGGACGAGGCCGCTGTCCGTCGGGGCGCGCCGAGCGCGAACTCCCGCTGGACCAACTCGGTCGCCATCCTGGTCGGCGACTACCTCTTCGCCCGCGCGGCGGACATCGCCGCGGACCTGGGCCCCGAGGCGGTCCGGTTGCAGGCGCGTACCTTCGCCCGGCTGGTGCACGGCCAGATCGCGGAGACCGTGGGGCCGCGCGCCGGCGACGACCCGGTGGCCCACTACCTGCACGTGATCGCCGAGAAGACCGGCTCGCTGATCGCCACCTCGGCCCGGTTCGGCGGCATGTTCGGTGGTGCCGCCCCGGAGCACGTGGAGGCCCTCGCCGGGTACGGCGAGACGATCGGTGTCGCGTTCCAACTCTCCGACGATCTGCTGGACATCGCCTCCGAGTCGGTGCAGTCGGGCAAGACCCCGGGCACCGACCTGCGCGAGGGTGTCCCGACGCTGCCGGTGCTCTACGCCCGCGAGGCGGACGACTCCGACGCGTCGTCGGTGCGGCTGCGGGAGATCCTGGCGACCGGCCCGTTGACCGACGACGCTCTGCACGCCGAGGCGTTGGGGCTGCTCCGGGAGAGCCCGGCGCTGAAGCGGGCCCGGGAAACTGTGCGCAGCTTCGCCGAGGAGGCCCGCGGGCAGCTCGCCCCGCTGCCGGACGGCCCGTCCCGCAGCGCGCTCGAGTCGCTCTGCGACTACATCGCCGACCGCACCAGCTGACCCGCCCCCGGGCTCACGGCGGCGCGGGTCAACAGCCGGCTGCCGACGAGCATCAGCGCGGCGGCGAGCAGCATCGCCACGGCCGCGATGGTCCACATCGCCGGGTAGCCGAGGTGAGCGGCGACCGGGCCCAGGCTCAACGGGCCGAGACAGCCACCCGCGTACACCCCGGTCTGGGTGATCGAGGTGGCGGCGGCCGGTGACTGTGGGTGCAGCCGGACCACCGCGAAGTTCATCAGGCCGGGCCAGGCCCAGCCCAGGCCGAAGCCGAGCACCACGCCGACCACCAGCGGTGCCGAGCCGGTCAACGCGAGCAGGCCCAGCCCCACCGCGCCGACCAGCAGCATCGCGGCGATGAGGGCGACGTGGCCGGTCTCGCGGCGGTCGGCCAACCAGCCCGCGCCCACCCGGGCCACCACGCAGACCGCGCTGCCCAGGGTCAGGGTGAGGCCGGCGAGGCCCGGCGTCAGACCCCGGGCCGCGGCGGAGTCCACCAGGAAGGTGCCGAGCGCGTTGGCCGCGCCCGAGGCCAACGTCGCCGCCGCGCCGACCACCACCAGCGCCGTCGTCGCCCGCCCGGCCCGGGTGGCGCCGGCCCGTCGGGCCAGGCCGCGCACCTGCCGGGGTACGGCGGGCAGCGCCGTCAACGCGGCCACCGCGGCGGCCACGAACGCCCAACGCCAGCCGGCGGTCAACGCGATGGTGGGCACGGCCGCCCCGGCCAGCAGGGTGGAGACCGGAATGGCGGCCTGCTTGACACCGAACGACAGCCCCTGCCGCCGGGCCGGCACGTGCTGGGCCAGCGCCGCGTTGCTGGCCAACTGGCCGAGCGCGTTCGCCGCGGCGCTGAGCGCCAGCAGGCCGACCAGCACCGGGTACGACCGGGCGAACGCGGCCACGGCCAGCATCGACCCGGCGGACAGCAGGATGCCGCAGCGGGCGACCAGGGCCGGTCCGTACCGCTCGACCAGGCGGCCGGAGGGCACCGAGGCCAGTGCGCTGACCCCGAAGTAGACGGAGACGGCCAGGCCCAGCCCGGCCGGCGAGAAGCCGAGGTCCGTGCCCATCTGCACGGCGAGACCGCCGAGCAGGAAGACCGGGAGTACGCAGGCCACGGTGGTGACGACTGCGCCGGCGCTCGCCCGGATCGGGTGGGGTCTGGCGGTGGCTGGACCTGGGGTGATGGAGGTGTCGGTCATCGTTCGGCAAACCTACGCGAACCCTGCTCACTGCACTCCTGGTGACGGGCGGGGCACAAGCTGTGGATGGTGATCTGGCATCCTCGACCCGAACAGGCATTTCGCACCGGGCCTGTTTTTCATATGGTGTAAGTCCCCGGCGGCGGAGGTGGTTGTGCGCGACCCCTTGGCAGAACCTTCGGACCTGATTCGCAGCGTGTCCCGAGCGCTACGGGTGCTGGAGTCGGTCGGTCGCGCCCCGAAGGGCCTGACCGTCAAGCAGATCGCCCGGCGCTGCGAGCTGACCGTGGCCACCACCTACCACCTGGTCCGCACCCTCGCCTACGAGGGCTACGTGATCCGTCGTGAGGACGGCACGTACATCGTGGGGTTGGAGGTGGCCGACCGGTACCGGGAGCTGGTGACGGCGTTCCGGGGCCCGCCAGCGGTCGGTGAGACGCTGCGGCGGGCCGCCCTGGACACCGGCTACAGCCACTACCTCGGTCGGTTCGTCGGCGGCCAGGTGGCCCTCACCGCGGTCGCCGAGGGGCACCGCTCGCCCTACCTGGAGGATCTGGTCCCCGGTTTCGACGAGGGTGCGCACGCCACCGCTCTCGGCAAGTCGCTGCTGGCCACCCTCACCACCGATCAGCGCTACCGCTACCTGCGCGAGTACGGCATGCGACCGTTCACCTCCGCCACGCTGACCACCGCCGAGAGTTTCGAGGCCGACCTGGCTGCCGGCGACCGGCGCGGCATGCAGCTGGAGCTGGGGCAGTTCCGGCAGGGGGTGGCCTGCGCCGCGGTGCTCGTCGCACCGGACAAGGACATGGAACGCCGGACCGTGCTGGCCTGCGCGTTGCCGGCCAGCGAGATGATGACCTCCGCCCGAGTGGTGCGAGCCAAGCTGCTCGCCGCGGCTCGCAGCGTGGCCGACGGCATCGCCTCCGAGAACTGACGGCCGAGAGGCCCTCTCCCCGGTTGGAAGAGGGCCTCTCGGGGCGGTCCAGCGCCGGACCGCCGGGAACAACGTCACCGGCCTCTCGGCCGCGGGTACGACGACCTCAGCTGCCCACCGGGCCGCCGTCGAGGCGCCAGGTGACCACCACGCCCGGCTTGGCGTAGTCACCGTCCGGCCAGTTCGAGGCCGGGTTCTCCACCGAAGCGCCGCTGATCTCGCCCGGGTGCTGCACCGCGACGAAGAGCGAACGGTTGTCGCCGGTGATGAACGGGCCGCAGGTCTCCGCGCCGAGCGGCACGGTCAGGAACTGCTTGAGGTGACCCCGCTGCGGACCCTCCACGGCGGTGGCGAACAGGCCGTCGTTGCTGCCCAGCGCGTTGCCGTCGGTGGAGATCCAGAGGTTGCCGGTGGCGTCGAAGGCGACGTTGTCCGGGCAGGAGATCGGGGACACCTGGGCCTTGTCGTACCCGGCGAAGAAGGTCGACGGGTCGGTCGGGTCGCCGCAGACGATCGGCAGCGACCAGGCGAAGGTCTCCGCCGCGTTGTCGTTGCGGTCCTCGACCAGCTCCAGGATCTGCCCGTGCTTGTTGGCGGTGCGCGGGTTGGCCTCGTCCGCCTTCGGGTTGCTGCCGACGCCGCGGTTGGTGTTGTTGGTCAACGCCACGTACACCTTGCCGGTGAGCAGGCTCGGCTCGACGTCCTCGGGGCGGTCCATCTTGGTCGCGCCGACCTTGTCACCGGCGAGCCGGGTGAAGGTGAGCACGTCCGCGGCGGTCATCCCGTCGACGAACGACCGGTTGCCGCTGACCAGCCTGATCCAGCGACCCCGGCCGTTGAAGGCGCCGTCGGTGGGGAGCTTGCCCGAGCCGTCGATCTCGGCGGCGCTGCTCTGGTCGAGCTTCGCCACGTAGAGCGTGCCGGACTCCAGCAGGGTCAGGTTGTGCTTGCGGGCAGCCCAGGAGTTGCCCTTCATGAACTTCTTCTCTGAGACGAACTTGTAGAGGTAGTCGAACCGCTCGTCGTCGCCCATGTACGCGACCACGTGGCCGTCCTTCGCGACGATCACGTTGGCACCCTCGTGCTTGAACCGGCCCATCGCGGTGTGCTTGCGCGGGCGGCTCTCCGGGTCGAACGGGTCGATCTCGACGATCCAGCCGAATCGGTGCGCCTCGTTGGGGTGCTTCGCCAGGTCGAAGCGCTCGTCGGCGCGCTCCCACTTGCGGCTGCCGCTGGGGTAGCGGCTGGCGGTGCTGATGCCGTAGCGGTCCAGCTTCGGCTTCAGCTCGGCCGGGGCCGCGTCGGCGCCCACGAAGTACTGGTTGAAGTTCTCCTCGCCGGAGAGCACGGTGCCCCACGGGGTCACGCCACCGGCGCAGTTGTTCAGGGTGCCGACGACGGTACGACCCTTGGGGTCGGCGGCGGTCTTCAGCCAGGCGGAGCCGGCGGCCGGCCCGGTGAGGTCGAACTTGGTGCTCAGTGCGGTGACCCGCCGGTTGTACGGCCGGGGTCCCTTGCTGACTGGCTGCCACTGCCCGGTGCCCGCGACCCGCTCGAGCTCCACCACCGACATGCCGTGCGCGGCCATGGCGGTGCGTAGCTGCTCCACGGAGAGCCCGTCCAGGCCGGGGAAGCCCGGGAACATCAGGTCCTCGTTGGTGTACTCGTGGTTGACCACGAGCAGCGCCCGCTTGCCCTGCTTGTCCAGCGGCAGCACACCCACGAAGTCGTTGTTGTAACCGAACTGCTTGGACTGCGCGGCGGCGGTCTGGTGGTGCAGGTTGAACTCCGGTGCGCCCGGCAGCACCGGGTCACCCCACTTGATCACCACGGCGTGGTCGTAGCCGTTCGGCACGACGAGGGTGTCCAACTTGTTCGGTGGGATCGGCTTGAAGGTCAGCGCTCCGCTGCCGACTCCGGTGCTCGGGCGGCCGAAACCGAAGGCCTCCGGGACGTCCGGGGTGGTGGCCGGCGCGGCCACTGCCGGGGCCGCACCGGCGAGCGCACCGGCCGCCGCGCCGCCGAGACCGAGGACCAGCGCGCCCACCGCGCCGGCCCGGACCACGCCACGCCGGGACATCTCGGCGTTCACCACGTCGCCGAAGTACGGGTTGTCGGAGGTGTTCGGAACCGGGTGGTCACAGGCGTTTCCGCACCGGTACAGACAGGTCATGGCGTCACGGGTGCCGTGGCGGGCGCCGGTCAACAGGGGGAGCAGCCGGGGGCGGTCGCTCATGGGGGAGGCCTCCAGAGGAGTCGGTGGCACGACAGGCGGCGTACCAGCCGGACGCTAGGAGGACGTGGTGAGCGCCCGTCGGCCACGGTGTGAACCGGGCATGAACACCTTCGTGGGCGGCAACCACCCCGCAACCGGTCTGACCTCGGGCTGAACCGATCGGCGTGACCGCACGTATTCCCGGGCGGACGCACCGCCGGACGCGCGCCGGAAGCGAGGAGACCGCCATCAGCGACCACGACGCCCAACTGCTGCGCGCGCTGCACGACGAGCACGCGGAGGCGCTGTACGCCCATGCCCTGCGGCTGGTCAACGGGGACCGACAGCGGGCCGAGGACCTGGTACAGGAGACGCTGCTGCGGGCCTGGCGACATCCGGAGTCACTCGACCCGCGGCGTGGATCGGTGCGGTCCTGGCTGTTCACCACCGCCCGCAACCTGGCGATCGACGCCTGGCGGCGGCGATCCACCCGGGTCGGCGAGGTGTTCACCGACGATCTGCCCGAACCGCCCGAGGTGATCGACGAGGCCGAACGGGCGGTGGAGGCGTGGACCGTCGCCGAGGCGCTGAACCGGCTCAGCCCGACCCACCGGGAAGTGCTGGTGGAGTGCTTCTATCAGGGGCGGTCGGTGGCCGAGGCGGCATCCCGCTTGGGCGTGCCGCCAGGGACCGTGAAGTCCCGCACCCACTACGCGCTGCGGTCTCTACGGTTGGTCCTGGCCGAGATGGGGGTGACGGGATGACCCGGTGCGAGTTCGCCTACGACGACGGCGCGTACGTGCTGGGTGCCCTGGCCCCGGCCGAGCGGGCGGCCTACGAGCGACACCTCGGCGGCTGCGCCTCGTGCCGGGAGGCGGTCGCCGAGATCGCCGTCCTGCCCGGGTTGCTCGGGCGTCTCGACCCGGCCGGGCTGGAGCAGATCCTGCCGCCGCCGGCCCCGCCCCGGGTGCCCGCGCTGCTCGACGAGGCCCGTCGGCGTCGTCGTCGGGAACGCTCCGCGGACCGGCGACGGTACGCGCTGACCACACTGGCCGCCGCCGGCCTGGCGCTGCTGGTCGGTGTGGGTACCGCCGTGGCGCTGCCTCGACCGGTCAGCCCTTCCAGGCCCTCCGGTGCGCAGGGCACCCCGGCGCCGCAGGTGTCGATGGTGGCGATGCGACCGGTGGCCGCCGCCGGGCCGGTGCACGCCGACCTCGGGCTCACCGGCACCAAGTGGGGCACGGAGGTGACCATGCGCTGCGGGTACGACGCGCGGACGAGCTACGGCAAGGCGTACCCGTTCCGGCTGGTGGCGCGCGGCCCGAACGGTGCCACCGAGCAGATCGGCTCCTGGTTGGCGGCCCCGGGCGACGACCTCAGCTTCACCGGCGCCACCCGGTTCACCGACGCCGAGCTGGTAAGCGTGGAGTTACAGAAAGCCGACGGCACCCCCCTACTCACCTACGCCGTCCCATAACCAGCCCAAGCCCGTCCGCCCGCACCCCGCCCCCGCCCCCGCCCCGCCCGCCCGCCCCGCCCGCCCATCCGGGTCGATCAAGGAGTTGTGGTGGGTGACAAATCGCCCGAACTAGTGCTGGGCGGGCACCACAACTCCATGATCGACCGCAGCAGGGGGTGGGGTGTGGCGGGGCGTGCGGGTTCGGGTGCGGCGGGAGGTGCGGACGGCGTCGGCGGTGAAGACGATCAGGGCCAGCCAGACCAGCGCGAAACCGGCCAGGCGGGCCGGCGGCATCGGCTCGTGGAAGATCAACACACCGCAGCCGAGCTGAAGGATCGGCGCCAGGTACTGGACCATGCCGAGGCTGCTCAGGGGCAGTCGGTTGGCCGCCCCGGCGAACAGCAGCAGCGGAATCGCCGTGGCCGCGCCGGCCAGCACCAGCAGCGCGGTGTGTCCGGCCGAGACGTGCCCGAAGGTCAGGTCGGCCTTCGCCGTCAGCCAGCCGAGGTAGCCCAGAGCCGGCAACGCCAGCACCGCCGACTCGACGAACAGCCCCTCGGCCGCCGGCAGCCCGAGCCGCTTCTTGACCAGGCCGTAACCGGCGAAGCTGAACGCCAGGGTCAACGCCAGCCAGGGCAGCCGGCCATAGTCCACGGTGAGCACCGTGACCGCCGACGCGCCGATCCCCAGCGCCACCCACTGCGCCGGGCGGAGCCGCTCCCGCAGCACCGTCACCCCGAGCAGCACCACGACCAGCGGGTTGATGAAGTAGCCGAGCGCGGTCTCCACCACCCGGTCGGAGTTGACCCCGTAGATGTAGGTGCCCCAGTTGACGGCGATCAGCGCGGCGGCGGCGACGATCCCGGCCACCGCCCACGGGCGGCGCAGCAGCGCCCGCAGGAAGCCGATGTTGCGCAGCGCCGCCAGCAGCAGGGCCACGAAGAGCACCGACCAGACGATCCGGTGGGCCAGGATCTCCAGCGGGCCGGCGGGTCGCAGCAACTTCAGGTAGAGCGGAAAGAAACCCCAGAGCAGGTACGCGCCGAGGCCGTAGAGGTATCCCAGGCGGAGTGGCGTCACGCCTCCACCGTAAGGGGCGTACTGCTGCTTTGTTCCTTTCCGGTGATCGGCGTCACCGGGGGACGGCGGTCCAGCTGCATCCACCGCTCCGGAACCTCCAGCGGCGTGAAGCCAACCCCCGCGTACACCTGGTGTGCGTCGTTGGTGCAGAGCAGGATCCGGCGTACGCCCAGCTCGGCCAAGTGGTCGCGGACCGCGCCGGCCAGCCACCCGCCCAGCCCTCGACCCCGGGCCGGACGGTCGACGTACACGTCGCAGAGCCAGGCGAAGGTGGCGCGGTCGGTGACGACCCGGGCCACCGCCACCTGCCGGCCGTCCTCCGGCCGGTAGATGCCGAACGGCAGTGAGCCGGCGAACGCCCGCGCGGTGGTTTCCCGGTCTCGTCCGAGCGCCCAGTACGCGTCGGTGGACAACCAGTGGTGTACCAGGTCGAGGTCGATCCGTGCCGGATCGGTGCTGAGCAGGTAGCCATCGGTGGAGGTCAGCGAGAACATGTCGCGACGGTAACCGTCGAGGTGGCCGCCGAGGCCGGCCAATTCCCGACATTTGGTTGTCGGCCCGCCCGGGGCGCCGGCCGAGGTCGGAGCCCCGGGCGGGCCGGGGTCGGTGCTGGCTGGTCTCAGTCCCGGTCGAGGACGGCGCCGAGGATCCAGGTCACGATGCTCACGAAGAGGGCGCCGAGTACGGCCGCCGGCCAGAAACCGTCCACCGAGAACGGCAGCCCGGCCTGGTCGGCGATCCAGCTGGTGAGCAGGAACAGCAACCCGTTCACCACCAGGGCGATGAGACCCAGGGTCAGCAGGTAGAAGCCACAGCCGACGGTCTTGATGATCGGCTGGAGGACCGCGTTGACCACGCCGAAGATCACCGCCACCAGCAGCAGCGTGGTCACCGTTTCGGTGGCCGAGTTCGATTCCAGGGAGATGCCCGGGATGAGGAACGTGGCCAGCCAGAAAGCCAGAGCGGTGCTGGCCAGCCTAATCAGCAGACCTTTCAGAAAACCCATGGCGGGGATCGTGCCACGGACCACGCACCGGCGTAACCCGGCAGCTGGCCCATCCTGGTGGTTCAGCCGCGCGTCGGCGGCCCGATCAGCTGCGCCTCGATCGGCGTCGGGGAGAGCAGCGCCCAGCGCAGCGCCCGACGGTTGACCACGGCCACCATGTCCTGCCGGATCCGGGTCAACCACTCGGCCGACCCGCCCAGCCCCAGCGCGGCACCGGCCAGAGTGGCCTCGGCGGCCGTCAGCGGTTGGAGCAACGCCAGGTCGGCCCGGCTCAACGCGTCCACATCGGCCGGGGTCAGCTCGTCGCGTACCACCAGGGTGGCCCGCCACGGCGGGCCCGGCGCGGCATCGGCCGCCACCGGCCCGGCGTCGACGATCAGCAGCAGCGGACGCAGCGCGGTGCCCACACCGTCGGCGACCGCCCGGCCGGGCGGGAGCAACGGAATCGTGCCGCCCGGTGCGCCAACCCCCCGGATGAACGGCTCCCAGGCGCGTGGCCGGGCGGTCTGCACCACCACCAGGGCACCGAGCGCCAACGCGCGCAGGGCCACCAGTTGGGCTGCGCGTACCCCGCCGACCAGGAGCACGCGGGTGTTCTCCGGCCGGAACAGGCGCACGGTGACGGCCCGACCGTGTCGGTTGGTACCGACCAGCATCCCCGCGTCGCCCAGCGAGAGCCCTCCCCCGTCCACCGCTGGGCCTGGTCGCGCCCCGGACGCCGGTGGGCGGGGCTGCGCCGCGGGTGTCGTCAGCGCCAACGGCAGCGTGGCGGCCAGCCCGCCCAGGTGGCCGCCGTCGAGCCGGCGCAGCTTTCCGCCCAGGTCGGTCACCACGTGGATCAGCGCCTCGGTGGCCGCCGCCAGCTCGGTCGTCGTAGCGGCGGCCAGACGTACGGTCAGCTCGGTCGGGACTCCGGTGGTCGACGATGGGCCGGACGGCATCGTCGGCGACGGCCCTGCGCACAGCGACACCGTGCTGGCCGTCGCCGGCAGCGCGAGCAGGCGGGGCACCAGCCGGCGTCCGGGCGCACTGTCCGCGCCGGGCCACCGGATGAGTCGGAAGGTGGCCTGGACCAGGGTGCCGGACCGGATCACCGGCCAGGACTCCCGGACCGGATCGCCCTCGTGGTGGGCCAGCTCGGCCAGGACGCGCAGCGCCGCAGGCACCCCGAGTGGCCGGGCGGCCAGCGGCTCGAGTCGGCGGAGGATCCGGCGAACCGTGCCGGCGAGGACGCGGCGCAGGTCCTCCTCGGACCAACCGTTCACCCGCAGCACCCGGACCGCCACGACGGCCCGTTCGCGCCCGGCGAGCCGGCCGTCGGTGAGCTGCCGGTATGACGTGCCGACCGTGCCGCCGGCGCTCGGCACCGGTGCCGGCGCCCCGGCCAGCAGCAGTTGGACCACGAGCGGGGGCTGGTCCGGCCCGGCCGGAGGGAGCAACGCGGCCGGGGCGGGGATCGGCTGGGACACGTCGCCCAGCAGGTCGCCCGGGTCGCCGAGTTCCAGGAGCGCGACCAGGCCCGTGGTGTCCTCCAGGACGGCCGCCGGCCCGCCGGTCAGCTCGGTCGAGCGGACAACGGTGCCCGGGGCGACCAGGTCGAGCAGGTCGGCCGCTCCGGCCGGCCCGGCCAGCGCCCGCCGGCGGGTGAGGTGCCCGATGGCGGTGCCGAGCCACTCGAAGAGCCACCGCCCGCGAACGGGCACCCAGGCGACCACGACCAGCAGCACGGCCACCAGGACGACCACCGCGACGACCGGTGCGGGTCGGCCGAGGGCGACCAGGACGAGCGTCGCTGCGACCTGTGCGGTGACGAGTTGGCCGGCTCGCGCGCCTGTGGTGATCGCCGGCACCGTGCCTCCTCGACCAGTGGGGACCGGGTGGGACGGCCGGCCGCCCGTCGGCGGCCCGTCACACGCCGCGACGTGGCTGCCGCACATCGTAAGCGACCGATGGCTCCCCGGTTGTCCACAGGGGAAGCCCACGGGGTAGCAGAACCGCTACGAGGTCGCTACCGTCAGCTACGAACTCCTTCGCTGACCCGTGTCTCAGTGTTCGACGACCGGGTAGGCGACGACGCGTCGCCCCACGGTGGGCGCGGCGACAGCCAGGTGCGATCCGAGAGACGAGGTGACGTCCAGGTGTCCCAGACCAAGGCAGAAGCTGCGGTGATGCAGCAGACCGCCGCGAAGTTCGAGCAGGTGGACCAGTCGTTGCAGTCCATGCTGACCGGCCTGCTGGCCGAGCTGGAGGTGTTGCAGCAGGCCTGGCGTGGCGCTGGTGGCCGATCGTTCGAGCAGGTCAAGCAGCAGTGGTCACAGGACCAGGCGGCGCTGCACCGAGCGCTGCGCGAGACCGCCGGCGCGATCCGCACCGCCGGCCGGCAGTACGACGTGTCCGACGACGAGGTGGCCAGCCGGGTGGCCGGCACGAACCGCGGCGGCATCCAACTGCCGCTCTGATCCCGCTGGGGAGGGAATCCGATGGACCATGGTGTGCTGGTCGTCAACTTCGCCGCGCTACAGCAGGCCGGCGCTGACATCCAGAAAGCGTTGAACACCCTCGATGCGCAACTCGGCCAACTCGAACGGGACGCCGCCCCGCTGGTGGCGAGTTGGTCGGGCGAGGCGCGGCAGGCCTACGAGCAGCGGCAGGCGCGGTGGCGTTCGGCCTCGCAGGACCTGCAGGGGATGCTGCGTGACATCAGGCTGGCGGTGAACGACTCCGCCGCCGACTACCTGGACACCGAGAAGAAGAACACCGGGCTGTTCCAGTGAGCGTTGTGGGCCGGGAGCGCTGACCGTGTCCGGGCCAGCGCCCGGCCCGCAGCCGGCCGGCGGGCAGCGCCGGGCGTGGGCGGGCTCAGGCCGGGCCGGCCGGGCGCCAGCGTCGACGGACCCCGCGGGGCACCACCAGGGCGAGCAGCACCACGGTGACCGCTGTCAGGCCGGCCACCGCGCCGACCAGCAGGGCTCGGTCCCGCGCGGCGGCCCGGCGGGACTGCCGGGCGAGCTCCGCCGGGTCGGTCCGATCGTCGGCGAGCGCGGCGACCGGGCGCGCACCGGCCGCGCCGCCGCCGCTGGTCTCGGTGACCGCTCGGTAGGGGTTCAACACCCCGGCCCCGTACCCGCCGCCGTGACCCGGCCCGGGTGCTGGATCGGCGGTGGCGATGATCCGCTGCGCCACCTGGGCGGCGGTCAGCTCCGGCCGGTATTCGCGCAGCAACGCGGCGGTGGCGGCCACGAAGGGCGCGGCGTAACTGGTGCCTTCGACCCGATGGTGGCCCAGACCAGGTGCGGCGGTCAGGACCTCGCTGCCCGGTGCCACCAGGTCGACGTACGGGCCGGTCTGCGAGAAGGTCGCCCGCCCACCGTCCGCCCCGATCGCGCCCACGCCGAGCACCCCGTCGTAGCTGGCGGGGAACGGGCGAGGGTCCCCGCTGTCGTGCAGGTTGCCGGCGGCGGCCACCAGCACCACGTTCCGGTCGACCGCGTACCGCACGGCCGACCGGACCTCCGGGTCGTCGGCGTACAGCACCACGGACAGGTTCACCACGTCGGCGTCGTGGTCGACGGCCCACCGGATGGCCCGGGCGAACTCGTCGGCGCTGACCGTACGCCCCGACTCCCGCCCCTGCACCACCTGCTGCTCACTCACCCGCACGGGCAGGATCCGGGCACCCGGTGCCAGGCCGCGGAAGGCGACGTCGGGGCGGGGCGCCGCCGCGATGATGCTCGCCACACCGGTGCCGTGCCCGGCGCAGTCCCGACCGCCGTCCCCGCCCGGGTCGAGCAGGTCGGTGCCGGCCAGCACCCGCCCCGCCAACTGCGGGTGCACCCGGTCCACCCCGGAGTCGACCACCGCCACGGTCACGTCGGCGCCGGTGGCCAGCGTCGCGAGCCGCGCGGGGTCGTAGCGTTGCTGTGGCCAGGGTGTGGCCGCGACCGGCCGGACGGGGGAGAGTGGGGTCGCGCACATCGGTGCCGCCCGGAGCCCGGCGGTGGCGGCGACGACCGGGAGGCCCGGTACGGTCAACAGGCTGGCGGCCAGACCTGCGAGGACCGGGCGCGTGATCGATCGGGACATCGACACCCTCCGTATCGTGTCGGCTCCGGAACGGGATGCTATCGCCTCCTCCGCGCCCCGGCGGACCGCCGCCGGCCAGCCATTGTGATCTTGGTACCACCTTGTAGGTTGTACGCGATACCTGTGGCCTGTTCTCGGAAGGGGAGGTGGCCGTGACCGAATGGGAGCCGGCCACGGAGGCCGAGGTGGCGATGCGCGACGCGCTGCGCGCCAACGACCAGGAGCTCTACTTCCGGCTCCTGTCCCGCACCGATGTGCTGCTGCCGGTCTCCGCGCCGACACAGCCTGGCCAACCACCCGCCGGATGGGGCACCTGGACCACCGGCGGCCGGACCCACGTCCTGGCCTTCACCTCCGCCGCCGCACTCCGGGCCTGCCTCGGCGACCACGCCGGCGGCAACCGACGTATCCCCTTCGCCGACCTCGCGGCCAGTTGGCCCAACCACGAGTGGTGGCTCGCCGTGAATCCGGGCCTGCCGGTGGAGGGCTACCTGCCGGCCTGGTTCGTGTCGCAGCTGTCCCGAGGCGACGTACGACTGCCCGGCCGGGCCATGGGTGCCCGCGCCCGGCTGGAACGAGCCGAGACGTTGGCGCGTACCCGGCCCGGCATGCCCGCTCGGGACGGCGGGCCAGCCGCTGGACCGCCTCCCGCGACAGGGGCGGCCGCGCCGGGGCTTGAGGCGACTCCGCTCGCACCCCGACGGCCCAGCCGGGGCGGGGTGCCCCGGGTCGGTGCCCCACCGGTGCCGGGCCCGGCCCCCCGGCCCCCCGTCCCTGCTGAGCCGGCTCGCCGGCCCGGCGAGGAGGACCTGCCCGCCGCCGGTCAACGGCACCCGACCGAACCGCCCCGGCCCGCCCCGGGCACCGGAGCGTTGCCCCGTTCCGGGCGGCCGTCCCGGTTCACCCCGTTGGCGTCCGCCGGCCCCACCACCGACCAGCCTGGGCCGGGCGTGGGTTGGCCGGCACCGACCCGGCCGGGTGATGTTGACGGCCCCGCCGTGGGTAACGGCAACGGTGGCCCGCAGGCGGCACCTCGGCGTTCCTTCTTCGACCCCAGCCCGGCCCGTGACCCGGCCGCGAGCGGGGGTCGTCCCGGTGACCGGGCGGCCCCGCCGACCCGGTTCGGCCGAGGCAGCCAGCCGTTTCCTCGCCGCCGCCCAGCCGATGCGCCGGGCGACGACACCGCGACGCGGGCCTTCCCGATGGCCGCGGACCCGACGGCCACCCAGCCGATCCGTCGGCCGGAGGGCGGCCTCGGCGTACCCCGTGGGGTGGGCGTACCGCCGTCCGGCGAGGAAATCACCCAGCCGCTGCCGCCACGCCGGCACAACCCGCTGGCCGAGGAGCCCACCCGCGCGTTCCGGATGACCACTGAGCCTCCGCTGGCCGGTGCGCCTGGCCGACCGGGTCGGTCGGCGGAGGAGACCCAGGCGATCCCCCAGGACCGGCCGGGCCGGTTCGGGCCGGTGGAAGATCTGCCGGCGTCCGTCGCGGAACCCGTCTCCGGGCCGCCCGCGCCGCGCCGTGGCTTCACGCCCATCGTCATCGAGGGCACCATCATCGAGTCCCGCGACCTCACCGACCCGGTCGAGAGCAGTGCGCCGGTCGAGGCGGCCCGCCGGCCCAGCCCCACCGACGCGGCCCCACCGCCGTTCGGTGCGGCACCCTCCGGTCCGGGCCTGTTCAGCCCGTCGTCTCCCAGCCCTGCCGCGACCGCCCCACCGCCGTTCGGTTCGGTGCCCGCCGACCCGGGCCTGTTCGGTCCGTCGACCTTCGAGCCCAGCCCGTCCGCGCCCCCGTCGTTCAGCCCTGCTCCGCCGGCCCCGAGCCCGTCCGCCCCGCACCCCACCGCGCCGACCGAGGCCGACCAGCCCGGTCTGGGTGACATGCGTACCGATGCTCCGGTCGACGTGGATTTCGCCGACAGCGGTGACTCGTCTGTCGACCTGGCCGGTACGGCCCGCGCCGACGGCGAGGGCACGATCGCCGACGACGGTCCGCGCCCGTCGGCCGACGAGCCGACGCCGGTCGACTTCGAGCCGGCCAACACGGTCGAGGAGGACCTGCTCAGTGCCGCCACCTCCGGCAGCACCGACACCTTCCTGTCCACGCTGCTGCTGGCCCGGGTGCTGCTACCGGCGGCACCGGACTCGGTGCGCGGCAGCCGCCCGGGGGACTCGGGTTTCGTCTGGCGTACCGGGCAGCTCGACGGCGAGACGTACGTGGTGGTCTACACGTCGCCGGAGCGCCTCGCCGATCATGTCGAGGGGGACATCGACACGGTCCGGGTGAAGTTCGCCCAACTGATCCGCCGCTGGCCCGACGAGGACTGGTCGTTCGCCGTCAACCCGGGCACCCCGGTCGGCGCCAAGTTGCCCGGCGAGCAGATCGTCGCGTTGGCCAACTGGGCCGCCGAGGTGGGGCTCGGGGACGACCTGGAGGTGGACCAGGAGGAAGCGCCGGCCGTGGCCGAGCCTACCGCCCGCCCCCGGTACGCGCCCGCTGCGGTCGACCCGGCCCGGCCGACGGTCATGCAGAAGGCGATCGCGCCCAGTCAGCTCGCTTACTACCTGGACCGCGGGTACGACCGGGTGTCCGGGTTCGTGCACCGGGCCGGTGAGCTGTCCCACCTGTCCACACCGGCCCAGTTGCACGACGCGCTCGGCCTCAGCTACCCCGGCTCACCGTTCGCCCCCGACGCCGAGGAGATCTACGTGCTGCGGTGGCCGGCGCACCGGCCGAGCCTCTACCGCATCCCGTACGGCGGTCAGAACGAGTCGGCGATGCGGGCCATGGAGGGCTGGGTCATCGAACGCCCGCCGTTCCGGGGCAACGGCTTCGCTCCGGGGGAGAGCAGCGACGTGGTGGCGGAGTTCAAAGTGGACAGCGCCCGCCTGCCGCACGGTGCCCAGCTCTGGCGCGTCGGCGCGGACGGCACCGAGCGGGTGGTCGCGGAGCTGGACACCGACTCGGTCACCTGGCGACGGGTCGGGGAGGCGTGATGCGCGATGGTTACGTGGCCCGTTGGCAGGGCCGGGAATACCAGGCCAGCCCGGACGGCGACGACATCCGCCTCTACCAGCCCGAGCCGGGCGACGGCTTCGAGGAGGTTCGCCCGGGCCGCTACGTCCGGGTGCTGCCGGCCAGCGAGATCGAGGATCTGGCGTACGTGCGGACCACCTGCACCTGGAAGGGGCAGCCGTTCATCGTGCTCGGCGAGCACGACGCCTGGCTGCGGGTGGAGTACACGGGTGGTCGCTGGCCGGTCGCCGAGGCGATGCGGCTGGAGGTCTTCGACTTCGGCGTCTACCAGGGCTGGGCGCCGGCCGCCGAGGTCACCGACCTGCGGGAGCAGCGGGTCTGACCAGTCAGGTCTTCGCCCACCGCAGGATCTCGCCGAGCACCAACTCCGGTGCCTCCAGGTGCGGGAAGTGCCCCACCCCGTCGAGCAGTCGCCACTCGTACGGAGCGACGACGTACCGGCCGGAGCCCAGGGCGGTCCGGGGCAGGGAGGCGGCGTCCACGGCACCGTGCAGTTGCAGGGTCGGGGTGGAGAGCGGCTTCTGCATCAGCCGGACGAACCGGTAGCCGTGCAGCCGCAGCAGCGAGCGGAACGCCCAGCGGTAACCCTCCAGCGCGCAGAAGGCGGCCTGCGGGATGCGCATCGCCTCCCGGCACCGCTCGGCGTACGTCTCGAAGTCCGGCCCGGCCACCCATCGGGGGCCGCCCCAGCGGCGCATGATCTCGCCGACGGCGGCGGCGCCGTCGCGGGTCAACACGTGCTCGTAGCGGGGTAGCTGGAATTTCAACGCCGGGGTGGAGGCGGTGAACTGCCCGCGCGGGTCGGCGAAGATGGCGGCGCGCAGCCGCAGCGGGTGCGGTGCCCCCAACACGACGAGCCGGCGGACCAGGGACGGGTGGAACGAGGCGACCGTCCAGGCGACCATGCCGCCGAGGCCGCTGCCGACGATCGTCGCGGACCGTTCACCGAGCGCACGGATCAGCCCGGCGATGTCGGCGGCGAGGGTGTAGCCGTCGTACCCCCGGGGTGGTTTGTCGCTGGCGCCGTAGCCGCGCAGGTCGACGGCGACGGCCCGGAAGCCGGCGTCGGCGACAGCCGGCAGCATCTGGTGCCAGGCCCACCAGTGCTCCGGGAAGCCGTGCAGGAAGAGCACCATCGGCCCGGTGCCGGCCTCGACCACGTGGAACCGGCTGCCGTTGGCGCCGACGAAACGGTGTGTCCATGGCCCCTCGGTGAGGACACAGGACTCGTCGACGGCCCCGCCGCGCTGGTCAGTCATGGCTGACAGCCTAGGACCCCCGCGCCGAGCGGCCGTTTCGCCGACCCCGGGGCGCCTCGGACCGGCGGTGCTGGTTCAGCCGACGGTGCTTATCTTGACGATGCTGGCCGGGGTGCCCGGGCCGCAGTCGACCGCTGGGTTGGCCGGCCCGACGGTGACCCGAACGACAGTGCCGACTCCGAAGGTCCCCAGGCCAGGCCCGTGCAGCGCGTACTGCTTGCCGTCGTCGGTGATCAGCCCGTAACAAGGGCCGTCGCCGCCCCTGTTGATCCGGCCGGCGAGCAGGTTCTTCTTCCGCAGGTCGGTCGGCTCGCGGGGTGGCCCGGTGGGCGGGCCCATGGTCGGCAGCGGGGGCCGGGACCGGGTCGGCCGGCCGGCCGGGGACGAGCCTCCCGGCGCGACGGCGGGTGGTGTGGCGGTGGGTGGGGTGGCGGACGGGTCCTGCTCGGCGGACACGGTGTCTCCGTTGCGGGTGTCGGTGGCGCAGCCGGTCAGCGCCAGGGCGAGGGCAAGGCCGGCGCTGGTCAGGATGGTGCGGGTTCGCGGGTGCACGAGCGATCGGACGCGATCGGGCGCGCCGGGGTTCCGCACCGGCCGCCTGGGGTCGCCTCGGGAAAGGGCGATGCCCGGGCAGGTGACCTGCCCGGGCATCGCGGTGGTGCGGGTGTCGCGCGATCCGACGATCAGGAGATGCGGATCTTGGTGTTGATGCCGTCCTGCTCCAGCACCTTGATCTTGGTGCCGGTGGCCGGGAGCTTGACGCCGTGGTTCGGCAGCTCCGGGTACCAGTACTGCTTGGTGTCGTCGAACAGCGGCTGCGCCGCCTGGCCGCGGATGTACTCGGCCCGGCTGTTGAGGTGCAGCGTGAACGAGTCGGCCTTCTTCAGGCTGAACGGCGCGTCGTAGACCTGGACGCGGGCCCGCCACGGAGCACCGGTCAGGTTGTAGATCGGCTGCGGGTGCGCGTCGATGATCATGTTGCGACCCTCACCCGGGTGCGCGAACGTGTCGTTGTCCGCCCACCGCAGGTTCCAGTACGAGATCAGCAGACCCTCCTGGTACGCGTAGTGGTCCACGTAGTCCGGGCGGGTGTTCGAGTAGCCGAAGAAGTACGGGCCGGTCTTGAGGTACTTGTCGTACGAGATGTACGACCGGGTGCCCGCGATGTAGAAGTTCTCGAACTCGCGGGTGTACGTGGCCGCGACGATCTCGAAGCCACCGGCCAGGGTCCAGCCGGGCGCGCCGGTCTCGGCACCCTCGGAGAGCACGGTCTGGCCGTCCGCGGTCACGGTGATGGCGTCACCGTAGAAGCCGCCTTCGGACACACCGCCGTCGGTCTGGTAGCGCAGCCGGAACTGCGCGACCTTGCCCGCCAGCGCGTCCAGCGGGATGTTGATGTCGACCCACTGGTCGTTGCTGGTGCCGTCGAGCGCCGGACGTCCGGGAGAGATCTCCGGAATCGGCTGGCCGTTGACGGTGCCCGGCATCGGCGTCCAGGTCTGGCCGCCGTCGGTGGACGCCTCGAAGAACATGTAGTCGAAGCCGGCCTCGATGCTGTAGCGGCCCTTCATCGACAGCGCCGCCGTCGACTTCCCGGTGAGGTCCAGGGTGCGGGTCAGCGTGCTGTTGAGGTCGTCCTCGTTGCCGGAGAAGAACTGCTTGCTGCCCTCGGCCGGCGCGCCGTTCTCGAAGGTGTACTCCCGCTTCGGGAGAACGACCATGACGGCCTGGGCCTCCGGCGAGTTGTACTCCTGCGGGCCGAGCGTCAAGGTCTTCTTCTGCCCGGCAACGACCACCTCGTAGTCGAGCCAGCCGAGCTGGAACTTGTTCCACGCGCCGAGGTCGCCACCACGATCGCCGATGCCGGCGTCGTTCTTGGCGCCGAGCCGGCTCTGGGCCATCAGGGTCCAGTGCTCGTTGTTGTTGTCGCCACCGTTGATCACGTTGTAGTCGTCCGGCAGGCCGAGGTCGTGGCCGTACTCGTGGTAGAAGACGCTACGGCCGCCGTTCTCGGGCTGAACCGTGTAGTCACCGATCCAGACGCCGGTGTTGCCGATCTGGGTGCCGCCGGCCGGGAAGTTGACCGGACCGGTGCTGCCCTGGTCGGACGCGAAGGCGTACCAACGGTGGCTCCAGATGGCGTCCTCACCCTGGTGCGGGTCACCGTCGGCCTCGTCACCGCCGGAGTGGACGATCTGGAAGTGGTCGATGTAGCCGTCCGGCTCGTTGAAGTCGCCGTCCGAGTCGAAGTCGTACCGGTCCCACTCGTCCATCGACTTGACGTCGGCGGCGATCTCCTCGTCGGTGCGACCGGCGGCCTTCTGGTCGGCAACCCACTGGTTCGCGGCGTCGCGGACGAGGTTCCAGGTGTTGGTGCAGACGTTCGAGGCGCACGGGTAGCCGCCGGAGCGACCGTAGCGGGCCTCGTTGTACTTGACCTTGACCCAGTCGGTGACCTCACCCTCGACGCTGTAGCGGCCCGAGGACTGGGCCTCGTAGTACTGCTTCAGCGACTCGTCACCGGGGTTGGTGCCGAAGTAGAGCTGCCGGTAGTGGTCCGCGTTGAAGTCCGGCTGCCAGATGGTGGAGTTGTCCACCGCTCGGTTGGGGGCCGGGATCTCGTTGTGGAGCGGGCCGTCGAAGCGGGTCGGACCGGCGGTGTCCGGGTCAGTGTCCTGATCCGGGTAGTTGGGGTGCCGCTCGTTACCGAACTCGGCCAGGATCACGAAGATCTTGTCGGTGCGCTCCCGGGAGAGCTCGACGTACTGATCCTCGGTCGAGGTCGCACTCGACTTGGCCATGCGGCCGTTGGTCCCCTTGGCCTGGGTCTTGCCAACCTTGACGACCGTGCTGCCGTTGATCTTCTGCGCCTTGGACTTGCCGGTCAGGACCTCGCTCAGGCCCTCCTGGCGCAGAGCGCGCCGCTTGTCCTCCAGCGGGTTCGGCAGATCATGGTCCACATGGGCGGGCTCGGCCGCCGACGGCGCGGCCGTCGGCAACTTCGGCTGTGGCGCGGCGCTGGCGGACGGTCCGAACGCCAGGCCTGTCGCCGTCAGTGAGAGCCCGAGCAGACCCACTGCGACTTTGCGCACGTGGTACCTCCGGTGTGAGGGAACCGGCCCAACGGGGGTACGGGCCGGTGGGAGATCGATCCCACTAGTGGGACCAATGGTGAACTTAGACACTGGCGGGACGGGTGGGAAGACGGTCGCGTCGATTTGTTGCAAGATTTTGTTGGGAATGCTTTTCACCGTCACACACCTGCGCTTCATCAGCCACGCTGACCAGCGACGATTGGCTCGATCCCGTATACAGCGACCCATTTCGATCAATTTGATCGATGTACGCCAGTGGGGCCGGCAGCGTCTCCGCCACCGGCCCCACCGTCAGTTGCCGAGCTGCGAATCCGTTACTTCTTCGCCGGGGTGACGAAGATCGTGGCGGACGAGTTGTCAGCGGCCGCCTTCTTGATGGTGAGCGAGACGCCGTAGTTCACGCCCTCGTCGCCGGGGTTGCCGGTGCCCAGCACGATCGCTCCACCGCCCAGGGTCACGCCGTAGAACTCCGGCGCCGGGCTGCCGTCCGGGTTGGTGACCCGGGTGGTGTACGGCGCGTTGTCCCGCGACGGCAGGACCACCGACGCGTCGTTGTCCCGGGCGTACGCGGCACCGTCGCGCATCTCGATGCCCGGGTACCAGCCCTGGGCGTCGGTGAACTTCTTCACCGGCGGCAGCCCCTTGAACTGCGTGCAGTACTCGCTGTACGGCTCGTCCGCCGCCTCCAGGCACTCCTTGAACGGGTACGTCCGCTGCAAGGTGAAGGCCGCGTTCGACGACTGCGGACGGCTGGGCAGATTGTCCGTCACCGACGGGTCCTTCACCGCCGCCTCGCCGGTACGGCGGTACGGGTCGAAGTGCGAGTCGACGATGAGCAGGCCGCCCTTCGCGCCGTAGCTGGGCAGCGCGGTCATCTGCCCGGTGACGTGGTTGACGTCGCCGAGGGCGGTGTCCCGGTACCAGACCAGCATGCCCGGCGCGTTGTACTTGATCCGGTCGACCTTCCACGCGTCGCGCGAGTAGATGGTGTCGTAGGTGTACTGCAGGCCCGCGTCGAAGCCGTCGAAGTTGCGCCACTCCGCCAGGTAGTACTGGGCGTGGACCTCGGTGCCGCTGTCGATCACCCAGCCCTCGCCGGTGGTGTCGACGAAGGTGCCGCCGGTGGCCGTCCAGCCGTTGGCGCCGCCCTCGACGTCGTCACTCCAGGTGGTGGCGCCGCCGCCGGTGACCGAGAAGTCGTCGACGAACCAGTTGCGCTCCTCGAACGCCTCGTCGGTGGCGAGGCGCAGCCGCAGCTGCACGGTCGTCCCGGCGTACGCCGACAAGTCGACGTAGTCGTGCCGCCAGCCGTCGGTGCTGCCGGTCAGACCGTACTTCTTGCCGCCGAAGTCGTTCATCCGGCCGTTCGGGTCGCCGTAGTTGTCCGGCGTGGTGACCACGGTGCCGGCCTCGTCGTAGACCTTCTGCTCGGTCCAGGTCGTGCCGCCGTCGGTGGAGAGCTCGACGAAGCCGTAGTCCCAGTCCTCCTCGATGATGTAGTTGTTCCACATCCAGAACTTCGAGTCGGCGGCCGCCGGCACGTCGACCGAGCGGCTGAGCTTGACGTCGGCCCACTCCTGGTCGTTGTTGCTGTGCCACATCTTGGTGCCGCTGTGTGGCGTGGCGAACGTCGTCACCTTGTCCGGCAGGTCGACCTTGATACCGTCCTCGGAGTCGATCGGCGTACGCGACGTCTGACCGAGCTTCACCTCACGCGGGTTCGACCCGGGGCGGATGGTCAGCGGGTCGGCCCAGCCGAGCACCCACTTGTCCCAGATGCCCATGTGCGTGGGCAGCGCCTGGAAGATCTCACCCGAGTGCGATCCGGATGCCATCAGGTCCCAGAAGTCCACGTCGGAGTCGGCGTTGCCGGACGTGTCGTAGAGGTCCGGTAGGCCCAGGTCGTGGCCGAATTCGTGGGCGAAGACGCCGACGCCGGCGTCCTCCGGCTGCACGATGTAGTTCGACACCTTGAGGTCGGTGCCCGGGATGGTGTAGCCACCCGGAACCGAGGAGGAGTGCGCCCAGACGGCGTACACACCCTGGTCGCCGCCGCCGCTCGACTTGCCCTTGCCAGCGTGCACCAGCACGAGGTGGTCGATCACGCCGTCCGGCTCGAAGAAGTTGCCGTCACCGTCGCGGTCGGCCTGGTCCTCGATGTCGTAGTCGGCCCACGGGAAGTCCGGGTCCTTCGCGGCGAGTGCCTCGATCGCGTCGCCCGCCAGGCGACCGGCGCCGGCCGGGTTGTCCGGGTGGCCGTTCATCGACTGCTCCCGGCCGGGGACCCAGTTGCCCTCCGCGTCCTGGGTGCAGCGGTTGGCCGCGTACCAGCCCTCCGAGTGCGGCACGGTGATCCACGGGCTGGCCTGCCCGTCCACCGTGTACGCGTTCTTGGACATCTCCAGGTACATGTTGTGCATCGTGCGACCGGAGAGGTCGATGCCCTTCTTGCCGTCCGGGCCCTTCAGGTCCGTGCGGACCCGCTCGGTGATGCCCTTCTTGCTGTAGAGCATCTTGTTGTAGTGCTGCGGCGAGAAGTCCGGCACCCACATCGAATTGTTGTCCTTGTGGGGCAACCTCGCCGGGTCCGGTATCTTGTTGTGCTTCGGCCCGTTCTGCACGGTGCCGGGGACGCAGGTGCGGTCCTCGAACACCGTCTTGGGGACCATCACGTTGGTGAAGTCGTCGTTGGCGTTGTTGTTGAACTCCACCAGCAGCGTGAGCAGCTTCGCCGTCTGGGTGGTCGGCGCCTTCTTGAACTGGCGGGGGTTCTTGCCCGTCTTCAGCGACTGGGCCTCGGCCTTGGCCAGCTGCCGTGCCGTCACCGGGTTGCCCCGGGCGTGCTTCTGGTCGAACTGGCGCGCGGACTCCGCGGCAGGGGTGTAGATGCCACCCTTGCCCTTCACCTCACGGCCGGTGGTGTCCGGCTGCACCTCGGGCTCGGCGTAGTTGATGTAGTACTCATCCGCACCGATCACCGCCCGGGGGGTGCTGGACGGCGTCTGGGCAGCCGCGCTGCCACTCACGGTCAGTGACGTGGCCGCGAGGGCGATGACGGGCAGCGCGACGAGTAGTCGTCGACGCGACCCCGGATGGGAGTTTCTGTTCATGCCACTCCGTTTCTCGGGCAGAGGACGTCGGGCGGATTCGATGTGCGTGAGGCTCCTCGAGGTCGCCCGACCAGCGAGAAAACTAAATGACGAACAACCCCCCACGGCCGGATCGTGATCGATGCGTTATCTGGTTAACCGGTTTATCACATGGCCCCTGCGGCGTCCTCCACAAAAGACAACGGTGGGTGACGGTCCGTCCGGACCGCCACCCACCGCTGGGGTACGCCCTCTCGTCAGTCCTCGTCGGACTTCGCGCCGCTCATCCCCGAGGAGATCAGGTCCATCACCGAGGAGTCCTGCAACGTGGTCACGTCGCCCAGCGACCGGTTCTCCGCCACGTCCCGCAGCAGCCGGCGCATGATCTTGCCCGAGCGGGTCTTCGGCAGCTCCGGCACCAGCATGATCTGCCGCGGCTTGGCGATCGGGCCGAGCGTCTTCGACACGTGGTTACGCAGGTCGGCGATGAGCTGCTCGCCCGCGTCACCAGCGATGTCCGTGCTGCCCCGCGGAATGGCGAACGCGACGATCGCCTGACCGGTGGTCGGATCGGTCGCGCCGACGACCGCCGCCTCGGCCACCGACGGGTGCGACACCAACGCCGACTCCACCTCGGTCGTCGAGATGTTGTGCCCGGACACCAACATCACGTCGTCCACCCGGCCGAGCAGCCAGATGTGCCCGTCGTCGTCCTTCTTCGCACCGTCGCCAGCGAAGTACATGCCCTGGAAACGCGACCAGTACGTGTCGATGAACCGGTCGTCGTCACCCCAGATGGTGCGCAGCATCGACGGCCACGGCTCGCGCAGCACCAGGTAGCCGCCCCCACCGTTCGGCACCGACTGGCCCTGGTCGTCCACCACGTCGGCCACGATGCCCGGCAGTGGCGTCATCGCCGAACCCGGCTTGGCCGAGGTCACCCCCGGCAACGGCGAGATCATGATGGCGCCGGTCTCGGTCTGCCACCAGGTGTCCACGACCGGCAGCTCGCCCCGGCCGATGTGCTGCCGGTACCAGATCCACGCCTCCGGGTTGATCGGCTCGCCGACGCTGCCCAGCAGCCGCAGCGACGACAGGTCGAACCCGGCCGGGATGTCGTCGCCCCACTTCATCATCGTCCGGATCAGGGTGGGAGCCGTGTACAGCACGCTCACCTTGTACCTGTCGACGATCTCCCAGAACCGGCCCTTGTGCGGGGTGTCCGGGGTGCCCTCGTACATGACCTGGGTGGCGCCGTTGGAGAGCGGGCCGTACACGATGTACGAGTGCCCGGTGACCCAACCGATGTCGGCCGTGCACCAGTAGACGTCCGTCTCCGGCTTCAGGTCGAACACCGCGTGCGTGGTGTACGACGCCTGGGTGAGGTAGCCGCCGGTGGTGTGCAGAATGCCCTTCGGGCGCGCCGTGGTGCCGCTGGTGTACAGGATGAACAGCGGGTGCTCGGCATCGAACGGCTGCGCGGTGTGCTCGGCCGACGCGGTCTCCACCGTCTCGTGCCACCAGTGGTCCTTCGCCGACCACGCCACCTCCTCGCCGGTACGGCGAACCACGAGCACGTGCTCCACCGACGGGCAGCTCGCCACCGCCTCGTCCACCGTCGGCTTCAACGCCGACGGCTTGCCCCGCCGGTAACCACCATCCGCGGTGATCACCACCTTGGCGCTGGCGTCCTGGATCCGGTTGCTCAACGAGTCCGCGGAGAAGCCACCGAAGACGACGCTGTGCGCGGCGCCGATCCGGGCGCACGCCAGCATCGCCACCGCCGCCTCCGGGATCATCGGCAGATAGATCGCCACCCGGTCACCGGCGGTCACCCCCAGGTCGGTGAGCGCGTTCGCCGCCTGGCAGGTCAGCGCGTGCAGGTCGGCGTACGTGATGGTGCGGGTGTCGCCCGGCTCGCCCTCCCAGTGGATCGCCACCTTGTCGCCCCGGCCCGCCTCGACGTGCCGGTCCAGGCAGTTGTACGCGACGTTGAGCTGCCCACCCACGAACCACTTCGCGAACGGCGGATTCGACCAGTCGAGCACCTCATCCCACTTCTTCGACCAGGCCAGACGGTCGGCCTGCTTCGCCCAGAAGGCCAGCCGGTCGGCCTCCGCCTCGGCGTACGCGTCGATGGTGACGTTGGCGTGCGCGGCGAGTTCGGCCGGCGGGGGGAACTGGCGCGTCTCGCTCAGCAGATTGGCCAATGCCTCGCTCATGCCGTGGCTCCTCATCCTCGGGGTGACCTGCGTCTCGATGGCACGAGGGTAGTCGCGGGGACCTCGACCGGCCACGGCTGCCCACTCCGTCGCGCCGAGTGGCCCCCGCCGCGCGCCCGACGGCCCTGTCCCCGTCCGTCGCGGACGGTTCTTGATCAACACGGGTTTCATGAAATCGGGGTGTCCGGCTCGCGTGAACCCCCCGATTTCACCAATCCCGTGTTGATCAAGGCTCGGCCGGCCGGCCAATCGCATCGGGTCGGGTGGTCCGGGTCGCGATGCGGGCGGGTGGGGCCCGCCGGGTCGGGTCGGGTCGTTAGCGTGGCGGGGTGACCACCGACCCGCTCGCGCCCCTGCTCGCGCTCGCCGACATCGCCGCCGCCGTCGAGCAGGCCCGCGAGCGGTTCGACCAGGCGCTCGGGCATCGGGCGCTGCGCCGCCACGGGGGACAGGTCGCCGCCGAGGTCAGCCTGCGCTCGGCGGTCGCCAGCGCGGCTCTCGAAGGGGCTGACCACGAGCGCGAGGCGGTCCGGGCCGGCACTGTGACCGACCCGGTGCTCCAGGGTGCGCTGCGGGTCGCCGGGGCGCTGCCGGGCCTCAGCGAGCTCTGGCCGAAGGCACCCCGCCAGGCGCTCGCGAAGCTGCACGTGCTCGCCGCCCGCGACCTGGTGTCGGAAGCCGAGCTGGGCCGCCCGGTGGCCGACCCCGTGGTCGCCACCCGGCTGGACGGGCTGGCCGGTCTCGTCGCCGGCGGCACGAAGGTCTCCCCGTTGGTGCTCGCCGCGGTCGTACACGGGGAGTTGCTGAACCTACGCCCGTTCGCCGGGCCGTCCGGTGTGGTGGCCCGCGGAGCCGCCCGGCTGGTGCTGCTCGCCAGCGGCCTCGACCCGCGCGGGCTGCTCGCCGTCGACGTCGGGCACCGTGAGAGGGAGCCCGAGTACGTCGGCGCGGCCGGTGCCTTCGCCACCGGCACCCCGGACGGGCTGCGCTCCTGGCTACGCCACTACATGGCCGCCGTCGAGGTCGGCGCCGACCAGCTCACCACCATCGGAGACGAAATCCTAGCCACCACCTGACCAGCCCCGCCGTCCCCAACCCGGCCCCGCCCCGCCCGCGCGCCCCGCTACCCCGGCCGCAGCCGGCTGCACGGCGTCGCCCCACCAGCGCGCCCCGCTACCCCGGCCGCAGCCGGCTGCGCCACGTCGCCCCGCCAGCGCGCCCCGCTACCCCGGCCGCAGCCGGCTGCGCCGCGTCGATCATGGAGTTGTGGTGCCCCGCAAAAGGTGCAGATGCGTCGAACGTGCCCACCGCAACTCCTTGATCGACGCTAGGGGCGGTGGGGCGGGGTGGGTCGGGCGGTGGGTGGGGTGGGTTAGGCGGTGGTGGCGGCGCGGGTGCGACGGTGTCGGCCGTACCAGGCGATGCCGATCGCCACACCTACCCCGACGCCCAGGGCCGCCGCGGCCACCGGGACCGCGGGTCGCTCCCGCAGGCGCCGACCCAGCGGAATCGGGTGCCGGAACTCCAGCACCGGCCACGCGTTCTCCGAGGCCAGCTTGCGTAGCTGCCGGTCCGGGTTGACCACGCTCGGGTGGCCGACGCACTCCAGCAGCGGGCGATCGCTGTACGAGTCGGAATAGGCGTACGAATCAGCCAGGTCGTAGTCCCGGGCGGCGGCCAACTCGCTGACCGCCTCGACCTTGCTCGGGCCGGCCGCGTAGAACTCGACCTCACCGCTGTACCGGCCGTCCCGCACCGTCATCCGGGTGGCGATCACGTCGGTCACCCCGAGCAACTCGCCGATCGGCCGGACCATCTCCTCGCCCGACGCCGACACCAGCACCACGTCCCGCCCTGCCGCCTGGTGCTCCTCGATCAGGGCGGCGGCTTCGGCGTACACATAGGGGTTGATCAGCTCGTGCAGTGTCTCCGCGACGATCTGGCGGACCTGCTCCACCTGCCAGCCCTTGCAGAGCGCGGCCAGGTAGTCCCGTGTTCGGGCCATGGTCTGCTCGTCGGTGCCGCCCAGCCGGAACATCAGCTGCGCGTACGCCGACTTGACCACGTCACGCCGGGTGATCAGCCCATCCCGGTAGAACGGCCTACCGAACGCCAGGGCGCTCGACTTGGCGATGACGGTCTTGTCCAGATCGAAGAAAGCGGCACTTCGGCCCACGGCGCGAAAGTCTAGCCGGATGGTCTATCGTCGGCGGGTGCCCGGGGTCATGCCACCCCTCAGACCTGCGGGCTGGCAGCATCATCTCCGCTCCGCGTGATGGCGCTCACACTCTGCGAGGATAATTTCGCAGTGAGTGGAGTCGGCACCACTCGACGTGACGGGCCCGCTCAGGCAGACTTGTCCGTACGACGAGCATTCACATCCTCGAAACAGGCAGACCCTCAGCGGTTGCACCCCCCGTGACCGCTGAGTGGTTCGGCTCGACCCCCCCGGAGCCGAACCTCCGACGACCCCCGTCTCCCCCCGACGGGGGTCGTCCCTTTGCCGGGAGCGCTTCCGGCCAGGTGACGGGGTGTCTCCCGGGTCGGCCGGTCGAGGCGACGGGCGGAAAGTCAGCGAATCGTCAGCCGAACCCGGTCGGCGTAATCCTCGGGCGTGTGCGTGTACCGGTCCAGCGTCGTCGACGCCTTCTCGTGCCCGACCACCCGCCGCACCACGTTGACCGGCACCCCGTCCGTCACCCGCCACGTGATGGTCACCCGCACGGCACTTCGACGACCTCGGTCAGACCGGTGGTGGTGTCGGTGCGCCGCAGGGCCAGAGGTCGGACGCAGACGCCGTTCTCTTCGGCGAGTTGCTTGAGCGCGTCCTTGGCAAAGGGCTTACGGAGCCGGTCCGCTCGGGCCCCGGGCGGGGCTGCTCGACGGGCGTGGTGGGGATGAGTTCGGGTTGCTTCACCGGTTCTGCTTCAGGTCGGAGCTGGTGCGAGGCGCGAACGCCGCTGCCGGCACGGGCACCAGCCCTGGCCGCCGCTGAACCGGCATCGTCGGGACCGGACGCAGGTTCGCAGGGCGAGGGTGTTTGTCGGTGTCCTTCACGGCGGTCGCCGCTTGGTTTTCGCCGGCGTTGTCGACGGGTGCCGCTGGGGTGGTAGAGAAGATGAGTTTGGACAGGCCGAGGAACGCCAGCGCGGGCACGGCCCATGTGGGCCGATCGGCGGCCCGCTTCCCTGCGGCATGTCTCGAACTCGCTACGGTGGGCTTAGCTCAACCGGGACCATGGCACTGGTGGATGGACCTCCGGTCTTTCCCGGGCGAGAGGCTGTGCAAGTCTGATCAACGATGTGATGGGGGATCGCTGGTGGGACAGCGGCACGTGCGGAAAATGCTGCGGAAGATGGCCGGCGGGCAGCCGGTGGAGGTCGAGCAGGTGGCCACGTTGCGCTCACTCGCCCTTATGGCCGCTGTTGCCGAGCAATTCGGTTACGCGTACACGGACACACGGCAGCGACACCGCAGCGGACCGCAGTTGTTCTTCGTACCCGACCCCCGTCCGCAGGCCCGCGAAAGGGCCGAGCGGAACCGAGTGCAGTACCCGGATGCTTCCACCGGGGGCCCACTGCCCCCCGTGGAACCCGACGTGCTGGAGCTGTTCAAGGCCCGCATCAGCTACGACCTCGAGGGCTGGAATGACGACAAGCAGCGAACGTGGCTCCTCTATGTCTTCCTCACCGTGCTGTGCGCGATCCTCGGTGTGCGGCTCGGGCTAGGAGCGACGTCCCCCACCGCCGCCGCGGCTGTCGCCGCCGTCGCCTGGGCGGCGCTGATGTCTGTCACCCTATTTCTGGTCTCCATTCGTCGACGCAGACGGGCTAAGTTCGCTGCCATCCTGGAGGCGGCCGGGTTCACGCAGACGACTGAGCAGAGCGGCCGGGAGCGGTATCTGCCGCTGACGTACCAGTAGGCCGCACAACCGCGGCGATCACGAACAGGGTGTCGGTGGTGGCGGAGAGTCGGTCGTGCCCGTTACGTGCCCGCGATGTCGGGTCTCAGGACACGCGTGACAGATCGGTTTCAGAACCTGCGTGGTGCAAGGACGTGCCTTTTCGTGCGCCGCGCCGCGAGAGAGGAATTCCCGACAAGCCTGATATCGCGACGGAAAGCAGGCCAAGGGCGGCTGCGGCTGGGACTGCTCGCGTGGCGCCGTACCCCGCACCGGCCGCGATGACTCCAGCGGCGATCGCCGCCGTGGACACCTGGGTCAACGTGAGCGTCGGAAACACTCGTCCCGCAGACCGAGTGAGCGGGGCGAGAACCACCATGGCGGTTACGGCGACAATGCCGGGCCAGATCATCCAACGAGCGTCGCTCGACCTGCCGGTGTCTACCGCGAACCAACCACACAGCAGCACGACCGCGACGGGGAAGGCCGCAAGGCTTGCCGCGACCGCCACGGTGCGGCGCTGGATCTCCCGATACCCCTTGAGTGCGCCCCTCGCTGTGGCGCTGTCTGGATTCACGGTGAGCGCTCGTTGGATGAGCTCTTTGAACCGTGCCGTGTCGCGACCGACCGCGAGGACATTCAAGGCGAGCAGGCTCAGCGCTTCGTGATCATCGGGTGCAAGCTCCACTGCTCTCTTCGCGTCGACATACGACTCCCGGTACCTGCTGATCTGCTGATGAGCCAGCGCGCGATAGCGGTAGGCCACCGCATCCTCGGGATTGATCTCGATTGCTCGGCTGGCGGCACCGACCGCGGCAGCCTCTTCGTCGAGCCCGATCAACGCGCCGGCGAGGCGGCGCCAGCCGACACCGTCGTCCGGATGCGTAGTCAGATGTTCGCGTAGCAGTGCGACGGCGGGCTCGAACTGCTTGGCCAGAACCAGCTCCCGTGCGCGTGCGACGGCATCGTCGCCGTTTCCGGACTCCAGCTGCATGCGGCTGCTCCTTGTCGCCCTCGATCAGCGGGCAAGGAAGTATCACCCGCGCCCGCGATGTCGGTGAAATTCCGCCCCACCTGGGCACGGACCGCGCGAACGCCACTCGGCGTGTAATTTCCCAGACGGGACGACCTGAGGGGGAACACGTGGCTGTTGGCGGCTTCTCGTCGAGACGGCTGGCTCGGGTGCAGGGGTTGCTTGAGCGCCACGTCGAGTCCGGCTTCGTCCCGGGCGTGGTGGCCGTCCTCGCCCGCCACGGGGAGGTGCACATCGAGTCGACGGGTCATCTCGCGTTCGAGGGCCCGGGGTCGCGGACGCCCATGGCGGGCGACACGATCTTTCGCCTGGGCTCGATGACGAAGCCGATCGTCGCCGTGTGCGCGATGACCCTCGTCGAGGACTGCACCCTCCGTCTTGACGACCCGGTCGACGATCTCCTCCCAGAGTTGGCGAACATGACGGTGTTAGTTGATCCGCACGGGCCGCTGGACGACACCGTCCCGGCGGCCCGCCCGATCACGCTGCGGGACGTCCTGGACGGCACCCTGGGCACCGGCATGGTCCCCGCCGAGCCGGGTACGGTCCCGATCGCCGACGCGCTGGACGCTCTCGTTTATCCGTCGCCGGACGAATGGATCCGCCAGCTCGGTGCCCTTCCGCTCGTTCATCAGCCGGGTGAGCGCTGGATGTACGACACCGCCGCCAATGTGGCCGGTGTGCTCATCGCCCGAGCCACCGGCATGTCGTTCGGGGATGCCGTACGCGAACGGGTCTGCAAGCCGCTCGGGATGACCGACACCGCGTTCAGCGTGGGAGGCGAGAGCATCGGCCGGTTGGCGACGGCGTACGAGCGTGACAACGCCACCACCGGCGAGCCGGTTGTCGAAGACGCCCCCGACGGGCGGTTCAGCCGACCGCGGCTGTTCGAATCCGGTGGCGGCGGGCTCGTCTCGACCGCCCAGGACTACCTTGCCTTCGCCTCGGCTCTGCTTGCCGGCGGCACCTACGGCGGCGAGCGGGTGTTGTCACGGCCGGCGGTGACGCTGATGACGAGTGATCACCTGACCCCGGCGCAGAAGGCCGTCTCCGGGTTCTGGCCCGGATACTTCGACGCCATCAGCTGGGGTCTCGGCATGTCGGTCCGCACCCGCCGCACCCACCTCGGGCCCTCGGTGGGCAGCTATGGATGGCCCGGCTTCTACGGCACCGTCTGGTACAACGATCCCGCCGAGGACCTGACGGCGATGGTGTTCATGCAGCGGGCGCACGCGGGCGACCAACGGCTGCCGATGTGGCAGGACTTCTGGACCACCGTCTACCAGGCGATCGACGACTGACCGCACCGCTCGTCTCCGGGTGGGCGGCACCCGCCCGAGGCCGCGCGGTAATCCCGGAGCCTCTAGCGACACAAGCCACTGTGAGAGTCGCCGAGGCAATGGGGGTTCGGGTGGGTCCACTGCAGCGGGACGAGGGCTGGTTCACCAGTCTCTACGCCGCCGAGTACGAGCACATCGTCCGATACGGCCTGCGCCGGCTCGCTGACCGGGATGCGTCCGCGGAGCTTGCCCAGGAGGTCTTCGTCGTCGCCTGGCGTCGCCGCGCCGAGGTGCCGGAGCGGAATCTGCCCTGGCTGTACGGGGTGGCCCGGCGCCTCCTGGCGAACCAGTGGCGGTCGCGACGTGCCGCACCGGACCTCCTCTCGATCACCGATGTCGACCTCGAGCGACTGGCCGGATCGTCGGGTGCCGACACGAGCGTCGGTGTCGCCGACATCCGGACTGCTCTGGCCAACCTGAACGACCTCGACCAGGAGATCCTGCGGCTGGTCGGCTGGGAGGAGCTGACGGTGTCCGAGGCGGCCAAGGTTCTCGGTTGCACCGGGGCGACCGCCGCGGTGCGCCTGCATCGCGCGCGCCGCCGTCTTGCCGAAGCGATGTCGGACCGGCCCGCGACGACCCGGCGTAGCCCGGTGTTGATGACCATTCGAGAGGATCTGTGATGTTCGGAGCAGAGCGAACCCGTACTCTTCTCGGCCCGGCCGACCCGGCCCGGAACGCCGCCGTCGGGCCACCACTGGTCTCGGCGCGCGAGCTGATCGACCGCGCCGACGCCACCGAGATGGTGGCCGGGCGTCGTCGCGTACGACCGGCACGCCGGGTGGTTCTGGTGGCCGGCACCCTGGCGGTCGCGGTGGGTGCCGTGGCGGTGCTCCAGCCGTTCGGCGGGGGCGCACCGGACACGTCGGACGAACCGGTGGCGGCAGCGGGGTTGGTACTCGTGCCGGTCGCGTACCAGTTCGACGCGGATCCGCCGCCCGCCGGCCCGCAGCTGCGCAGGCTGGCCGACAAGATCAAAGACGCGGCGTACGACCATCAGAGCGGGCGCTACATGTATCACCACTCGAAGCTGTGGGGCGATCCGGTGATGACGTCCGCCGACGGTCGCCACCACGTGGCCTTTGCCAGCGAGACGAAGGTCTGGCAGGCCGCAGACGGGACCGGTAACCAGGCCAGCTCCCAACTGGAGCCGCAATACCCCGACCAGGAGTCTCGGGACTACTGGCAGCGCGAAAGCAGCGCGCGGCCAGCAGCCACCGGCACTCCCGCACCGAGTGTCATTCCGCTACCGCCCAGGGAGCTCAGGCCGCCGTCGGCCGTCGCGTCCGAGCTGCGGGAGCGACTGAAGGTCGAGTACGGCGCGGGGGCGGCGAGCAAGGAGGTCAGCACGCTCTACGGCCGGTACGTCGTACCGCGTGCGACCCGAGCGGCGGTCCTGCGGGTCCTTGCCGACGTTCCCGGCTTCCGCTGGCGGGGGCAGGTCACGGACCGCGCCGGTCGGAACGGAGTCGCCGTCACCTTTGACGACCGCGAACACGACGCGCAATCTCTTCTGATCTTCGATCCGGCGACGGGCGAATTGCTCGCCCATGAGCGGTTGACACTGTCGCCCGTGCGGATCAGCTCGTACAAGGTGATCCTCGGTACCGCCTGGACCGACCGGGTCGGCTAACCGCCGACTTGCGAGGCCGCTCCTTCCGGGAGCGGCCTCGCTCTCTTTCCCGCAGCGGCAGTAGCTGCGACGTTGCGGACGCTCGTAGCAGATCAACTGTCTCGGCGGGCGTTTTCCACAGCCCACCAGGTTGTCCACAGGCGACGACATCGGAGCGACCCGTGGGGCGGATTCCGAGCAGGGTCGGCGGCATACCAGAGCCCGACCGCTGGAGGCCGCGATGCCACCCCGTACCCCGGTTCCACCGATCCGCCGGCTCCCGCTGGTCGTCACCGGCGACGACGATCTGCTCGATGATGTGCTCCGGCTCGCCGCCGTCGGCGGGACCGAGGTGGAGCTCGCCCGTGACCCGGCGGCCGCCCGTACCCGTTGGCTTTCCGCGCCCCTGGTGCTGCTGGGTGCCGATCAGGCGCAGGCGTGTCTGCGCGCCCGGTTGCCGCAGCGGCCCCGGCTGGTGCTGTTCGGCCGGGCCGGTCAGCTCGACCCCGGCTGGCAGGTCGCCGAGCTGATCGGGGCCGAGCACGTCGCCACGCTGCCGGCCGCGGAGCCGTGGCTGGTGGATCGGTTCGCCGAACATGATCCGGACCGTCCGGCCGGCGTGGGCGCCCGGGTCGTCGCGGTCGTCGGCGGTCGCGGCGGTGCGGGCGCGAGTGTGCTCGCCGGTGGTCTCGCGGTGACCGCCGCCCGGGCCCGGCTGCGCACTCTCCTGGTCGACGCCGACCCGCTCGGTGGTGGCCTCGACCTCGTGCTCGGCTGGGAGCAGTTGGAAGGCCTGCGCTGGCCGTCGCTCACCAGCGCCGACGGGCGGGTGGACGCTCCGGCGCTGGTGCAGGCCCTGCCCAGCCGGGGTGATCTGGTGGTCCTCTCCTGGGACCGCGGCGAGATGTTGCCGTTGCCCGCGACGGCGATGGCGGCGACCGTCGACGCGGCCCGGCGTGGGCGCGACTTCGTGGTGGTCGACCTGCCCCGACAGTTGGACGACGCGGCCGTGGTGGCGCTGCAGGCGGCCGACCAGGCGTTCGTCGTCGTGCCGGCCGAGTTGCGCGCCACCGCGGCGGCCACTCGGGTGGTGGCCGCCGCCGCCCCGCACTGCGCTGCGCTCTCGGTGGTGGTGCGTGGGCCTGCGCCGGGGCGGCTGCGGGCGACCGAGGTGGCACGCGCGCTCGGCCTGCCCCTGGCCGGCACGCTGCGCCCCGAGCCGGGGCTCTGCCGTGGGCTGGAGCGGGGCGAGGCACCGGCCGCCGGGGGCAAGGGCCCACTGGCCGCACTCTGCCAACGGATCGTCACCGACCTGACCGGCGTGCCGGCCACGGGTGCGGCATGACCGGCCGGCCGGAGGACGGCACCCTCGCCGCCCGGGTACGGCAGCGGATCGCCGCCGCCACCACCCCGGTCACCGGGGCGGCGATCGTCTCCGCGGTACGGGCCGAGCCCACCGCCGCAGTGCTCGGTGACACGGCCATGCTGCGGATCGCCGACCGGGTGCGCGACGACCTCGTCGGTGCCGGGCCGTTGGCGCCGCTGCTCGCCGACCCGGAGGTCACCGACGTCCTCGTCAACGGAGCTCGCGTCTGGGTCGACCGCGGGTCGGGGCTGCACCAGGTCGCTGTGCCGGTGGGCTCGGCGGAGGACGTCCGCCGGTTGGCGCAGCGGCTGATCGCCAGCGCGGGGCGGCGGCTCGACGACGGCTCCCCATACGCGGACGCGCGGCTTCCCGACGGCACCCGACTACACGCCGTGCTGCCGCCGGTGGCGACCGAAGGTCCCTACCTGTCCCTGCGGACCTTCCGGCATCGGCCGTTCACCCTCGACGAGCTGGTGCGCCAGGGCACTGTGCCGCGACCGCTGGCACCACTGCTCGCCGCCGTCGTCGAGGCCCGGCTGGCGTACCTGGTGACCGGTGGCACGGGGTCAGGCAAGACGACTTTGCTCAACACCCTGCTGGGGATGGTGCCGGCTACCGAACGGATCGTGCTGGTGGAGGACGCCGCCGAACTGCGTCCGGGGCACCCGCACGTGGTGGGGCTCCAGGCACGTACCGCCAATGTGGAGGGCACGGGCGTGGTCAGCCTGGCGGACCTGGTCCGGCAGGCGCTGCGGATGCGCCCCGACCGGCTGGTGGTCGGGGAGTGCCGGGGCGGTGAGGTGGTCGACCTGCTGGCCGCGCTCAACACCGGCCACGACGGGGGTGCCGGCACGCTGCACGCCAACACACCGTCGGACGTGCCGGCCCGGTTGGAGGCCCTGGGCATGTTGGGTGGGCTGCCTCGCGCCGCACTGCACGCCCAGGTGGCAGCCGCGTTGCAGGTGCTGTTCCAGGTACGACGTGGCGACCAGGGCCGCGTCCTGGAGTCGGTCTGCCTGCTGCTGCCCGAGGGGCCCGAACGGATGGTGACAGTGGTGCCCGCCTGGGTGCGCGGCAGTGGGCTCGGGCTCGCGGCCCGTGCCCTCGGGGCATTGCTGCGCGAACGTGGGGTGGCGGTGCCGCCCATCCTCAGCGAGCCGTGGCCCGGATCGGCGGGTCCGGCATGACCGGCGAGGCGACGCTGGTGGCGGCGCTGCTCCTGGCCGCCGCCGCGCTGGTGGCATGGCCGGTACGCAGCATTCGGGCCCGTCGACGTCGCGTGCTGACGCCGGCACGGACGAGCGGCGGTGTCGATCCCGATGACGCCCTGGTGCAGTGGATCAGGGAACTCGGTCGTCCGCCGGACGGGCCGGTCGACGGCACCGCCGCGACGTCGGGTCATCCGGTCGGCGTCGCCTATGAACCAGCAGCGGGTGCCCACGGAACGCGGACGGCGCTCGGCTGGCCCGACCGGGACGTCAGCCGCCGCCCGAAGTGGCTGGGAACGGCAGGCGGGTTCACCCGTCCGGAGGGTCCGACGCGCCCGCCGGCCCGTCGGGATTCCCGCCGGCCGGCCGGCATCGTCCGGCCGGCGGACGCCACCACCCTGCTCGATGCGGAACAACGGCTCGGCGAGTTGGCGGCCACGGCCACGATCGGTGCCGGCCGTGTGGACGGGGGCGGTCGACACGATGTCTGCGCCCCGGCGACCGCCGATGGGCACGGCGACCTGGGCGCTGGCGGTCGGGGCGACGCGTCCGGTGTGGCGGTGTTCGACGAGTGCGCCACCGACGACTGCCGTGACCAACGGCGCGTCGACCCGACCGACAGCACGACGGATACGCCGCCGTCGGTGCGCGTCCCGCGATCGATGCCCCGGGTGCTGCCGCTGGTCGGTCTGCTCGGAGGCGGGGTGGGTGCCGTGGTCGGCGGCCCGGTGGCGGCGGTCGCGATGGCCGCGTACGGCACGCTGGCCGTGCGCGGCGTGCTGCGGTGGCGCGCGAACCGGAGCGCCGAACGGGACCGGCGACGTGGGCTGGACCAGCTCTGCGGCCTCGCGGCGGACCTACGGGCCGGGATGTCCGTTCCACACACTCTCGAGGTGGCGGCCGTCGAGCGTGACGGGGAGGGCCGCCTACGTCAGCTGACCTCGGCGGCGGTGCGGCTGGCCGATCGGACCGGCGCGCCGCTGGCGGAGCTCGTCGAGCGGATCGAGGCGGACGCGCGGGCGACCGACCGGGGTCTGGCCGCAGCGGCAGCCCAGGCTGCTGGTGCCCGCGCCACTGCCTGGCTACTGGCGGCGCTGCCGGTCGGTGGGATCGGGCTCGGGTACGGCATCGGCGTCGACCCGATGGCGGTGCTCCTGCACAGCACCGTCGGCGGAGTCAGCGCGGTTGTCGCGGTGGCCTTGCAGGTCGTCGGCCTGCTCTGGGCAGAACGGTTAGGCGCGGCACCGGGGCGAGCCGCATGACGGCCCGGGGCCCGGCCGGCCAGCCCAGCTCGCCGAGCCAGCTCAGCACACTGCGCCAACGCGACTCAGCCGGCCGAGGCAGCTCAGCGAGCCGGCCCCGCTCGACCAGTCGGCGGCGGCCGGACATGATCCGGCTCGTGGCGGCGCTGGGCGGGCTTGCCGTGGCGATCGTCGTCGAGGGCTGGCTCGGGCTGCTCGGCGCTCTGCCCGCCGCGATCCTGCTCGATGTCCTCCTGCGGCGGATCGAGCCGCCCGCCGTACGCAAGCGGCGGCAACAGGAGGCCGCCGACCTGCCGCTCGCCGCCGACCTGCTGGGCGCGGCGATGCGGGCGGGCGCTCCGGTGGACCGCTCGGTGCTGGCCGTCGCCGAGGCGCTGGACGGGCCGCTCGCCGGCCGGTTGGCCCGGGTCGGTCGCACTCTGCTGCTCGGCGGGGGCCCAGCCGAGGCCTGGTCCGCGTTGGACGGGGTGCCCGGCGCGGAGCGCCTCACTGCGGCGGCGTTGCGCTCGGCCAACAGTGGCGCCGCCCTGGCCGGTGCGCTGACCCGGCTCGCCGACGATCTGCGCGCCGACCGGGCCACCGCTGCCGAGGCATCGGCCCGCCGGGCGGGTGTGCTCATCGTCCTGCCGCTGGGGCTCTGCTTCCTGCCGGCGTTCATTCTCGCCGGCCTGGTGCCGGTGATCGTCGCCGTGCTCGGCGATGTGCTCTGACCCATCGAGAAGGGAAACAGTCATGCGCAAACTCATCGCACGCCTGCGTGGCGATGCCGGAATGAACACGGCCGAGTACGCCGTCGGCACGCTCGCCGCGGTCGCTTTCGCCGGGATCCTGCTGAAGGTGCTGACCTCCGGCAACGTCCAGTCGGCGCTGACCGCCGTCATCGACCGGGCACTGAAGTGATCGGGCGCCGGCAGGCCGGCCGCGTCCCGAGGTCTGAGGTCGCCGAGCGTCGATCGGGCGGCAGGCGGAGGTTCCGTCTCATCGGCCAGGTCTCCGGTGCCGGGCGGAACGCCCTTCGGGCATCCGGCGGGGGGAGGGCACTCCGTGCCGGCGCAGAGCGCGGGTCCTTCACCGCCGAGTTGGCGGCCGGCCTGCCGGCGCTGCTTCTCCTCCTGCTCGTCGGTCTGACCGCGGTCAACGCCGTCAGCACCAGGGCGAGTTGCCTGCACGCGGCCAGGGAGGCGGCGCTGGCCGCTGCCCGGGACGAGGCGGACAACGGCGATGGTGGGTACGCGACGCCGCCGGGCGCGGAGGTGTCAGTGCTGATCGACGGGGGTCGCGTGCGGGCGACGGTACGGGCACCCGTGCGTACGCTGGGCGGTCGACTGCCTCGGATCACCGTGGTCGCCACCGCCGTCGCGGCACTCGAACCCCGCATCGGGCTGGGGACGCCGTGAAGCCGGGACCTGAGGCCCGGTCGCCTCGCACCAGTCACCGATCAGACGCCGTGCACCCGGACGGCAGCCGGCAGGACACCGAGCGAGGTGGGGCGACCGTCATCCTGCTGGCGGTGGGGCTGGTGTTCGTGCTGGTGGGCACGTTCGGCGCGGCTGTCGCCGGGGCTGCGATGGCGGCTCAGCGGGCGGCGGTAGCGGCCGACCTGGGCGCGTTGGCCGGGGCCGCCAAGGCGCTCGACGGCGAACCGGCGGCCTGCGCGTCCGCCGGAGACATTGCCGTTCGCAACGGTGGGCGTCTGGTCGGCTGTCGGCTCGACGGGCTGGACCTGCTCGTGACCGCCGAGGTGACGATCACGCCACTGCCGGGCCTGACCAGGGTCGCCGCGTCGACGGCCCGTGCCGGCCCGGTGCGTGGCTGAGCGGCCCGTGCCGGCCCGGTGCGTGGCTGAGCTGCCCCGTGCCGGCCCGGTGCGTGGCTGAGTGGTCGGCTTGGTGGGCGCTACGACGAAGCGAGAACGTCGGCGATCATTCGGTGCCCGTGGGCCTCGAACGGCTCGTCACCCACCCGGTACGCCCAGGCTGCGGTGGCGATCGCCTCGCGGACTCGGCTGCGGTGCCAGGCGGGCGTCTGGCGCGGATCGGCGCCGTACCCGTCGAGGAACGCGCTCTCAAGCCCCGGGTCGCGGCGGAAGTCCAGGGCCGACAGCCGGGTGAAGTCCGTGTAGGCGGGGCGCATCGCCGCGCGACTGAAGTCGATGATGCCGACGGTGCCGTTGTGGGCGAGCCAGTTCCGGGGCTGCCAGTCGCCGTGAGTCGGCACGAGCAGGGCTGCCGGCGTGGGCCAACTGGTTATCTCGGCGCGCAGCCGGTCCACCGTGCTCGAAGCGATTCGGTGCGCTTCGCCCAGCCAGGTGAGCGACTTCCCGTTCTCCCGCTTCTCGTAGTCGTCGTCCACGGTGCGGGTCTGTGCGTGGAGAAGCGCGAGGAGTTCGCCGGCCTGCCGGAAGGTCCCGGGAACGTTCGCGTGTTCGCTGCCGAGCACCAGTTCACCCGGCAGGTATCTCGTGACGAGAAGCTTCGCCGCCGCGTCGCCATGCTCCAGGGTCGGCGCGCGGCCCAGCCTGGTCCACGGGCTCAGCCAGTTGAGGTGGGCGCGCAGTTCGCGTTCGACGTGATGGTCATCGTCGCCGCCGGCCTTGACGATGAATCGTGACCCGGCGTGCGTCATTTCCAGGACCGTCGTCTGCACCAGGCCCCAGCTGTGGTCCCTCTCCACCTTGGCGCCGGGAAGCCACCGACCCAACAGGGCCAGCTGCCGTGCGGAGAGACTCGCGAGCCCAGAGGCCATGACGGGAAGCCTAGGAGAGGAACGATGACGTCGAGCCAGCCGCACTCGGCCTCGAACCCGTGCCGGGCCGGGGACGACAGCACGCCAGGCCGGGGACGACAGCACGCCGGCGGCCCGGGGACGACAGCACGCCAGGCCGGGGACGACAGCGTGCCGCGCCGGGGCGCGGGCAGCAGAGCCCAGGCCCCGGCCAACGGCAACGGGTGACGTCGGGTGTGTCAGCGGCTCTGGAGCGCGTCGAGGGCGACGGCCATCGCGATGACCAGGCGGCGGTCGATCTGCGGGTTCTGCACCTCGACGATGTACTTGTCGCGCAGGCCCCACTTCTTGACCACGGAGAAGACGGGCTGACCGCCGGCGGTGAAGTCGAAGTGGTACGGCAGCCAGGACAGCGAGTCGACGAATCGACGAAGCAACGCCACCGGCATGCTTCGCTCCTGGCCCGTCACCTGCGGCAGGCCGGCCTGCTCGACGTGCCAGGTGGACCGCAGCAGCGACTGGGCGAAGTCCTTGCGGAACAGGCCGATGGGGTTGCCGGCCGCGTCGGTGACGTCGTACGTGGCACCGAGGTCGAGGCGCTGGCGGGCCTTGAAACCGAGCAGCGGCTGCTGCTTGGAGTCATCTGTGTAGATGGTCACCTGCTCCTTGAAGGCGAGCCGCTTCTGCTGCGCGAACGCCAGCAACTCACCCTCGGTGCCGTCCGGGGCGACCGCCCGGACCTCGTACTGGTTGACCATCATGCGCAGTCGCTGACGGATGTGGAACTGGTGCTGGCCCTGCAAGTTGTCGAGCTGCATGCGAACTCCTCTGGGGGTTGGTGCGCCGGAGTCTCGCACAGCCCAACGACCGTCGCGCTCCCCGCCATCCATGATCGGTTGGTGCTGGGTAGCCGTCGAGGCCATTGGACGACTACCCAGCGCGGAGTGATCACTGGTGCCCTAGCAGGATCACTCCAGCAGATGTCAGCGGGTGTCGGTGGAGGTCGCGGCCCGCAGCGCCCAGGTGTTGAGCACCTGGTGGATGCCGCGGAGCCGCTCGTTGATCTGTTCCAGCCGTTCCGCCTGGGCCAGGGCGGCCAGTGCCGACCCCAGCGCGATCTGCTGGTCGAGGGTGAGATTGTCCTGGTCGATGGTGTAGAGCAGGTCGACGGTCTCGGCGATGGTGTCGGCCACAGCTTCTCCTCGGGCACGGGGGGCGATCAGCAACAAAGGCATCGATGGAAGCGCTCCCACATCATTGTGCCCCGTGCCAGGCCCGTTCATGCAAGACGCTCAGTCCGGCAGGTTCGCCAGCACCACATCGAGTACGCGGACCGCGCCCGGCTTGGAGAGGGGGTTGTTCCCGTTGCCGCATTTCGGTGACTGCACGCAGGATGGGCAGCCGGTCTCGCAGCCGCACTCCGCGATCGCGTCCCGGGTGGCCCGCAACCACGCCGCCGCCGTCCGGTACGCCCGTTCGGCGAACCCGGCGCCACCCGGATGCCCGTCGTAGACGAAGACGGTCGGGGCCTCGGTGTCCGGGTGCAGAGCGGTGGAGAGCCCACCGATGTCCCACCGGTCGCAGGTGGCCATCAGCGGCAGCAGTCCGATCGCGGCGTGTTCGGCGGCGTGCAGCGCACCCGGCACGTCGGCCGTCTGGACCCCGGCGAGGGTCAACGACTGCGGCGACAGGGTGAACCAGACCGCCACCGTGCGCAGCTCCCGGGTGGGCAGGTCGAGCGGTCGGGTGTCGATCACCTCGCCGGTGGCGATCCGCCGCCGCTGATACGACACCACCTGGCTGGTCACATCCACCTCACCGAGGAACATTCCGACCGGCCCGGCGTCCACGTAGGAGCGCACCGACACCACGGACAGGTCGGTGACGTCGCGGGCGTGGGTGGACCAGTCCGGTTCCTCGGCGTGCACCAACGCGCAGCCGTCGGCGAGGTCCAGTTGGTCGACCACGTACGAGACGCCCTGGTGCAGGTAGACCGCGCCGGGGTGCAGCAGGAAGTGCGAGGAGCCGCCGTCGACAGTGCCGAGCAACCGGCCGGTGGACGCCTCCACCACGGCGACCGGGGCCCCTCCCTCGCCGCGCAGGTCCACCTCGGGCCGTTCCCGGTGCCGCCAGTACCAGCCGGTGGGCCGTTGCCGCAGCGCCCCCGCCGCGACCAACTCGTCGACCGCCTCCTTCGCCCCTTCACCGAAGAGCGCCAGGTCGGCCGGGGTGAGCGGTGCCTCCACGGCGGCGCAGGCGAGCTGCGGTGCCAGCACGTACGGGTTGGCCGGGTCGAGCACCGTCGCCTCCACCGGCGCACCGAAGATCGCCTCCGGGTGGTGCACCAGGTAGGTGTCCAGGGGATCGTCCCGGGCCACCAGCACCGCGAGGGCCTCCTGCCCGGAACGCCCGGCCCGGCCCGCCTGCTGCCACAGCGACGCCCGGGTGCCCGGGTAGCCGCAGATCAGCACCGCGTCGAGGCCGACCAGGTCCACACCCAGTTCCAGCGCGTTGGTCGAGGCCAGGCCGAGCAGGTCGCCGTGCAGCAGCGCCCGTTCCAGCTCGCGCCGCTCCTCCCGCAGGTAGCCGCCCCGGTAGGCGGCCACCCGGTCGCCGAGCCCCGGCACCGCGTCGTCCAGCGCGCGCCGCGCGTTGGCGGCCACGACCTCGGCGCCCTTGCGGGAACGGACGAACGCGAGGGTGCGTACCCCCTCGGCGACCGTGTCGGCGAGCAGGTCCGCGGTCTCGCGCAGCGCCGACCGGCGGACCTGCCGGAGGTCGTCGTGGTCCCCCGTCGACTGCGAGGGTGCCGGGGAAGGGAAACCGTCCCCCGGCGTCGGGGGAGGGGAACCGGTCGGTGCCAGGGGAGCGGAACTGTCGCGGGGTGCCGGTGGGGAAGAGTCCGAGTCGGGTGGCAGCAGCGGCGGTTCCCAGAGCGCGAAGGTCACCCCACCGCGGGGGGAGGCGTCCTCGGTGACCGCCGTCACCGGCAGGCCGGTCAGCCGCCCGGCGGCGGTGGCCGGGTCGCCGGAGGTGGCCGAGGCGAGCACGAACACCGGGGTGGCCCCGAACCGGGCGCACTGCCGGCGCAGCCGACGCAGCACGTGCGCGACGTGTGAGCCGAACACCCCGCGGTAGGTGTGGCACTCGTCGATCACCACGTACGCGAGTCGGCGCAGGAAGCCGGACCACTGGGCGTGCCCGGGCAGGATGCCGTGGTGCAGCATGTCGGGGTTGGTCAGCACGAACCGGGAGTGCCGGCGGATCCACTCCCGCTCGGCGCGCGGAGTGTCCCCGTCGTAGCAGGCGGGGCGTACCCCCTCCAGTTCCAGCCCGGCGACGGCGCGCACCTGGTCCGCGGCGAGCGCCTTGGTCGGGGCCAGGTAGAGCACGGTGGCCCGGGGGTCGGCGAGCAGGGTGGCCAGGGCCGGCAGCTGGTACGCCAGTGACTTGCCGGACGCGGTGCCGGTGGCGACGACCACGTGCTGGCCCTCGTACGCCAGGTGGGCCGCCTCGGCCTGGTGCCGCCACGGCGCGATCACGCCGCGCCGGGTGAACGCCGCGCGCAACTCCGCCGGTGCCCACGACGGCCACGGCGCGGGCACCCCGGTGCGGGCCGGCACCCGTTCGACGTGGGTGACCGGGTCGGCGGCACCCCGGGCGCGTAGCCGGCGCAGCAGGTCGGCCGGCGCTGGCCCGGGGCTGCGACCAGCGGATACGGTGGCCGCGGACGACGACTCCAGGTCGTGGCGCGGCAGGTGGCGCGCGGAACTGAAGTCGTTGGAGGTCACGCCCTGCACTCTCGCACTGGTGTTCGGAGATGAAAAGTCGGACACCGGGGTAAGGGGAAGCCTCCGCTGGCGTCCGCAGGCCGCCGCGGCGGTAGTGGTTAGATGCCCACGAGAGTTTACGGCTCTGGCGAGGAGGACCGATGGAGCTGTCGCTGACGACCCGCACCGTGGGCGAGCACACGGTGCTCGAGGTCGGTGGTGAGGTGGACGTCTACACCGCGCCCCGGCTCCGCGAACGACTCTTCGAACTGATCGACGGTGGTGCTCGTCACGTGGTGGTCGACCTCGGTCGGGTGGATTTCCTCGACTCCACCGGGCTGGGCGTGCTGGTCGGCGCGCTCAAGCGGCTCCGTCCGGCGGGTGGTTCGTTCGCTCTGGTCTGCGACAAGGAGCCCCTGCTCAAGATCTTCCGGATCACCGCTCTGGACCAGGTGTTTCCGCTGCACCCGACTGTCGACGCGGCGATCAGCGCCGACTCGGCGGGCGCCGGCGCGTGATGGCGACAGTCAAGCTCTCGTTTTCGCCCGCCCCGGTGCACGTGCGCACCGCCCGCCTGGTCGGCGTCGCCGTCGCCCGGCGGGCCGGGGTCCGGGAGGACCTGCTGGACGAGGTGCGCCTGGCCATCGGTGAGGCGTGCACGCGCGCGGTGGCCCTGCACCGGCAGTACGGCCTGGCCGATCCGGTGCTGGTGGAGATGTCCGACGGTGGTTCGTACGCCGTGCGGGTGGTGGACCGGGCGCCGATCGAGGCGGGCATCGGCCTGACCGCGCTGCCGCCGGACGAGCTGGCCAACGAGTCGCTGACCGATGAAGCGCTGACCACCGGTGTCGGCTTCGCGCTGCTCGCCGGTTTCGTCGAGGACCTTCAGGTGCGCCCGGTCGATGAGGGCATCGGCACCGAGGTGCGGATGGTGTGGCCGGTCGGCCGCTGACCAGTTCCGTTGCGTAGGCCGCGTCCCCTGCTGGGGATGCGGCCTTCTGTGCATGGATCGGGCCCTATATCAGATTCCGTTTCATAACACAGCGACGAAGATCATCGCGACACGGTGCCACCTGGGTGTGACCTCCAACACTGCGGAGGGCTACAGTACCCGGGTTGTCAGCAAGTGACCCATCGCGCAGCCAGCGGGTATGGGTGGTCATCGCTGGTCCGCTGGTGGGTTGGCGCGCGCTTGCGAGTCCGCATCCAGGCGTCGGTCAGTGCGTCTCCACTCACCGGCGCGATTGTTCGGTAACAGGAGGACACAGATGTCCGAGACCTTGGCCGCAGACGGCGGCGGGCTTTCCCTTACCGGAAGCAATGTCACCTACGTCGTCATCGCCGCGGTTGTCGCGCTGGTGGCGCTCGGTTTCGCGGCCACCCTGACAAAAACGGTGCTGGCCGCTGGTAAGGGCACCGACAAAATGCAGGAGATCTCGGGGGCGGTCCAGGAGGGCGCCTCGGCCTACCTGCTCCGTCAATTCCGCACCCTGGCGATCTTCGTCGTCGTCGCCGTGGTGCTGCTCTTCCTGCTTCCGGTGCACGACACCGACGGCAACGAGCTCGCCGTGAAGATCGGCCGCTCACTCTTCTTCGTGGTGGGCGCCCTGTTCAGCGCGTTCATCGGCGGGGCGGGCATGTGGCTGGCCACACGGGCCAACCTGCGGGTAGCCGCCGCCGCACGGGAGCGAGCCGGTGGCCGCGAGGCGGCCATGAAGATCGCCTTCCGGACCGGCGGCGTCGTCGGCTTCCTCACCGTCGGCCTCGGCCTCTTCGGTGCGGCGCTGGTCGTCCTCGTCTACCGGGGTGACGCGCCCACCGTGCTGGAGGGCTTCGGCTTCGGTGCCGCGCTGCTCGCGATGTTCATGCGGGTCGGCGGCGGCATCTTCACCAAGGCCGCCGACGTCGGCGCCGACCTGGTCGGCAAGGTCGAGCAGGGCATCCCCGAGGACGACCCGCGCAACGCCGCCACCATCGCGGACAACGTGGGCGACAACGTCGGTGACTGCGCCGGCATGGCCGCCGACCTGTTCGAGTCGTACGCGGTCACGCTGGTCGCCGCGCTGATCCTCGGCCGTGCCGCCTTCGGTCAGGAAGGCCTGGTCTTCCCGCTGATCATCTCCACCATCGGCGTGTTGATCGCGATCGTCGGCGTCTTCATCACGCGGCTGCGCGCGTCCGACCGCAACGGCCTGACCGCGATCAACCGGGCGTTCTATCTCTCGGCGGTGCTCTCCGCGGTGCTGGTGGCGATCGCCGCCTACGCCTACCTGCCGGCGACCTTCGCCGAGCTGGACGGCGGCCTCGGCTTCACCGACCGTGACCCGCGGATCGTGGCCATCGGCGCGGTGGTGATCGGCATCGTGCTGGCCGCCGCGATCCAGGCGCTGACCGGCTACTTCACCGAGACCAACCGGCGGCCGGTGCAGGACATCGGCAAGAGCTCGCAGACCGGCGCGGCGACCGTGATCCTCGCGGGTATCAGCATCGGTCTGGAGTCGGCGGTCTACTCGGCGCTGCTGATCGGCGCCGGCGTCTTCGGTGCCTTCCTCCTCGGCGGCAGCTCCATCACGCTGTCGCTGTTCGCGGTGGCGCTGGCCGGTACCGGCCTGCTCACCACGGTCGGCGTGATCGTCGCGATGGACACCTTCGGGCCGATCTCCGACAACGCCCAGGGCATCGCCGAGATGTCGGGCGACATCGACGAGCAGGGCGCCCGCACGCTGACCGAGCTGGACGCGGTCGGCAACACCACCAAGGCGATCACCAAGGGCATCGCGATCGCCACGGCGGTACTCGCGGCGACCGCGTTGTTCGGCTCGTACACCGACACGCTCAGCACGGCGTACGCCAGCGCGGGTGTGCAGGATGTCGGCTCCGAGATCCTCAACTCGCTGAACGTGGCGAACCCGCGCAACCTGGTCGGCCTGATCATCGGTGCGGCGGTGGTCTTCCTCTTCTCCGGGCTGGCCATCAACGCGGTGTCCCGTTCGGCTGGTGCCGTGGTGATGGAGGTCCGTCGGCAGTTCCGTGAACTGCCCGGCATCATGGACGGCACGCAGCGCCCGGAGTACGGCAAGGTCGTCGACATCTGCACCCGGGACGCGCAGCGCGAGTTGATGACCCCCGGCCTGCTCGCCATCATGGCGCCGATCGCGGTCGGCTTCGGCCTCGGGCCCGGCGCGCTCGCGGCGTACCTGGCCGGTGCGATCGGTGCCGGCACCCTGATGGCGGTGTTCCTGTCCAACTCCGGTGGAGCCTGGGACAACGCCAAGAAGTTGGTCGAGGACGGCGCGTACGGCGGCAAGGGCTCCGAGGCGCACTCCGCCACGGTCATCGGCGACACCGTCGGCGACCCGTTCAAGGACACCGCCGGCCCGGCGATCAACCCGCTGATCAAGGTGATGAACCTGGTCTCGCTGCTGATCGCGCCCGCCGTGGTGGCCTGGAGCGTCGGCGACGACCGCAATGTCGGCCTGCGGGTCGGCATCGCGCTGGTCGCGACGCTGGTCATCGTGGCGTCGGTGTTGTTCAGCAAGCGCAAGGGCATCGCGATGTCCGACTCGGACGCTGATGGCAACACCGGCGCGGGCAGCGCCGATCACCGTCCGGAGACGGTCAACGCCTGACCCAGGACCGACCCGGGGTCCCCGGTCGACGTACCGCGTCGACCGGGGACCCCGGCCGTCCGGCCCGGTGCCACACCTGGCCAAAGGCCGTACGCTGCAACGCATGCGTACGTGCCGGACGTCTGCCGCCGGAAAGCTCACGGTGGTCCTGGCCACGCTCGTCGTCCTGACCGGCTGCGGCGGAGGTCCCAGCCCACGGGCCTGGGCGGCCTCGGTCTGCGGCGCGCTCACCCCGTGGCGCTCCGAGATCAACAAGTTGACCAGCAGCACCGACGAGCAGATGACCGCGCAGACCACGCCGGCGCAGGCCAAGGAGAACCTGGTGCGGCTCTTTGGCGGGGCGGAGCAGGCCAGCGAGGCCGCCCGCCGCAAGGTGGAGCAGGCGGGCATCCCCGAGGCCGACAACGGCGAGGCCGTCTCCGCGGGTTTCCGCAGCTCACTGGGGAAGATGCGGGACGCCTACGGCCACGCCCGGGACACCATCGACGGCCTGAGCACCGGCGAGCCGACCGTCTTCTATGACGGCGTGCGGGCCGCGGTGGAGACCTTGAACCAGGAGTACGACGCCAGCGCGCTGGACACCAGCAAGCTCAACTCCGAGGAGTTGAAACAGGCATTCGACGAGGTGCCGGAGTGTCGCTGAGTGGGTTCGGTGACACCGGGAAGGCGCAGCCGCCCCCGGCGCTGTTCCCCGCGCCCGAGCCCGACACGCCCACTCCGGTGCGACGCCGCGGCGGCGCGCCACAGAACGAATCGCCCCAGAACGCCCCGACCCAGGGTGACCGCCAACTTGTCTTCTTCGGTGCGGACGCGGCCGAACCGACCGTCGCCGACCTCGCCGGGCTGCTCGCCGGGCCCGGCGAGGTGGTCCGGATGGGCGGGACGGCCCGGCTCTCGGTGCAGGTGGACGCTGCCTGGCGGGTGCACGTGCTCGTCGCCGAGTTGGCGTCGCGCGGGCTCGCGGCGAGCTGGGAGCCGACCGAGGGCGAGCGACACACCGTTCGTACGTCGTACACCCGGATCTTGAAGCCGCTCGCGGCCGCCTGGCTGCACGGTTCGGCAAAACGCCCGCCGGCGGCCTTCCACCTGACCGGCCGGCGGTTGCGGCTGTGGCTCGCCGCCGCCGGGACGCCGGAACCGCCCGACTGCTTCCTGCTCCGGCTGGGCGCCGACGACCAGCAGTGTTGGGAGCCGATCGGGGTAGCGCTCGCCGCAGCCGGGCTGACCGGAAAGCTCCTCAGTCCAGACGAGGGCGGCCCGGCGTACCGAATCACCGGCCGCCGCCGACTGGCCCGCCTAGCCGAGCTGGTAGGCGCCCCACCCCCCACCGCCCCACCCCCCACCGCCCCTCCCTCCACCACCCCTCCCCCCACCACCCCTCCCCTCACCGCACCCCTCACCGGGTCGATCATGGAGTTGTGGTGGGGGATGTTTCGCTCTTCCGGGTTCAAAACGCCCACCATAAGTCCATGATCGACGGGGTGGGTGGTGGGGCGCGGGCAGCGGGTGGGGCGCGGGGGCGGGTGTCTGGTGGCGGACAGATGGCGGGTTGATCCAGGCGGAAAACGGGCGGGTCGGACCTCGGCCGTGGGTCCGCCATCGTCACAGTGACCCGCTTCGAGCCCTACCCACGGTGTACGGTGGCGCCGTCCGGCAGTGCCGAGCGCGTCGAAGCGGTTTGCGGCCCGCGAAACCCGAAACGCGGGCGGCGCGTTACGTTGGACATCCGGACCGCCGGTGCGACGGCGGGGTCGAAAGCGGTCGCTGTCCGGGCGCCGGCAGGCCACGAGCAGGAGTGAGGTCGGGGAGAGACGTGCCGAGCAACGCTGGAACCACCCGTCTGGTCATCGTCGAGTCACCGGCGAAGGCCAAGACGATCTCGGGCTACCTCGGCCCGGGGTACGTCGTGGAGGCCAGCTTCGGTCACGTCCGCGACCTGCCGCGCAACGCCGCCGACGTGCCGGCCAAGTACAAGGGCGAGCCCTGGGCCCGGCTCGGGGTGGACGTCGACAACGGCTTCCACGCGCTCTACGTCGTCTCGGCCGACCGCAAGCAGCAGATCAGCAAGCTGGTGAAGCTGGCCAAGGAGGTCGACGAGATCCTCCTGGCGACGGATGAGGACCGCGAGGGCGAGGCGATCGCCTGGCACCTGGTCGAGACGCTCAAGCCCAAGGTCCCGGTCAAGCGGATGGTCTTCCACGAGATCACCAAGCCGGCGATCCAGGCGGCGGTGGCCAACCCCCGGGAGATCGACCGGGACCTGGTCGACGCCCAGGAGGCGCGCCGGATCCTCGACCGGCTCTACGGCTACGAGGTCTCCCCGGTGCTGTGGAAGAAGGTCATGCCGCGGCTCTCGGCCGGCCGGGTGCAGTCCGTGGCGACCCGGATCGTGGTCGAGCGCGAGCGGCAGCGGATGGCCTTCCGCACCGCCGAATACTGGGACATCTTGGCCACCCTCGCCGTGGCCAACGCCGGTGAGGGTCCGCGAAACTTCAACGCCACCCTGATCGCCCTGAACGGCGACCGGATCGCCACCGGTAAGGACTTCGAGCCCACCACCGGTCGGGTCAAGGCCGGTGCTGGCGTCGTACACCTCGACGAGAGCGGGGCCCGGGGCCTCGCGGCCCGCCTCGACGGGCGGCCGTTCACCGTCACCCGGGTCGAGGAGAAGCCCTACCGCCGTCGCCCGTACGCGCCGTTCATCACCTCGACCCTCCAGCAGGAGGCGGCCCGCAAGCTGCGCCTGTCCTCGCAGCAGACGATGCGCACCGCGCAGCGGCTGTACGAGAACGGCTACATCACCTATATGCGTACCGACTCGGTCAACCTGTCGGAGACCGCCATCTCGGCGGCGCGGCGTCAGATCGTCGAGCTCTACGGTGAGCGCAGCGTTCCGCCGGAGCCGCGCCGCTACACCGGCAAGGTGAAGAACGCGCAGGAGGCGCACGAGGCGATCCGCCCGGCGGGGGACAACTTCCGTACCCCGGGCGAGGTGGCCAAGGAACTGTCCGCCGAGGAGTTCAAGCTCTACGAGCTGATCTGGCGGCGCACTATCGCCTCGCAGATGACCGACGCGGTCGGCTCCAGCGTGTCGGTGCGCATCCGGGCCGTCTCTACCTCCCAGGAGGAAGCCGACTTCGGCGCGACCGGTAAGACCATCACCGACCCGGGCTTCCTGCGCGCGTACGTCGAGTCCAGCGACGACGAGAACGCCGAGGCCGAGGACGCGGAGCGTCGGCTGCCCACCCTGGTCAAGGACCAGCCGCTGACCGCCGACGAGCTGGCCGCGCAGGGCCACCACACCCAGCCGCCGTCGCGCTACACCGAAGCGTCGCTGGTCAAGGCCCTGGAGGAGCTGGGCATCGGCCGGCCGTCCACCTACGCCTCGATCATGCAGACAATCCAGGACCGGGGGTACGTCACCAAGCGCGGCCAGGCGATGATCCCCACCTTCCTGGCGTTCGCGGTGATCGGGTTGATGGAGCGGCACTACCCGCGCCTGATCGACTACGACTTCACCGCCACTATGGAGAACGAGCTGGACGAGATCGCCGGCGGTGACCACGCCGCTGTCGACTTCCTCACCGCGTTCTACTTCGGCAGCGCCAACGGTGCCGGCGACCAGGACATCGCCCGTTCCGGCGGGCTCAAGAAGCTGGTCACCGAGAACCTCAGCGACATCGACGCCCGCAGCGTCAACTCCATCCCGCTCTTCACCGACGACGACGGTCGCGAGGTCGTGGTACGGGTCGGCCGGTACGGGCCGTACCTGCAACGGGAGCTGCCCGGCGGCGAGCAGCCGGCACCGGCCGAGGGCGAGGAGGGCGGTGCCCAGGGTGACCGGGCGCCGATCCCCGAGGGCCTGGCCCCGGACGAGCTGACCCCGGAGAAGGTGCACGAGCTGTTCCTCGGCGGCAGCGGTGAGCGCAAGCTCGGCGACGACCCGGCCACCGGCGAGCCGATCGTGCTCAAGTCCGGCCGGTTCGGCCCGTACGTGTCCAGTGGCGAGCGGAAGTCGTCGCTGCTGCGTACGCAGACCCCGGACTCGCTGACCCTGGAGGAGGCGCTCAAGCTGCTCAGCCTTCCCCGGCTGATCGGTGTCGCGCCGGACGGCGTCGAGGTCTTCGCCAACAACGGCCGCTACGGCCCGTACGTCAAGCGGGGCGAGGAGTTCCGTTCGCTCGAGTCCGAGGACCAGATGTTCACGGTCGGTCTGGATGAGGCGCTGGCTCTGCTGGCCGCCCCGAAGACCCGTGGGCGGCGGGCGGCGGCCCCGCCGTTGCGCGAGATGGGCGTGGACCCGGCGACCGAGAAGCCGTTGGTGATCAAGGACGGCCGGTTCGGCCCGTACGTGACCGACGGGGAGTTCAACGCGTCGCTGCGGCGCGGGCAGACGCCGGAGGCGTTGAGCCTCGAGGAAGCGTCCGAGATGCTGGCCGAGAAGCGGGCGAAGGGTCCGGCGCCGCGGAAGAAGGCGGCGGCGAAGAAGGCGCCCGCGAAGAAGGCCACGGCCGCCAAGAAGGCCACGGCCACGAAGAAGACGGCGGCCGCCAGCAAGTCCACAGCTGCGAAGAAGACCACGACGGCGAAGGCCACCACTGCGGCGAAGAAGGCCCCGGCCAAGAAGGCCGCCCCGCGCAAGGCCGCCACCAGCACGGAGTAGACCGGATCTGCGAGATCTTGGAAGGAATCCGCCCCTCCAAGGGCACTTTCTCTCCAAGATCTCGCCGTTGTCCACAGGGGCAGCGTGCGGTGTCGGTGATCGGGAGACTTGAGTGTCATGAGTCTCCGGAGGGGGTCGTCCCTGGCTGCCTGGGGTCGGCGGCTGCCTGGTGATGACGCGGACGAGCTGACCTGGCTGCTCTTCCACCAAGAGGACGTGTTGAGCCTCGACCAGGCGAGACGGCACCTGTCGACCAAGGCCATTCGGCATCGTGTGGCGACCGGGAGGTGGCGCCAGATGCACCGAGCCGTGTTCGTCGCTCACAACGGGCCGGTCAGTGCCGGTCAGCTCCGGTGGGCAGCCATCCTCGCCGCAGGTCCGCAGGCGGTCCTCGGTGGTCTGACCGCGGCACAGGCTGGAGGGCTCCGGGGATTTCCGGGTCGACCGGTGCACGTGCTACTTCCGGCCGCCTGCCGACGCGGATCGCTGCCACCGGGTGCGCTGGTGCACCGGACCGTCACGCTGACCGACCGAGATGTGCTGGCCGTCGGGCAACCCCGGCGGACCCTGCCGGCTCGGTCGATCGTGGATGCAGCCCAGTGGGCCAGCGGTGATCAGGAGGCGCGGGCGATCATCGCCGCTGCATTCCAACAACGGCTTGTGGCTGCCGATGACCTGCACCAGGTCGTCAACCGGCTGCCCCGGGCCCACCGTCGCCAGCTGATCCTGGCCACGGCTGCGGACGCCGCAGGGGGCTCGCACTCGTTGGCGGAGCTGGACTTCCTGGGCCTGATCCGTCGCGCCGGACTACCCGAACCGACGCGGCAGAAGGTCCGCCATGACTCGGCCGGGCGGCGTCGGCACCTGGACGCCTACTTCGAGCAGTGGGGGGTGCACGTCGACATCGACGGTGGACAGCACCTCGATCCGCGGGCCTGGTGGGCGGACATGCGTCGCCAGAACGCGCTCTGGGTCGACGGTGACCGCCTGCTGCGCTTCCCGGCCTGGGCTATCCGTGCCAAACCGGACGAGATCATCACCCAACTTCGCGCCGCTCTCCAAGCCGCGGGCTGGCCAGGCTAGCCAAATCCGTAGACCTTGGAAGCGAAGTGCCCCTGGAGGGGCGGTTTCCTTCCAAGATCTCGAGAATGCGCGCCGGTGCGCGGTGGTCAAGTCAGGCGCCGAGGACGTGCGTCAGGTGGGGGTTGGTGAAGAGCCGGTCGGGGTCCAGCCGGTCGCGGACGGCCTGGAAGTCCGCGAAGCGGGGGTACGCCGTGGCCAGCGAGGCGGCGTCGCGGTAGTGCAGCTTGCCCCAGTGCGGTCGACCGCCCAGCCCGGCGGCCACCTCCTCGAAGGCACGGAAGTACGGCTCGTACGGCATGCCGACGTACTGGTGCACGGCGATGTAGGCGTTGTCCCGGCCGTAGCCGTGCGACAGCCAGATGTCGTCCGGGGCGGTGAATCGCACCTCGACCGGGAAGAGCACCTTGAACGGCAGGCCGTCCACGATCCGTTGGAGCGCGGCGAGCGCCTCCGGCAATGCCTCGCGGGGCAGGCCGTACTCCATCTCCACGAAGCGGACCCGGCGCGGGGTGCAGAAGACCCGGTCGGAGCGGCCGGTGTACCGGCGTTCGGTGAGGGCACGGGCGGAGACCGCGCTGATCCCCGGGGCCAGCGCGGGCACGGCCCGGCCGAGTCGGCACGCCCCGGCGAAGACCCGGTTGGACAGGAAGTCGTCGTCCAGCCAGCCGCGCCAGCGCGACAGCGGCAGGTCGTTGGCGGGTACCCGGTCGTTGGCCTTGACCTGGACCCGGGACGTGTACGGGAACCAGTAGAACTCGACGTGGTCGTGCCGGTCGATCAGCGCGGGCAGTTCGGCGAGCACGTCGGCCAGTTCGGCCGGGCGTTCGTGGGCGCGCAGGACGAAGGCGTCCACGCAACGCAGGGTCACCTCGATCAGGACGCCGAGCGCGCCGAGTGACACCCGGGCGGCGGCGAGGACGTCGGGGTGCTCGTCGGCGGAGCAGCGCAGCACCTCGCCGGTGCCGGTGACCAGGGTGATCGCCTCGACGAAGGTGGAGAGGCATCCGTAGCCGGCGCCGGTGCCGTGGGTGCCGGTGGAGATCGCCCCGGCGACGGTCTGCGCGTCGATGTCACCGAGGTTGGGCAGCGCGAGACCGTGTCGGGCGAGCAGGCCGTTGAGCGCGTGCAGGGTCATGCCGGCCGGCACGGTGACCAGTCGTTGGGCGACGTCCACGCTGACCGTGGTGTCCAGGTCGGACAGCTCCATCCGACGGTCGTCGGCGAGCGCGACGGCGGTGAACGAGTGGCCGCTGCCGGTGACCCGGATCCGAGCGCCGTCGGCGGCGGCAGATCGGACGGCTTCTACGACGTCGGTCGGCGAGCCGGGGCGCAGGATCGCGCTGGCGCTGCCACGCTGGTTCCCGGCCCAGTTGGACCAGCCAGCCCCGAGCGGTGCGGTGCGGACCATGCGCGCTCCTCATTCATGAATATGAACTGACTTCATATCAGGAACGTTCTAGCTGGTAAATACCGCAATTGCGATCCGCTCGTTGTACCGGTAGTCACGGACTCGTGACGTGGAGATATGTTCATCCGTCGAAGGGGGGTGGCGCAGAGTGTCCACACCAGCCGCCACGACCGGGCCGCTGCGCCGCGTACCGGTGCAAGGTCGAAGTGTCGCGCGGGTACAGCGCATGTTGGATGCCTGCGCCGAGCTCGTCGACGAGGTCGGGTACGAGGGGCTGACCACCACGCTGCTCGCCGAGCGGGCCGAGGTGGCGATCGGGTCGGTCTACCAGTTCTTTCCGGACAAGCGCGCCATCGTGCAGGCGTTGACCCTGCGGACCATGGAGTCCTACCTTCAGCGCCTCGACGAGCGGTTCGCGTCCGACGAGATGACCCACTGGTGGGACGGCGTCGACGCGGGCATCGACGAGTACATCACGATGCACCGCACCGTCCCGGGCTTCCGTACCCTGCACTTCGGCGACGTGGTCGACCTGCACCTGCTCGATGAGCAGCGGGACAACAACGGCGTGATCGCCGACCAGTTGGCCCGGGTGCTCACCGAACGTTTCGGGCTCACCGACGTGCCCCAGCTGCGCTTCGTGCTGGAGATCGCGGTCGAGGCGGCGGACGCGCTGATCAAGCTCGCGTTCCGTCGGAAGTCCGACGGCGACGAGCGCGTGCTGCTGGAGGCGAAGGCGCTGATCCGGGAGTACCTGCACCGCCAGGTCGACGGCCCGGACAACGGCCCGTCCACCGCCGGAAAGCAGACCGAGGCGGCCCAGCCCGTCTGAGTGGGGCGCGGGCCGCGCCCGGTGGTGGGGGCGACGGCCCGGCCTCAGAGGAAGGCCTGCCCCTCACCCCGGTAGGTGGGCACGGTCGCCACGACCGCGTCCCCCTCGATCAGGTGCAGCTCGTTGACCCGTTCACACAGCTCACCCGCCTTGGCGTGCCGGAACCACACCCGGTCGCCGACGCGCAGATCGGCCGCCGCCGCTCCGGACAGCGGAGTCTGCACCTCACCGGCGCCCTCGGTGCCGACCAGCTTCAGCCCCGCCGGCAGCCACGGCCGGGGCAGCCGACTGTCGGCGGCCGGGCCGGAGGCGATCCAGCCGCCGCCGAGCACCGTCGCCAACTCCGGGGTCGGTCGGCGGACCACCGCGCAGGCAAAGAACGCCGCCGGGGTGGGCCGCCAGGCGCGGTACGCGTCGAACAGCGTCGGCCCGTACAGGCCCGATCCCGCGGTGACCTCGGTGACCGCGGGGTCGGCGCTGGTCGCGGCCACGCTGCCGGTGCCGCCGCCGTTGACGAACTCCAGGTCGGCGTGCTCGCGGACCGCGGCGACCGCCGCGCCACGGCGGGCCAACAGCTCACGGTACGACCCGCGCTGGGCCAGCCTGATCGCGCCGGCCAGCAGCGTCTGCCCCGGCGGCGCGTCGCCCAGACCGGCGATCTGCGCCTCATACGACATCAGCCCGACCAACCGGAAGCCGGGTCGACCGGCGACGGCGGCGGCGAGCGCGCCGGCCGCCCGCGCGCTGTGCACCGGTGAGCGGCGGACGCCCACGTGCACCCGCCCCCGCAGTGGTCGCCAGGAGGCGTCCAGGTCCAGGCAGAGCCGTAGCTCGGCGCGTTGCCCCGGGGCCGCGATGGCGTCGATGAAGTCGAGTTGGCCGGTGCCGTCGATCATCAGCGTGATCGCGGCGGCGAGCGTCGGGTCGGCACCCAGTTCGGCGAGTGCGGCCCGGTCCGCGCTCGGGTACGCGACCAGCACGTCGTCGCTCACGCCGGCGCGGACCAGCCAGATCGCCTCGGGCAGGGTGAACGCCATCACGCCGTGCCAGCCGGGCCGGGCGAGGGCTCGGCTGATCAACTCCCGGCTGCGGACCGACTTGCTGGCGAGGCGGACCGGCTTTCCGGCGGCGCGATCGGCCAGGGCGGCCGAATTGGCGTCGAAGGCGGTGAGGTCGACCACCGCGTACGGGGGGTCGAGGTGGGCGGTCGCCCGATCCAGGCGCTCGCGAAGTTTGTCGCTTTCGATGGCCACGTGTGCACGCTAACTGTCTGACGGAGAATGCGAAACACCCTCGCGTACGTCCGGGCTGCGGTCGGCACCTCCGGCGGCCTACGCTCAGCGAGCAGGAGAATGTCGCCCGGGGGGTGGCCCCCCACCGGGTCTAGAGTGTTGCACCGGAGGTGCCCAGCGATGGGCCGGCACGTGGAGGTACGGCCATCGAAAGCCAGAACAGCGGCGAGTCGCCCGGCGTGTCGCGCTCGAGCGACCGGTCGGGCAACGCCGCCAACCCGTCCAGCGGTGGTCAGGTGGATCCGTCCGGTTACGCCGCCATCCGGTCCGTGCTGCGCATCCAGCCGTTCCGCCGGCTCTGGATCGTGCTCGGCGCGGCCTCCTTCGGTGACTGGCTCGGCCTGCTGGCCACCTCCGTCTTCGCCGCCTCCCAGGTCCAGGGCAACACCGCGAAGGGGGCGGCCTTCGGTGGTGTGATCGCGATCCGCCTGCTCCCCGCGCTGGTGCTCGGGCCGATCGCCGGTGTGCTCGCCGACCGGTTCGACCGACGCTGGACGATGGTCATCTGCGACCTGCTGCGGTTCGTGCTCTTCGCCTCGATCCCGATGGTGGCGCTGGCCGGCGCGAGCGGCGCGGTGGTGGTCCTCTGGGCGACCGTCGCCACCTTCCTGATCGAGTCGATCACGCTGATCTGGATTCCGGCCAAGGAGGCCGCGGTCCCCAACCTGATCCCGCGCGCCCGGCTGGAGGCGGCCAACCAGCTCACGCTGATCACCACGTACGGCCTCACCCCGATCCTCGCGGCGGTCGTCGCCGCGGTGCTCGACCGCAGTGTCCGGGCCGTCGCCGGCGGCGACCTCGGCTGGGCCGAGCCCGCCCAGCTCGCGCTGTGGGTCAACTCCTTCTCCCGGCTGGCCACCGCCCTCGTGGTGGCATTCGGGATCAAGGAGATCAGCCAGGCGCAGACCGGTGAGCGGGAGCGCACCGATCAGAGCATGCGGCGTCAGTTCGCCGAGGGCTGGAAGTACATCGGCCAGACACCGCTCGTCCGCGGCCTGGTGCTCGGCATCTTCGGCGCCTTCGCCGGCGGTGGCATCGTGATCGGCACGGCGAAGTTCTTCGCGGCCTCGCTCGGCGCGGGCGACGCCGCCTTCTACCTGCTCTTCGGTGCCATCTTCATCGGCCTGGCCGTCGGCATCGGCCTCGGCCCGATGATCGTCAAGGAGATGTCCCGACGCCGCTGGTTCGGCATGAGCATCGTGCTGGCCAGCGCCGCCGTGATGACCCTCGCCTTCGCCATCCACCTGTCGATGGCGATCGTCGGCGCGGTGCTGGTCGGCGCGGGCGCCGGCATGGCCTTCCTCGCCGGCACCACCCTGCTCGGCGGCGAGATCAAGGACGAGGTACGCGGCCGGGTCTTCGCCGTGGTGCAGATCGGCACCCGGCTGGTGCTGATCCTGGCCATCGGGCTGAGCAGCCTACTGGTCGGTGTCGGCGGCTCCCGCACGTTGGCAATCGCGGACCTCGGCATCTCCGTCTCCTCCACCCGACTGCTGCTGCTGGCCGCCGGCGCCGCGGGCATCTTCGCCGGGATCAGCGCGTTCGGCCAGATGGACGACAAGAAGGGCGTACCGGTCCTCGCCGACCTCTGGGGCTCCATCCGGGGTCGTCCGCTGATGCCCGCCGAGCCGTTCGTCTCCGCCGGGCTCTTCGTGGTCTTCGAGGGGGGTGAGGGAGCGGGGAAGTCCACCCAGCTCAGCGCGCTCTCCGAGCGGCTGCGCGGTCAGGGGTGCGACGTCGTGGTCACCCGCGAACCGGGGGCCACCGGCGTCGGCCGCCGAATCCGGTCGCTGGTGCTGGACACCTCCGGCGACGACGCGCCCTCCCCGCGGGCCGAGGCGCTGCTCTACGCCGCCGACCGGGCGCACCATGTGGCCACCGTCGTCCGGCCCGCGCTGGTTCGGGGCGGCGTGGTGCTCAGCGACCGGTACGTCGACTCGTCCCTGGCGTACCAGGGCGCGGGGCGGACACTCCCGGTCGACGAGGTCTCCTGGCTCTCCTCCTGGGCCACCGGCGGGCTCAAGCCCGACCTGGTGGTGCTCCTGGACGTCGAGCCGCACACCGGCCTGTCCCGGGTGGCCTCGCGCAACACCGGCACCGACCGGCTGGAGGCCGAGTCGATCGCCTTCCACGAGCGCGTCCGGTACGCGTTCCTCGACCTCGCCGCCGCCGACCCGAAGCGCTACCTGGTGCTCGACGCGTCCCGGCCGGCTGACGAGATCACCGGGCTGGTGGTCCGGCGGGTCGAGGAGATGCTCGGCAAGCCGGGCGGCATCGTGCACCCGCGGCCGGCACAGGGCCCGGACACCTCGGTGCAGCCCGAGTTATCCGACGCGGAGCTGGTGACGATGGAGCACAAGACCTGATGCCGGACGTCTTCGCCGACCTGGTCGGTCAGGACGAGGCGGTGATCGAGCTGCGGCGCGCAGCAGCCGCAGCAGCCGCCACCATCCTGCGTGCGGGCGTCGCCGACCGGGCACCCGCATCGGTCGCCGCCGGCCCTGCCGGCGGCGACGAGTCCGCGTTCCCGGCCGACGGTGCCGCGACCGCTGCGGATCCGTCCACCGGGATGACGCACGCGTGGATCTTCACCGGGCCACCCGGCTCCGGCCGCTCGGTCGCCGCCCGGGCGTTCGCCGCCGCACTCCAGTGCGTGCACGGCACCGGCTGCGGGGACTGCCCCGGCTGTCGCACCACGATGGGCGGTACCCACGCCGACGTGCGGTTGGTGGTGCCGGAAGGGCTCTCCATCGGCGTCGGCGAGATGCGCGCACTGGTGCTCCGCGCGGCCAGCACCCCGTCCGGCGGGCGCTGGCAGGTGGTGATCATCGAGGATGCCGACCGGCTCACCGAGGCCGCCGGCAACGCGCTGCTCAAGGCGATCGAGGAGCCCCCGCCGCGGACGGTCTTCCTGCTCTGCGCGCCGTCCACCCACCCGGACGACATCTCGGTGACCATCCGGTCGCGCTGTCGGGTCGTACCCCTGCGTCAGCCGCCGGCCGCCGCGGTGGCCGAGGTGCTGGTTCGTCGGGACGGCATCGCGCCCGACGTGGCGCAGTGGGCGGCGGCGGCCGCGCAGGGTCACGTGGGTCGGGCCCGCCGGCTGGCCCGCGACCCGGAGGCCCGTAAACGGCGCGAGGCGGTGCTCGCGGTGCCCCGCCGGTTGACCGGTGTCGGCGCGGCGTTCGACGCGGCGTCCGCGCTGATCGAGGCGGCCGAGGCGGAGGCCGCGGCGTCCGTCACCGAGGCCGACACGACCGAGCGGGCGGCACTGGAGACCGCGCTCGGCGCGGGCGGCACCGGCCGGGGCGCGGCCGGCGCCATCCGGGGTGCCGCCGGGCAGCTCAAGGAGCTGGAGAAGCGGCAGAAGTCCCGGGCCACCCGGGCCCAGCGGGACGCGCTGGATCGCGCCCTCGTCGACCTGGCGGGCTTCTACCGCGACGCGCTCACCATGGCGCTGCGCGCGCCCGTCGCCCCGGTGCACACCGACACGGCGGCGCTGGCCGGCGCTGGTGCGCAGAAGTGGGACGCCGAGGGGTCGCTGCGCCGGCTGGAGGCCGTGCTGGCCTGCCGTGCGGCGATCGAGGCGAACGTCAAGCCGCGGATCGCGGTGGAGGCGATGATGCTGGCCCTCTGGAAGGGCTGACCCGCACGTCCCGGCGTTGTCCACAGGCATCGACAGGCTCGATTGCTGTGCGGTACGGTCCGTGTGCCGTGGTGACGGTGACAGCACACTGAGTGATGGATCGCCCGGGAGGAGTCGGCCGATGCCGCGGGGGGAGATCGACGAAGCCTGGATCGAGGAGGCGGTGCGACGCTACCGCCGGATCGAATCCCTCCAGGCCGAGTTCGACCAGGCGGTGTCGACCGTCGAGGTGACCGTCCGCTCGCCGGACGGCCTGGTCGAGGTGGTGGTCACCGCCGGTGGGCGGATCACCGACGTCCGGTTCCTCGGGCCGCTGCACACTCGCAGCCCGCGCGACGTGGCCGGTTCCGTGCAGGCCGCGGTCACCGCCGCGGCCGACGCCGCCGAGTGGGCCCGGGAGAAGCTGCACAACGAGACGTTCGCCGCCTACCGACCGCTCGCGGGGGCCTGAGATGGACACACTGCGCGCGCTCTCCGCCCGACTGGACGAGGCGAGCGCCACGCTCACCGTCGTTTCGCACACCGTCACCGCCAGCGATCCGGCGCAGGCCGCGTTCGGCGTCGACGCGCCAGGCCGCCCAGGCGAGATCGGTCGGGCGTTGCACCGGCAGTGGACCACCGCCACCGACGACCGGGCCCGGGAGGCCCGCGCCGCCGCCGGTCGACTCGCCGCCGCCGCAGCGGCGGTGCGGGAGGCCGCCGACCGCTACACCGACGTCGACCGGGCGGCTCGCCGCCGGCTCACCGGAGAACCCTGATGGACGCGTTGGACCGGCTCGCCGAACCCGGCCTCGACCTGCTCCGCCGGGTGGACACGCTGATCGCGGCCGGTGTCCCCGAGGGGCACCGGGTCTGGCCGTTGCTGCGCCGCATGCAGGTGTTGCCGGGCGACGCGGTCCGCAGTTTCCTCGACCTGCACCCGGTGCCGCTCGCCAGCGCCGGCCACGCGGTGCGCCGGCTCGTCCGGGGGTACGACGACGTGTCCGCCGCGCTCACCGACGCGGTGCTCTGGTCCGGCCCGGCCGCCACCGCGTACGGGCAGGAGCGGGCGGCGCTGCTGCGTCACCTCGACGAGGGGCCGGACAGCCTGGTCGGGCGACTCGAATCCACCGCTGGTTACGCCGATGCCCTCGCCGACTGGGTGGAGGGCAGCCGCCTCGCGCTGGCCCGCACGTTGGCCGACGTGCTCCGCTCGGCCGAAGCGGTCGCCGTGGTCGCCGCCACCGCCAACGGCCCGGCGACGCGCCCCGGGCCGGTCGGGCCCGGAGTGGCCGACGCGGCCGAGATCGCCGCCCGGGTGCTGGCGGTGCTCTGCGTCGCGTACGACGGTGCGGAGACGCTGCTGCGTCAGTGGGCGCCGAGCCTGGCCGAGACCGGGTGGCGTCCGCCCACGGACGGGCGACCCCGCTACGACCAGCCCACCCGGGTCGGCTGGTAACCGAACCGCGCCCCTCCAACCGTTGCCGGGCTGTTGTGGACAGGCCACGGCGTCGCTCGCGGGTTTCCGACGCCGAGTCGGTGCCCGCGGCGACGCCGTGGTCTTCCCCCTGCACCCCCCGCAGGTCTGCCTCCACTCAACGCCGTCGAGGCAGTCTTGTCTTCCGCGCGGCCCCGGATTCAGCCGTCCGGGCGAGCAGCAACGGCACGACGGGACGTCCGGCAATCGGTCGAGTCGACGGTCATGAATGGGGTCGGGCGTGGCTGGCCGTCACGCCCGGGGCGGTGACCCGTCGTAGGGTGGGGGGATGGGCATGCTCTGCGCGGTCAGCTTCAACCGGTACGGGCGCCTCTACTACCTCGACCCGGGCGAATTGCGCCCGCAGGTGGGCGACCGCGTGCTGGTGCCCACCGATGACGGGCCCGAGGTGGCGGAGTGCGTGTGGGCAGCGCAGTGGGTGACTGAGGACACCGACGGTTTCCCCCGCCTGGTGGGGTTGGCTGGCGACGACGACCTGCGCCGGGATGAGGCGTTGCGTCGGCGCAAGGCCGAGGCGAAGGTGGCCGCGAAACGGCTGATCCGCTCGCACGGCCTGCCGATGAAGGTGGTGGCGGTCGACCATGTGCTCGGCTCCGCCGAGAGTGGCGGTGAGCGCAGCACCGTGTACTTCACCGCCCCGCACCGGGTGGACTTCCGTTCCCTGGTCCGCGACCTGGGCGCGACCCTGCACTGCCGGGTGGAGCTGCGCCAACTCTCCGCCCGCGACTCCGCGCGGGTGCAGGGTGGCATCGGCTCCTGCGGTCGGGACCTGTGCTGCGCCACGTTCCTCACCGACTTCGAACCGGTGACCATCCGGATGGCGAAGGACCAGGACCTACCGCTCAACCCGCTGCGCATCTCCGGCGCGTGCGGCCGGCTGATGTGCTGCCTCAAGTACGAGCACCCGCTGTACCAACGCTTCCAGGAGACCGCCCCGGCGGTGGGTAGCCGGGTCAGTACGCCGGAGGGCGACGGCAGGGTGGTCGGCCACAGCGTCCCCCGCGACGCGGTGACCGTACGCCTGGACGCCGACGGCTCGCGTTCCATGTGCTCCCGCGCCGACGTCTGCGGCTCCCGCCAAGCCCACAACCAGCACTACACCCCCTAACTACCCACCCGCACCCCCCTCCCACCCGCACCCCCACTCCTGTTGATCAAGAAGTTTGCGTCACGCCATGGCCGATTTTTGACGCGAACTTCTTGATCAACAAGGTGGAAAGGGTTGGGAGGGGGTGGGGGGGTGGTTAGTGCAGGACTGTGGGGGGTTCGGTTAGGCGGGGGGTCAGGGGAGATTTGGGGATCAGCCAGCTCTGGGTGGGAGACTGGTCGGGGTTCACCTGCCAGTCGCGGGAGACCCGGTCCACCCCCACCGGGTAGATGGTCAACGTGCCGTCCGGGTCGATTCGCAGCCGCAGGAACGACTTGGAGTCCTCGATGCCCTGGCCGGCGAAGAGTTCGTTGACGTTCACTCCGAACGAGCTCGCCACCACCAGGTACGCCGCCACCAGCTGGCTCGCCACCAGACCGGACACCGGGCCGTAGAGCACCGCCGCGGCGACCGCCGGCAACGGCCACGCCCAGTCGTAGAACGGCAGCGCCAACCAGGCCCAGGTGCCGGCCGCCGCCAGGGCCACCTGCGCCACGCCGTGGCTGACGCCGAGGATCCAGTGCCGGGCGTGACGCTTGCCGCTCGCGCTCGGCGGCTTGGCGAACAGGGCTGCCGCCAGCACCGTGACCAGCACCATCACGACCAGCGGTACGGTGAACAGCCGCTGGTCGGTGCTGTCGGCCCAGTTCGCCGTGGCGCCCGCCATGGCCAGCATCAGCAGGGTGTGCAGGGTGCCGAGCAACGTGGTGAAGCCGGGATTGCGGAACGGCAAGCGGGGGAAGATGCCCCAGCCGTAGCGGCGCGACCGCGCGGCGTCGGGGTAACGGGCCACCAGGTCGTACGGCTGGGCAGGGCTGGCTTTGCGGGTCGGCGTGTCCCGCGGTGGCACCTCGATGTGCTCCGGCAGCTTGTGCGTGGGGTAGAGGTACGCGCCGCCCCCACCGCACGTGATCAGCTGCCGGTCCGGCCCGGAATAGCGGGCGTAGTGGTGCAGGTCACCGGAGATCAGCAGGCGTACCCGTGCCCCGGTCGGGTCGATGATCGTACGGATGAAGTAGTCAATCGAGTCGTACGCCGTGGGGTTGTCGGCGGCCTTGACCCAGGTCGGCGACGGCGCGGCGATGATCACCTTCGACTCCGGGCCGAGCCGCCGGGCCACCTCGTCGAAGTAGGCCAACTGCGGGTCGTCGAGGTACGAGCCGGACTGGTCGTCCACGCCGAGCAACCACCAGCCGGCCGGCAACTCCACCGCGAAGTACGACCGGGACTGCCCGGTGCCCCAGCCCGCGAAGTTGCGGTCCCGGGAACGGACGAACAACCGCAGGAACGCAGTGAGGCCGTCGTACCAGTCGTGGTTGCCCGGCACCGCGAAGAGCGTCGGCTTCTCGGCCGGCGCCACCGGCAGAGCAGCCTGGTAAGGGCCCTTGCACCGGTCCTCGTACGCGGCGTAGGCCGCCGACGGGTACACCTGGTCGCCGCCCATCACCAGGGTCTGCGCCCGGGGCAGGCGGTGCCCGTCGACGGTCAGCTCGGGCTGCGCCAGCAGGTACGCCACCGAGTACGTCGCGTTGAAGCCGTCACCCAGGTCGGCCACGTAGTCGAGCCACAACCCGCCGTCCGGCCCGACCTGGCGGAAGATGTCGTCGCCGAACGCGTTCTGCAACTCACGCTTGTCCAGGTACGCCCCGAAGAGCACCGCCAGCAGCGTCCGGATGCCGGTGCTGATCAGCAGGAACGGCGCCAGCCACGGCACCGGCTTGCGCGGCGTGAAGCCCAACTCCAACGGTTCGGTGCTGCGCGGCCGATGGGCGGCGCGTTCACCGGCCGGCGGGCGGTCAGGACGGTCGGTGGCCTCGTCCCGGTGGTCGGGGTGGTCGCGTTCGTCGCTCACCCGCCGCAGCGTAGTCGCGGCCCGGATCATCCGCTGTCTGGTAAGCGTCCAGATGATGACTGATGTCCGGTTAGTCATGCCGTAGCGGCGAGGGGGTATCCCGTTCGGGCGGTGGTCCGGCGGTGCCGTACACTTGCTGATCGTTGCCGCCTTAGCTCAGTCGGCTAGAGCGACGCACTCGTAATGCGTAGGTCGACGGTTCGATTCCGTCAGGCGGCTCCACGAAGGCGAAGGCCCCGTGACCAGGCGATATGCCAAGGTCACGGGGCCTTTTTGTACCCCCAGGAGATGCTCCTCAGGGCATTGTTTGTATTGATAAAGATTTGAGTCGCGCATCTCGCCCAGTGCTTCCTCGCCGCCGCGTCCGGTACGGAGAATCGCGCAGCGGGCCCGCCGCTCTGCACCCGCGCCGGTCAGCAGGTTGCCGTGCACGATCCGCTGCCGCCGCAGGGGGATGCCGGAGATGCCCCATCGAGCACCGAGCAGGGCACCAGCGATCGCCGCCACGGTGTCGGTGTCGTTTCCGACGCCAAGCGTCGCGGACAGGCGAATGGTCAACTGGCACCCCTCGGGGCAACGGACCGATGCACTCGAACGTTACGATTGCCATATTGGAGACCCCTCGGCTGCTGGCCATCAAGGCGAGGTTGCCGGTGCCGTCGAGACCCGACAGTCCGGCCGCGCGCAGGCTTCCAACGTTCGGGGATCCGCCGTGCCGCGAACGATCAACGGGGGGTATGTGTCGATGCCTGCGGGAGCGGCCCCTGACTCAGCAACGCCGGTCGATAATTCGGAGGTTGTCAAGAGGTTCTCTTTCCGCTTGTTCGGCGGGTTGGAGGTTGATGTCGACGGCGTCCCCGTCCGGCTACCCGGGCCTCGGCAGGCTCGCCTCCTGACGGTCCTCCTGATGCATGCGAACGAGCGAGTGTCACGCCACAAGATCGTCAGTATCCTGTGGACCGCGCCACCGCGGAGCTGGCAGCAGCAGTTGCACAATGCGGCAAGCGCCCTGCGGGCGTTCGTTCGCACGGGCGACGGCGAGGTCCAACTGCACAGCGACGGTTCTTACCTCCGTCTCCAGGTCTCGTCGGATCGATTAGACACTCTCGAATTCCAGGCGGCGATCGCCGCTGGGCGTTCGCGGCTGGCGGAAGGCCGTGCGGCGGAGGCGAGGGAGGAATACGGGCGGGCTGTCGGTCTGTGGCGAGGGCCGATACCGGATCCCGGCTATCCAGAGGGCGCGGAGTTCGCGGCACGCCTAGAAGGAATGTTCGTCGACCTTGTGGAGGAGTTGGCGCAGCTCAAGCTCGACGCGGGCGAGCCCGCCGAGGCGGTGCCGTTGCTGGCGAGCCAGGTCGCCGCCCACCCACTCCGCGAGTCGCTGCGCATGCTCTACATGCGGGCGTTGTGGCAATCCGGGCGGCCGGCCGAGGCCCTTACCGTGTTCGAGCGCGGCCGGCAGATTCTCGCCGACGAACTGGGCGTGGATCCGAATGCCGACCTTCGTAATCTGCACGCCGCGATCTTGCGGGGTACGTATGACAAGACGGCTGAGCCGTCCGACGAGCCACCTGCACCGCATCCCGTTGCAGCCCGAGCACCACGCCTTCTGCCGCACACCCCGCACGAGTTCACCGGCCGGACGGAAGAACTCCGGTTGCTGCAGAAAGCGGCGAGCAACGGGACCTCAACCCTGGCGATCTCAGCGATCGACGGCATGGGCGGCGTCGGCAAAACCGCGTTGGCGATTCGGTTCGCGCACGAAATTTCGGATGATTTCCCGGATGGTCAGTTCTTTGTCGACCTTCGCGGATTCACCAATGGAAAAGAGCCGCTGACACCGGAACAGGCGCTCGGTGTTCTGTTGCGTGACGCCGGCCTGTCCGTGGAGTCGGTGGAATCGGATGGGGCTGGAAGAGCGGCGCAATGGCGGTCGCTGATGGCGGGCAAGCAGGCGCTGGTCGTCCTCGACAACGCCGTTGACGCTGCTCAGGTCCGTCCGCTGCTGCCCGGTACCGGCGGCTCACTCGTCGTAATCACCAGCCGCCGTCGGCTGGTGTCGCTGGAGGGCGCGGTTCCGCTCTCGGTCGACACCCTTCCGCTGGACGACGGTATCGCGCTGTTCCGCCAGGTCTGCGGCGAGGACCGGTCGCGGCTAGACGACGAGGCCGTGGCCGAGGTCGTGCGGTTGTGCGGACAGCTCCCGCTGGCCACACGTATCGCTGCGGCGCGGTTTCGTCATCGGCCCACGTGGTCGATCGACGATTTGGTACGGCAGCTGCGCCATCAGCACACCCGGACCCGACTGCTCGCCTCGGGCGATCGGAGCGTCGTTGTCGCCCTGAGCCTTTCGTACCGGCACCTCACCACCACGCAGCAGCGCATCTTCCGGCTCCTGAGCCAGCACCCAGCTACCGAGTTCGACGGCTACTCCGTGGCCGCGCTGGCCGGTATATCGGTGCCGGAGGCGGAGGCCAGCCTGGAGGCGTTGTTCGACGACAACGTCGTGCTGCAACCGCGTGCCGGCCGCTACCAACTGCACGACCTGATCCGCGATGCGGCCCAACAGCTTCACGAGCAGTACGGCGCATCGACTGACGGCCGCCGCGCCGCCGAGCGCGTCGTCGATTACTACCTGTCTCTCGCCCGCGCGTGGTGCGGACCGCTGGCCATCCGTCCCTTCGCCTTCGAGGCCGAACAAGAGGTACGGGAGACGCTGCCGGAGCGCCCACCGGGCGTCACGGTCCGCGAGGCGCTGGAAGGGGAGCGCGTCAACTTTGTGGCGGCGATCCGGTTGGCGCTCAGGGAGGGGATGCACCGGCGGGTATGGCAACTGACGTGTTCCCTCCAGCCGCTGTTGGCCCTGCGCAATTTCGAGGGGGACTCTCTCGAGGTGATCCGGTCGGCGGTGACGTCAGCCAGGATCGCCGGCGACCGCGACGGTGAATGCCTGGCGCTGTACGCCTTGGCGCTGGCTACCCGTGAGCGTCGGGAGAGCGGCCTCGCGGCGACTGTCTTCACACAGGCCATCGAGGCCGCCGCGGAGCTGGGGAACGCGGGCTGGCAGGCGTACCAGTACGCGGATCTGGGTTCGGCGCAGCTCAACAGCGGTCAGCCACAGCAGGCTCGAAGCAGTTTCCAGGCCGGCCTGCATCTGGCCGCCGAGGCTGGCGACCCGTTCGCGGTGCATCTGCTCAACAACAATCTCAGCGTGGTCTCCCGCGAGCTGGGCGCCTACGACGATGCGATGAGACACCTCGATGCTGCCGAGGCCGCGTTGCCCGAGCTGCCGGTCGAGGCCATGCTCTGGATGAATGTGAACCGAGCGATGGTGCTGAGCCAGCAGGGTTCTGACCGGGCGGCGTACGAGCGGTTCGCCTGGGTTCTGGAGCAGGCTACGGCGGCCCGTTCCTACCGGCGCATCGGTATCGCCCTGCTGGGCCTGTCCTCAGTTTCCCGCGCGATGTGGCAGGCGGAGCCGGCGCTCGAATTCGGCCGCGGTGCGCTGGAGATCGCCCAGCAGTTCCGGCTCCGGGAGATCGAGTGCGTGGCGCTGACATGTATCGGCGAGGCGCTGTTGGAGCTGGATCGCCCCGCAGAGTCGGTCGAGGTCTTCAATCGCGCGTCGAGCCGTGCCGACGAATACGGTTTCACCCGCTATACCGCCCGTGCGCAGGAAGGACTCGCTCATGAGCGGGCCCGGGCGGGCGATCTCGACGCCGCTCGGCAGCACTGGCAAAGGGCCGTGGAACGCTGCCCCGACGGATTCGTCGACGCAGCCGGGCCGAAGCGGCATCTCGAAGCTGCCGACGTCCGTGCGGTCGAGTGCGACAGATGCCGGCACGCGTCCCGGGAGGCAACGGATCGCCACCTGGGCGAGTAGTAACCGAGTAGCGGCCCCCGAAACAATTACGCCCGCACAGCGGTCGTCGTCCGCTGGGTGTTTGCTCCGTTCCTACGATCGATGAATGGGTACCGGGATGAAGAAGTCCTCGCTGTACGGCCTCGTGGTGGCCCTGATCCTGACGGTGACCGTGGGCATCGGTGGCGCGGCCGCCCATCGCGATAACGCGGCTTCGACGGGGAGGTCGGTCACCGCCGAGCAGCAGAAGCCGAAGTCGGCACCGAGCCCCTCGTACCTGGACTGCGCAGCCTGCTGATCGAAGGCGAGTGAGCGTGTCGGATAGGGAAGAGCAGGCTGGCCTCGGCCTGCAAGGGCAGTCCTTCTCGTTCTGGCGCATGCTGCTGATGTCGCTGCTGGCGCTCGCTGTTCTGGCGCAATGGCTTCCCGCCGGCCGGTACCTTGCGTTCTACCGATCCACGATGAGGCAGGTTTGGCCACAGACCTGGTCTTTCTACAGCGACGTGGCGGGTGGTTCGCAGGTGTCGGCGTACCGCTGGTCTGGTGTTCGGGGTGGCTTGCCCGAGCCGCTCGCCGTACGTCAGGCCAGCCGGGCCAGCGTGGGAGGGTTTCGCCGGACCACCCACGCTCAACTCGCCGAGCTTGCCCGGGTGTCTGCGGAGATTCCGGTGGACCGATGGTGGAGTTGTCGGAGCGGGCGGTTGGCGGCCTGCCTCCCCGCGTCGCCCGAGCCGGCCGTCACGCTCGTCAACCCGGCTGCAGAGCCTACTCTCTGCGGCAGCGTGCTGTTGACGATCGAGAGCCGGCGATCCGATCGGTCCGCTGACGTGGTGCGGACGGAGCGCCTGACGTATGTCGCATTGACATGTTCGCGTCGGTAGCCCTCGCCCAGCCGTCCCGGCTGCGGGTCCTGGGCGGCTACGGTCTGCCGAGAAGCCTGCTGGCAGCCGCCACCCTCAGCGTGCTCGGGTTCAACCCTCCGGGGATTCTGTTCGCACCGACTCCGGCCGATCCATCGGGCATGCGGTGCGACGGCGTCGCCGGCGCGGGCCTGTGGTGTCTCGTCGGGGACTCGCCGCAGAGTCAGGCCGTGCTTCGCTGGCTTGCGCTCGTTGTGCTGGCGGTCTGTGTGAGTGGGTGGCGCCCGTCATGGCTGTGTCTGCCTCAGTGGTACATCACCGCGAGCCTCGCGATGGCCCTGCCGGCGCCGAGCGGTGCGGATTACGTCGCCCAGATCATGGCCATGCTGCTGGTGCTGCTCGCCCTCGGCGATCGGCGGCGATGGCACTGGGGTCCGCCCCGCCTGGCGCCGCATTGGACGGGAGCGGCAGCGGCGGCACTTCTTGCGGTGCCGGTTCAGCTCAGCATCGTCTACCTGGCGGCGACGGCGGCCAAGCTTGCGCAGAGCGAATGGCGCGACGGATCGGCGCTGCCCGCGGCGCTTCTGAATCCGAGTTTCGGGGTGTCCGACGGGCTCGCATGTCTGGTCCGGTCACTGGTGGGCACCCCGGCCAGCGCCGTGGCGACGTGGACGGTGCTGGGGCTGGAGGCGTCCCTCGGCGTGCTCGTGCTGGCGCCGATGGCCTACCGGCGGCTGGCCATCGCGCTGGGTGTCGCCCTGCACGGCGTCATCGCTGTCCTGCTCGGCCTGCCGGTGTTCGGCCTCGTCATGATCGCTGCGGTGATCCTCAGCGCCGCGTCTTCCTCCGCCGGCCCTCGCCCCGCCGGTCAGCCGCAAGTCCCCTTACTGAAGGAGAGCGGAGATGTTCTGGCACGTACAGCCGATTGACCCCACCGACCTGGATGACGCGGTCCTCGCCGCGCACCACCGGCTGGCGGCGGCGGCGCTGGCCGCCGAGCGGCCGACCGAGCCGCCGCCGACCCGGGAAGGCTCCGACGAGTGGCTCCAGGCTGTCTCCACGCCGGCCCGGCGCATCCTGTTGTGGAGCGTCAGCGATGACGGTGGCCTGGTCGGTGTGGCGCGTGCGGCCCTGCCCGGTCACGAGAACAGCCACCATGCGCAGGTGGAGGTTCGGGTCGATCCCACACGCTGGCGCGAAGGCGCCGGCACGGCGTTGCTGCGCGTCGTCGCGGACGCCGTGCACGCCGCGGGCCGCGAGTCAGTAAGTGCTTGGCTGACCAAAGGCACGCCGGGAGCCGCCCTCGCGGCGCGTCTCGGGCTCAAGGTGACGTCCACGATGCTTATCCAGCAACTGAGCTTCGCGACCGCCGACGCCACTCGCTGGCGGTGTCCGGCGCCGGCCGGGTATCGGCAGGTCCGGTGGATCAGCCCGGCGCCGGACGAGCTGATCACCAATTTCGCCCACGCCAAGACCGCGATCCACGGCGCTCCGTTCGGCAGCGTGTCATACCATCTGCCGACCTGGACGGTGGAGCGGGTCCGAGCGGCCGAAGCCGATCTGGTGGCACGGAACGTGCAGCAGCGTGTGGTTGCGGCCGTTCACGAGGACACCGGCGAAATCGTCGGACTGACCGAGTTGCAGTTCCGCCCGGAGCGGCCGGCGATCGGCCTTCAACAGGACACCGCGGTCTCCGCCCCCCACCGGGGGCACCGGCTCGGCGTCTTCATGAAGAGCGAGATGCTCCGCTGGCTGGCCGCTGACCCCGTTCCCGGCCTCGACTGCATTCTGACGAGTACGGCACCCAGCAACGTCCACATGAACCGCATCAACGAGGAACTCGGCTTCGTCCGCACGCGTACCGCACAGCTTGTGGAGGGTGACGTCGAAGACCTGGTGGCTCGGTTGGCATAGAGGTACCCGAACGTCAGGACCCCGCGTAGTGAGCCGAGACGACAGCCAACTGGTGGAAATTGCGATCACAATGCACCAACGGCGGGACGTCACGTAGCCGCCGCACCTCCTCGACGCGCGCGACGACGATGAAATGGTCGCCGGCGCGGTGACAGTTCTCCACCCGGCATTCGAAGTGGGCGTTACAGCCGTCGATGATCGGCAGGCCATTGTCCGACCAGCGCCACGAGATGCCTTCGAACTTGTCGTCTCCGGATGCGGCCAGGGCGAGGCCGACCGACTCCTGGTCGAATGCCAGCACATCGATGCCGAGCCGTCCGCTCCGGCCGATCGATCGCCAGGTGGCCGAATCCCGGGAGATGGAAAACCCGACGAGGGCAGGACGGAGGGAAATCGAGAAGAACGAGCCGAGCGTCGCCCCGACCGGCCTCCCCTCGCGGACGCTCGTGAGCGCGACCACGCCCGTCGGGAACGTGCGCATCGCGGATCTTAGTTCCTCGGCACTGACCATCCCTTGGTGCGCCATGTCGATCCCTTCGCTGAATTCGACGAGCTACGCTGCCCTGGCGGGTGCCTTCCAGTTCCATACCCGAGGACTGAGCAGGGCCGGGATCCCGACGGCGGTGAGCAGCCCGCCCAGGAGAAAGACCGCGGTGGAGGGGCGCCCCCAAGCCGCGAGCGCGCCGCCGACCAGGGGACCCAGCGGCATCGCCACGGCGACGAGCGACTGGAGCAGACTGAAGACCCGTCCGCGAAGCTCGTTGGGGATCTCGGTCTGGATGTAGGCGTTGACGCACACCGAAGCGCCCCCGGACGGAAGCCCGAGGAGAACGAACAGGGCCGCCGACAGGATCAGGCCCGGGGTCAGCGAGATAGCACAGACCACGACGCCCTGAAGGACGCAGTTCGTGGCCAGCAGGAAGCCCCTGCGTTCACTGAGCAGACGGATTCGGAACAGCAGGAGCCCACCGAAGCGGCCGACGGCCCACGCCGAGATGAGCAGTCCGTACGAGGACGCGTGCGACTCGGAGCGGGACATCAGCAGGGTGGGCAGCAGCAGGGTCAGACCCGAGCCGACCAGGTCGATCACCGGCAGGGTGGGGGCGAGCCGGCGGAAGATCGGATCGTGCAGCGCTGTCGCGGCTCCTTCCTTAGCCGCAGCCAGGACGCCGGCCGACCGCCGCGCCGGAGGCTTCGGCCGGGAGAGCAGATCACGGCTCAGATAGAGGGCGATGCAGGACACCACGAACGTCGCACCGTTGATGATCAGAGCCATGCCGAGGCCGGACGTGATGACCACGCCACTGATCAGTGGCCCGACGATGCCGGCCAGCATCCGCGAGGCCAGCATCCACGAGTCCAGCTTGAGGAGCATGGCGTCCGAGCGGGCGACCTCCCCGAGAAGCGCATGCATCGCCGGCATGAAGAGGACCCCGGCGACTCGGACGGCGGCCACGGTGAATAACAGGATCGCCGCCGCGGGCTCCACGTAGGACAAGACCACGCCGAGGGCCAGGGTGAGCAGCGCCCGGATCACATCGGTGCCGAATAGGAGACGCTGGCGTGGGTACCGATCGACCAGCACACCGCCGAACGGCAGCAGCAACGCGGTCGGCAGGAACAGCGCCAGCCCGACGCCGATGGTGCCGAAGTCGGATCCGTAGAGCACGGTCGCGGCCCAGATCACCGACGACAGGAAGATGGTGTCGCCGAGGTTGGACAGGGTCTGGGCCACCCAGATTCGAACGAATGCGGAGGACGTCGATTCGTCACGACGTTGCGACTCGGCAGCTCTGGTCATCCGCTCGTTCCCTTGAGCTTTTCCCGTACCGCGGGCACTGTGGGATCGACCCGGTGGGAGAGTTGGTATGCCTCTACGGACTCCGCGGTGCGGCCGAGTTTTTCATGGGCGAAGCCCACGTAGTACGCGGCCTGGCCCACCGGATGGCCGCCGAGGGCGTACACACGTTGATAGGCCGCGATGGCGTCCTCGAAGTGCCCCAGACGCAGGAGGACCTGACCCTTCGCGAACCACGTCCGGTAATCCCACGGTGAAATTGCGACGAGCTCGTCGGTGGCCTCGAGGGCTTGGTTGAGCCGGCCGTACACGACGTTCGTCCGCGCAAGCGTCTCGTACATGGGGAAGACGTGGTCTTCGAGCGACAGCCGTTCCAGGTGCGTACGCGGCCGCGCGGCCAGCACGGCCTCCCTCGCCTGCGCGAGAAGTTCGAGTGTGCGTTCCCTCTCGTCGCGCAGGAACGGGATGTACGCGGCCGCGCGGTAGAGAGTGTGCCGGGCCATCCAGTAGTCGAAATCGTTGCAGGACATCACCTCCAGCGTTTCCCGGCCGACTGCAAACAGCTCGTCGAGGAGCGGAGAGTCGGCCCCGGCCTTGCCGTGCCGCACCATCACGAAGTTGACGAATGCGAGCCGCTGCCTCGGTGCGAAGCGTACGTGCCGGCTGGCCGCCGCAGCCAAGGCAACGAGATCGACGGAGCGGGGCAGCAATCTGGACAGCACGCCGAGTTCGGCCCGAGCCGTCGAGGAGCTGAACTCGAAGTCACTCAGCGGCTGGCCGTCGGCGATCCCGAGGAGGCGGGCGGCCGAGCGGACGAAACCAAGCCGAACCAGCAGATCGGCCAGGACCGACGTTTCGGCGTCCGAGCGGCGGTGACCGCCGGCGAGCATGGTCACCAGTCCGCGCCAGCTGTCACTCATCAGATCGGACGGCAGGTCGTCCGGGCGCAGAACCATCGCATCCGCCCGTCCCCAGCTCGCCGCCGTGAGAATCCGCAGCACCGGCGGGGGACTCGTGTTGAACCAGGGAAGGCGGGCGGCGTCGCCCTCGACCAGATGACGGCCGATAGTCCGGGTGACCACCGCATGGTTCGGCGACCGCGATCCCGGTGCGGCCAGTCCGATGTACACCGGACAGGTCGAGGGCACGTCGGCCACCGTCAGAGCTCGCAGTCGCTCCGCCAGCGATTCTCGTCCCTGATCGGGACGGTAGCGGGCAGGTAGCTCAATGGCTCCAGACAAGGTTGTTGGTCCTCTCCACCCAGTTTGCGATGTCGTGCAGCGTGCTGGACACAGCTGCCGGTCGCTGCGGAATGTGTCCCTCGCCGGGCAGGATGGTCAGCGTGGCGTTCGGGATGGCGCTCGTCGCGGCGACCGCGAATTCCACGGGCACGATGGGGTCCCGAGATCCGTGGACGACATGGACGGGGACATGACGCGGAAGGTCTGTCGCCGGGATCGCGGAGCCACGCGGGAAGGCGTGGGCGAGGAAGGCAGAGAGCGGACTGCGGTTCTCGCGGTCGTCGTCGCGAAGGCGCGCCAGATCGTTCGCCTGCCAGATCGAACTCATCAGGAAGAGCCCGCCGACCCTGCCGGGGATCAGTTGGGCGGCTCGTGCGCCGAGGTAACCGCCGTAACTGTGTCCGAGGATCAGCGGCGCGAGCCGCGATCCGGCGCTGACCTTGGTGATGGCCTCGGCCACACTCTCCGCATCCACCGCGCCGAAGTCGCCGGAGTTGAACTGTGCGTGGCGTCCCTGGAGCGCCGCGGTGTACGGCGCCTCGAGTTGATGAACCTCGAGAGAGAGCCGGCCCAGCAGGTCGACGATCGGATCCCAGCACGGGGTCCAGAGGCCGTACGGGCCGCCGTGCAGAAGAAAGACGTCCCGGTCACTGCGGCCGCGCCGGTGCCGGCGGCGCAGGATCCGCAGCGTGCCGTTTCTGGTGCGCACCTCGGTGCCGGCGGCGGGAAGTGAACCGTCGTCCTCGACCAGAACCTCGGCGAGCGGCAGCACCGAGGGCGGGTGGTCCACCGAGCTCGCGTGTACGTGTGTGCCGTCCGCAGAAGGGAGAAGCCGGGTGGTCGCACCACGCACGTAGCCGGCCGACAGGGTTTCACCGCCGGGGTCGGTGCGATGAAGACGGGCGTACGGCCAGTGGTCGTCGAGGTGGAGCAAGTTGCATCGTTCGGTCCAGGCGAAGATGTTGCTCGCATGCTCCACGACAACGATCTGCTCCAGACGCGACGTCTCGAAGACAAGTATCTGGCGATCCCGCGGGAACCGGACGAGCACACTGACGTGGCAGCCGTCGCCGCAGCTCGCGACCTTGGCCGGTCGCACCGACGGGCCGCCTGTGACGAGGGGCACAGCCGGTGTGCCGGTCCGCCACAGCAGGGCGTCCTGATAGGGCGACGGACGGGTGACGAACGCGATCGTGTCGCCCGCTCGATTCGACGACGCTTCGGCAACTCGTACGCTGGTGCCATACGTCACTTCCGTGGTCTCCGTGTTCCTGACCTTCAGGCCAGCCCTCCCGAAGATCACCAGACGGTTGCCGGCCGCCGTCACCGCGTCGGTTTGCTCCAAGGCGGCGAGCTCGCGGACCTGAGCCAGTTCGTCGATCGCGTACGACCGGCGGCCTTGCTCCGTCGGCACCGAGATGACCAGCCCGCCGTCGGCCAGGACACCGTCCAGCCGGAGTGCGGATGCCCACGAGTCGGGCACCAGGAAGCGGCTATCACTGCCTGATCGTTCGATCTCCGACCCGCCACCACGGGTGACGAGGCGGTAGATGGGACCGCTGGGCACGCTGACCGCTTGTTTGACGATGGCGGCTGCGGTCACTTCTTCGGTGACGTTCTTGACTAGCGCTTTCATCTCGCCGCTCGCGTCCAATCTGAAGACCGGGAAGCGGCGGGGGGATATCACGCACTTTCGTGATATCCCCCCGCCATCGACAGTGGGATCAGGCGTACTCCCACTCGGCGAGGACCTCGAACTCCTCCGCGACAATCGTCGTGTTCTCCATTATTTCACCTCCCTTCATAAGGTGGTTACGCGGCGGTTGAGGATCAGGCGTACTCCCACTCGGCGAGGACCTCGAATTCCTCAGCGACGATGATCGCGTTCTCCATTTTTCACCTCCTAATCGGTAGCACCAGCGGTATCGCCGAGCAATGCTCGGCCGTCTATTGGGTGCCGCACACGGAGCATGCGGGATGCGGATTTAGCTCGACCCGTTTTCCGTCGAACAGGTTGGGTCCCTCGGACAGGTAGCCGTTCACTGTCGCAGGCGGCGCCATTTTCGACAGATATCGGTACGCTTCCAGCACCACCATGCCGGACTCGGCGGCAGGGAAAGGCGCCAGCGAACCGGGCGAGCGGGTGGGAAACTCGGGCGGCTGTTCCGCCAGCACGTCCATCCTGCTGCCGGGAAGCACGAGTGACGCCTGCAGGCACCCCGCACAACTGGTTTCGCCGGGAATATACAAGGGACCGATGCGGCCGCCGCCAGCCTGCAGCGAGGGGACACCGCAGCGCAGACTCCCACCGGCGACCCAACGCCGGATCCTGCGGTGTGGCCGGTCCGCGGCACCGATGATGAGATCGAAGCCCTCGCCGATCCGAGCGACGTCCTCAGGTCCCTCGACTCTTTCGGCGAACACTTCGACCCGCAGATCCGGTGAGAACCGCGAGAGCCGGTCCCGTGCCGCCTCCACCTTGAGGGTGCCGACCGAGTCGCGGTCGAAGAGGATCGACCGGTTGAGGTTGGACAGGTCCACGGTGTCGGGATCGCACAGGCCGAGGCGCCCGATGCCCGCGGCGGCAAGGCCGTACGCGATCCAGCTACCCAGACCCCCGGTGCCGATCAGCAGCACCGAGGACCTCGCGACACGCGCGTGCATGTCGAATCGAGAGCCGGCAGCGCCCTCGAGTGTGGAGAGAAACTCCAGGGTACGAGCGTTGCGCCCGATGTCGTCCGGCGTTTGCTGGTGATCGACGTCGAGTCGCTCGAGGGCCCCGATCGCCTCGAGGTCGGCGACCGTCGACTGGACGACCTCGGCGGTGATCGCCGGGCGGTCGCCGGTCGCGGGCCCGGCGATCTGCACCGGGTCGACCCCTTCGCAGACCCGGGTCAACAGCCATCGCGTCTCGACCGAATCGGCGGTCTTCAAGGCCCGCCCACGCATCAAGACGAGCAGGTCGTCACCATCCACAAGAACTTGTGCTCGTTGCCGCATCCTGATCCGCACGGTCGCTCCGTAATCAGTTCGTAGGTTCGATTCGGCGACAGACCCAGGCGCTCCGGAATCGTGACTATGGGAAGCAATTACAGTCCAGGGCGTGCCGGTGACCGCAGCGGCAGCAGAGTCCTCGCCTTTCGATTTCGGGCCCTCGGTCGTCGAACAATCGTGTCGGGTTGTCGATTTCCCGATCGGCCACCTCGACGTTGCGGTCCAACGTTGACGTTGACATATCGCTGACCTTCCTGACGGGAACGGCGACCAGGCGAGAAGTTAACTTGTTGCCCTCGGGGGAGGGACGTAAGTGAGTCTGCCGACGTCGACTATCGAGAGACTCCTCGTCCAATATCCGGTGTCTCACTCGTGGTGGTGGCGGTCGGCCTCACGGCGACTGTTGATCTTGTGGTTTGGTCCTGCGGCACAGGAAGGCAACAGGAGTGCACGCACCCGCTGGCAGGACGGAAAGCTGATGGAGTATCCGCCGACCTCACCAAGGTGACCGGCAAGGCGTTCAACATCAAGACCGTCGGTGACCTGGGCCGCAACAGGTATCCGGACCGCCGTCGCGATCGTCGACCCGACCGGCAGCGCCAAGTGGACCCGCTACTTAAGCCGGCCCCTCGACGGGTCGGCTTCAGCGCCCGCGACAGCCCGAAGTGCGGTAGGGGCCGAAGCCCTGCAAGGCCGAAGCGGCGATGCGCTGGCCGAAACAGCCCCCGTTACCCGAAGACCGCTGCACATGGCGGGCCAGCGCCGGCAGGTCGTGATCACCTTGTTGCGCCATGTCTGCAGGTCAACTCCAAGTTCTGGTAACTGATGACAAGTCCATAGGCGCGATGGTCGAGGTGCGTAGGTCGACGGTTCGATTCCGTCAAGCGGCTCGGTACAGAAGCCCAGGTCATCGACGCACACGTCGAGCATCTTCGACGCCGAAGCGTGCCCCAGCATCCGCTGCATCGCCTTGACGTTGGCGCCCGCCGCCACCGCCAGACTCGCCGCTGTGTGCCGCAGGTCGTGCGGAGTCAGCCCTGCGTCGAGGAGATCCGCCGCAGTAGGTAGCCGTCGCAAATAGTGACTGCGAGGCCTGGTCCAGCGCGACTGTTGGTCGAAGCTCAGGACGCTGGCCCGGGGCCGTGGTTCCCGTCGTGGTCGCCCAGATTCACCGACGACAACCGTTCGTCCCAGCTGTCCCAGTACGCCTGCTTCTTCGAGCCCCAGTAGTAGGTGCGGTATCCCAACAGGTCGCCGTAGACCTCATTGCGTTCGACGTTGTCGGGTGTCCCGAACGCGGTCAGGAAATCCTCATACGACCGCAGCGAACCGAAGTAGGCCAGGGGGCCGCGCTCCGCGCCGTACAACGCGAAGCCGACCACTGTTCCACCCGCGATCTTGTAGCTGATGTTGCCGGCGAAATGCAGCATGCCCTCAGCGTCGATGACGCTGTCGACTACCTCGTCGAGAGTGAGTCGCTGGCCGTCTGCACCGTAATATTCGCGTTCCGCCCCGGCGCTGCTCTTCTGCCTGTGAACGATCGGGGAGAGGGTGACTTGCTCGATCCGCTCTCGGTCGACGGAGTCAGCTGCGTTCGATCCGTAGCGAATCCCAGCGAGGGTCAGCATCCGGAGATCAGGGACGGGTTGGGCAAGGACATCGAGGCTGTCCAGGATCTCGATCACCGGACCAAGGTAGTCGTGGCATAACTGACGCTCCGGCCCGACCCGCGATCCGCATCTGGTCCGCGAGAGGCCGACCGGCAGCGGGGCAAGCATGGCATCGATCGGCCACACTCTGGCTATGGACCCTCAAGGCCCGGCAACACCACCGGCGGTAGCCGAGCCGGCAACACCACCGGCGGTAGCCGAGCCGGCGACACCACCGGCGGTAGCCGAGGAGGCGACCTCAGCAGCAACGTCCTCGGGCTCACCGGAGCAGAGGGCTCCTAGGTCAGAGCCGCCCGCCCCGGGCTCTGCGCCCGATGAAGCAACTCTTGCAGAGCAAACGGCAGCAAGCTCGGGACCCAACTTCTTCATGCGGCACCAAGGGTTCATCAACCTGACGATGGTTGTCGTGACCACCATCGTGGCTGTATTGAGTTTGTTTTACGCGCGCGCAGCCTTCTTGATGGCCGAGGAGCAGGAGCAGCACCGGAATGCCGACCAGATAGCGATTTGGACCGTCCGGAAAGGGAACGCTCTGAATCCCTACGGGACCGACGCAGTTCAGATTCAGAACCGATCGTCGGACGCGGCAGCTTCCGTCACCCTGGTCAGCTGGAACGATGATCAGCCTCTGTCCTGGGCGATCAAAGATGACAAGACAACAATCGACACCTACGGCGCGTGGTCGCTCGATGACCTGGGAGCATGCACAAGTCTGGTCCTGGCACATCCCGATCCGGAGAGCCGCCAGATGGGCCTGATCTTCATTCTGGATGGTCAAACGTGGCTAGTCGTTGCCGGTCAGCCTTTGATGCCGCTTGGCAAGGGAAGTTATGTAGTGCGCAACAAAATGACCTCAGTGACCATCCCGGTTGTCGCTTGGGTTGCAGACAAGAACGGCAATGGACCAACCATGTCCCCCAGGCCTCCCGCCGACGGTCAGTGGCAGGATTCAGCCTGTTGATCCTGTGCCTTCACGCTGCGCCGACATGGGCGTCAGCCTAGGTCTCCTTCTGCCGGAGAGCTGGGCGGTCTGCCGACTCGCGGCCGGGGAGAGCCATCGACACGCGGCATACTTCCCCGCATGAGCTACGACCTGGCGGTGTGGGAGGGCGACATGCCCGCCGACGACGAAGCGGCCGGCGGGGTGTACGAAGCCCTGTACCAGCAGTACTTCGAGTGCGAGGAGCTGCCACCCACGCCCCGGATCCGCGCCTACGTCGATGCCGTCGCGCAACGGTGGCCCGACCTCTATGGCCACGACGCCCAGCTCTATCCCCTGTCGAACGGAATCATCGATGAGGCGTCCGGCCCGATGGTCTACTTCACGATCCCCTTCCACCGGGCCGACGAGGTTTCGGCGGCAGCAGCGCGCCTGGCCGCCGACCACGGGCTCGTTTGCTACGACCCGCAGGGGGAACACCTGCGCCCCGCCACCGGTCACGAAGACTGACGCGTCGTTGGCGAGCAGGTCATGGATGGCTGGCCGTGGACAGTGCGGCGGCCACCCGGGACGCCTCGCGTCGGCCCTGCTCGCGGGCTGCGGCCACGAGCGCCGGTACGACGGATCTGTCCATCACGCTGGTTCCCTGGGCGCGTTTGGACGCCTGGTCCCGCAGCAGCAGCTCCACCCGGCGGCCGGCACCCAGCGCGGCTCGCTGTCTGTCGATGCGCGCCCACGGTCCGATCGCGGCGGTGCTGGGCGCGAGGGCGATGACCGGGCCGTTCCCGGGGGCGAGGTCGAGGTTGAGGGTGGACCGCATGCCGCCGTCCATGTAGCGGCGGTCGCCGATGCTGACCGGGGTGGCAGAGAGCGGCATGGCGCAGCTCGCGGCGACGGCGTCCACCAGTGGGACGCCGTCGTGCCGGGTGATGGTGCGGCTGACGCCGGTTTCGGTGTCGACGACCACGATGCGCAGGTCCGCGTCGTCCGGCCAGGCGTGGTTGGGTAGGCGGGCTTCGGCAATGCGGCGCTGCCGGGACGGGTCGTCGATGCGGGCGGCGCGGGCGAGTCGGCCGAGGCGGCGAGCGGCCTGCTCGGGGCTGCGCGCGAACAGTTGTGCCCGCGCGAGCCGGAGCAGGTCGAGGAGGCCGAGTGCGGGTGAGGTCTCGTGGGCGACGCCGCCGCGCTGGTGTTCGAAGAGGTCCGCGAGTGGAGTGCCGCTGGTGACCTGGGCGCCCACGACGGCGCCGGCGCTGGTGCCGATGAGGATGGCCTGCGGCGTCACGGTCACCCCCTCGTCGGCGAGCCCGGTGAGGATGCCGACCTCCCAGGCGATGCCGGCCACTCCACCGCCACCGAGCACCCAGACGGGGCGCGGGTCGTCCGTCATCAGTCCTCCGCTCGGCTCGAAAACTGCTAACGCCGTTCGCGGTTTACTCTACCATTGATGACGGCGGATCAGGGCTGTCGTCGTCCCACGATGATGCCGCCGAGGCGGCTCTCCGCCGAGGTGACGGTGGTCTGCGAGTCGACGGTGAACCCGTGCCGGCGTAGCCAGGCCGCCACCTGGGCTGGCTGCCGACGGTGGACGTGGACGTTCATCGGGTGGCCGCCGTACCCCTCGGTCTTGAGGGTCGTCTCGTCGCCCACGTGGAAGCCGAGCAGCAGGGGGCCGCCTGGGCGCACCACCCGCCGGAAGTGCGCGAACACCGCGTCGATCTGGTCGTCGGGGACATGGATGAGGGAGTACCAGGCGACCACACCGGCCACCGAACCGTCGGCCAGATCGAGGTCGGTCATCGAGCCGACCTCGAACCTCAGCCCTGGGTGGTCACGGCGGGCCACGTCGATCATCCCGGGCGAGAGGTCGATCCCGAAGGCGTCGACGCCGAGGGTGCGCAGGTGGGCGGTGATGCGCCCCGTCCCGCAGCCCACATCCGCGACCGGCCCGCCGCCGGCGGCCGCCACCAACTCCGCGAACGACGCCAGCGCGGCCCGTTCGTACGGCGACTCGGCCAGCAGGTCGCGTACCAGGTGGGCGTAGCTGACCGCGACGGTGTCGTAGGAGGTGCGAGTTTCTGCCAGCCAGTCGCCCACTGTCACGACCCCAACGCCCGGCTCAGACGTAGATCTTCGCGGCGTACTCGGGGCCGTAGTGCCGTTCCAGGTCTTCGAGGTTCTCGTTCGGTGCCTCGACCTCCTTGACCAGGCGCGCGCGGGACGGCAACAGGTCGGGCTGCCAGGTCTCCGGCCGCCACAACGCGGACCGCAGGAACGCCTTCGCGCAGTGGTAGAAGATCTGCTCGATCTCCACCACCACGGCGAGCACCGGCCGGTGCCCCTTGACCACCATGTCGTCGAACCAGGGTGCGTCGCTGACCAGGCGGGCCCGCCCGTTGATCCGCAGCGTGTCGGTGCGCCCGGGGATCATGAAAAGCAGCCCGACGTGGGGGTTGTCGAGGATGTTGCGGTAGCCGTCGGCCCGCTTGTTGCCGGGCCGCTCGGGCAGCGCGATGGTCGTGTCGTCCAGCACCAGGGCGAACCCGGCCGGGTCGCCCTTGGGGGACACGTCGCAGCTACCGTCGGCCCCGGCCGTGGCGAGCAGGCAGAACGGCGAGGCGCCGAGCCACTCGCGGTCCCGCTCGTGCAGGCGGGTGCGCTCCTTGTTGGCGGCCCGCGCGTTCGGCACCCCAAGCAGCTCGCGCAACTCCTCGTGCGAGGTGATCTCCACCGTCACGTCGGGCCTCCCTCAGCCGTTGACCTGGTGGCGGGCACCACCGTGGTCAGCCTAGGCCGCCGTGACCAGCGCGAGGTTTGTGCCGGGTCGCCCGGGGTACGGCCCGCCGTACGAGACCGTCGCGCAGCGCAGCCGACCAGTGGAGGCCGGGAGATGGAGAGCCGACTCAAGGTGCTGGGGCACCCAGTCCATCCGATGCTGGTCATGTTCCCGGTCGCGCTGCTGGCCACGGCGGTGCTGTTCGATGTGATCGACACCGTGGGTGGTCCCGACTTCCTCGGCGAGGTCGCGTACTGGAACATCACCGTCGGCCTGATCGGCGGCCTGCTCGCCGCGGCGGCCGGCTCGTTCGACCTGCTGGCGATCCCGACCGGCACCCGCGCCAAACGGGTGGGTCTGCTGCACGCGGGCGCCAACGTCGCGGTGGTCCTGCTCTTCGCCGCCGTGTGGGTGGTGCGGCTCAACGCGGATTCCCGCGCCGCCGGCGGGGCACTGGTCGCCATCGAGGTGGTCGCGGTGGCGATCCTCGGCATCAGCGCCTGGCTCGGTGGCGAACTGGTCGACCGGCTCGGGGTGGGCGTCGACCCGGACGCCGACCTGGACGCGCCCAGCTCACTACGGCCGACGGCGAGCACCGTTCCCGCGGGCCGCACCGGGCCGCGCTCCAGCGACCTCTCCACGGGTACGCCGATGCCCGGCGATCCCGCTGCGGACCGGGAGCTGCACCGCCCGGACACCGCCGGCGAGATCGACCGGCCGTAGCGGGCCGGGTGGTCACCCCGTCCGTGCTCGGCCCGACCGCCGAGCGCCTTCCCGACGTGCGGCGGATCGCCGTACTGCGCGCCAACGCGCTGGGCGACTTCATCTTCACCCTGCCGGCGCTGGACGCGCTGCGCGGCGCGTACCCCTCGGCGGAGATCGTGTTGCTCGGCGCGCCGTGGCACGCGAAGCTCTGGCGCGACCGGCCGGGCCCGGTGGACCGGGTGCTGGTGGTGCCGCCGGCACCCGGCATCCGTACGCCCGACCCGGGAGAGCCGGAGTCGTCGATGGACGACTTCGTGGCCGCTGCCGCCGGTATGGAGTTCGATCTGGCGGTGCAGATCCACGGTGGCGGGGCCAACTCCAACCCGCTGATCAGCCGGCTCGGTGCCCGGGTGACGGTCGGTCTGCGCGCCGACGACGCGCCGCCGTTGGACCGGTGGCTCCGCTACGTCTACTACCAGCATGAGGTGATCCGCTACCTGGAGGTGGTGGCGCTGGTGGGGGCGTCGGCCACCAGCATCATGCCGACGCTGGCGGTGACCGACGCCGACCGGGCCGAGGCCGCCCGGGTGCTCGGCCCGGCCGAGCGACGCCGGGTGGCGCTGCATCCGGGGGCCTCCGACACGCGCCGCCGCTGGCCCGCCGAACGCTTCGCCGAGGTGGCCCGAGCGCTGCACGACGACGGGTACGAGGTGCTGGTCACCGGTACGCCCGCCGAGCAGGAGGTGGTGGACCGGGTTGTCGCCGCGGCGCAGGTGCCGGTACGCCCGCAGGTGGGCACGCTCAGCCTGGGCGGGCTCGTGGGCTGTTACGCCGACTGCGCGCTGGTCGTCTCGAACGACACCGGCCCGCTGCACCTGGCCGCCGCGGTGGGCACGCCCACCGTGGGCATCTTCTGGGTCGGCAACCTGATCAACACGGCGAGCCCGTTGCGCGGCCGGCACCGACCGATCTGCTCCTGGGTGGTGCACTGCCCGGTCTGCGGGGTGGACTGCACACCCGGCATCTACCCGCACCGGCCGGGCGACGGCGAGTGCCCGCACCGGGATTCCTTCGTCACCGACGTACCGGTGATCGAGGTGCTGGAGGCCGCCCGGGAGCTGCTCGCCCCGTAGGTCACGCCGGCTGCGGGGTGTCCTCGTCGGCGAGGACGACCTCCCACGCCTCCACGTCCCGGTCGGTGACCGTGGTGGGGGACTCCAGGTGGTACGCGCCGCTGGGCAGGATGCCCGCGCCGCCGTAGCGGGACAGCACGGCGAGCTGAGCGGCCACGTCCTCGCCCTGGTGCTTCTCCTGCACCCGACGCCAGAAGTCGAAACCACCGGCGTCGACGAGCTTGGCCCGGTCGTAGAGCACGCACCCGCCGATCCAGGAGACCTTGTACGCCCGCCACTCGCCCGGCGCCAACGCCACCTGCTCGGTGATGTGCAGCAGGTTCGCGGCCGAGTGGATCCGGGCCCGGTTCCACTCGGGAGTGTCGGGTCGGATCCGCTCCGGGGTGGGCGGGCCGGCCCACTCCTCGTAGTGGCCGTGCGATTCCGGGCGTACGTCGTCGGCGTACGACAGCCCGTGTACGCCGTTGCCGACGAACCCACAGCCCAGCTCACCGATCGCGGTGACCAGTCGGTGCAGCGCCCCCGGTTCCAGCCAGATGTCGTCGTCGAGAGTGAGGACGTACCGGGCGGCCGAGGCGGCGAGCAGGTACGCCCGATGTTCGGCCAACCCCCGGCGGGGCAGCCGACGGGTCAGCAGCACCGGGTGACCCCGGTGGCGGAGCGCCCGGACCATGGTGGCAGCGGCGGGATGCGTGTACGCCGGATCCCCATCGGACTGGTCACTGACGACCACCCCGAAGCCGGGCACTCCGTCCTGGGCGGCGAGCCCGCCCAGGGTGACCGCCAGCTCGGCGGGCCGGTTCCGGGTCGGAATCAGCACGTCGACCAGCCGGTCGGCGCGGAACTCCGCCGGGGTGCCGAGGTCGAGAGGGCGGTTCACGACGCCTGGGTGCGGGTGCGCGGCGCCGGCTCGGGTTGCCGATCATCGGCGTACGCCGAAGGTTCCGTGGGGTGCCCGGACGGGTCCTGGCTGTGCGACCGGATCCGCTCGATGATCGCCGAGGTGGACCGGTCCGGCACGTACCCCAGGGTGCGCACCTGACCACCCAGCCGGCGCACCAGCGGCGCCTCCGGCACCAGCTCCGGCGGGTAGTCGCCGCCCTTGACGTACACGTCCGGTCGGACCGCCTCGATCAGCGCGGCAGGTGAGTCCTCCTCGAAGACCACCACGTGGTCCACGCAGGCGAGCGCGGCGAGCAGGGCACCCCGGTCCTCGACCGGGTTGACCGGCCGGTCCGGGCCCTTCAACCGTCGTACGCTGCCGTCCGAGTTGACCGCGACGATGAGCAGGTCACCCAACGCGCGGGCCTGCTCCAGGTACCGCACGTGCCCGCGATGCAGCACGTCGAAGCATCCGTTGGTGAAGACCACCGACCGTCCCGCCTCGCGGTACTCGGCGACGATCGCGTCCAACTCGTCGCCGTCGACCATCGCCGGGTGGCTGGTGGTGTCGGCCGGCTGGCCCAGCGCGGCGAGCAGGTCGTCCCGTCGACACACGCAGGTGCCGGTGTCCGAGACGGTGATGGTGGCCGCCAGTTGGGCGAGCTGGGCGGCGGTGGGCAGGGGCGCGTCCGCGGCCAGGGCCAACGTCATCGCCGCCAGGTACGCGTCGCCGGCACCCACGGCGTGGCTCGCCGGCACCGGGGTGCTGTGGCTGCGTCGTGGCTCCCCGTCGGCCCCACCGACCACCGCGCCCTCGGTGTCCAGGGTCACCGCGACCACGTCGGCACCGGTGTGCGCACGCAGTTCGGCCAGGCGCGACTCGGCCAGGACGGCCCGGTCGACGCCCTCTCCGGCCCGGGTGTTCACGGTGACGCCGGTGCCGGTGACGCTGAGCCCGTCGCCGGTGAGCGCCACCCGGCCCTCGCCCGGGGTGGGCTCACCGACCGGCCCCGAGGTGACGTCGTCGGCGCGTACCGCGCCCGGGGCCGCGCCCACTGTCATCTCGGAGGGCCCGTCGGCCACGTCGCCGTCCGGGTGTTCCAGGTGCAGTTCGGTCCCACCGGTCGGTCGGGTCGTACCGCCCGCGCGGGCCAACAGTCGGGTCGCCTCGGCGAAGCTGGGGGTGACCACGGTCGGCGCGAGGCCCCGCCAGTCGGCCAGGTCGTGGGCGTCCAACGCGACAGTGGCGTACCGCTGGCGGTTCTCGACCAACCACGCGCGGACCGGCGCGGGCAGCGCGCCCAGGCCGTAGTCGCAGACCACCAGAGTCGGTGCCTCCCCGCCGGCGGCGGCGCGCAGCTCCTCGGTCGCGCAGCTCAGTGCGGTGAGCAGCCGGACCACCCCGTCGTGGTCCAGGGCGTCCTCCGGGTCGCCGGAGTCCTCCCGCAGCAGGATCTGGTTGCCGGCCAACATCCGCCGCTTCACCGGGGTGGGCCGACCGGGCTGGTTGACCGTGCGGTCCCAGACGCCCGCGCGGTCCAGGCAGTCGTGCAGTTCGTCCCCGGCGACGTCGGCGCCGACCGGCGCCACCAGCACCGCCCGTCCACCGAGGGCGGCGACGTTCACGGCGGTGTTCGCGGCCCCACCGGCGGCTGAGATGCGCCGACGCAGGGTGAGGACCGGGGCGGGCGCCTCCCGGCAGAGCCGGTCGGAGTCGGCGAACCGCCATTCGTCCAACATGGCGTCACCGACGATCAGGACTGGGCGTCCGAGCCAGCTCTCCACGACGGTGGCGAGCCGGCGCTGTTCCGCTGCTGCTCCTGCCATGCCTCCCCGGGTCCCCAGCGGCCTGGCGGACAAACCTGCGCACCGACCGGCCCCGCCGGTGGTGATGCTGCTGGTCACGCTGCCTTCGACGCGAACCTGGCCGACGTGCCTCGTCCTGTCCCGGCCTGTCTCGACCTGTTTCGGGCGTTCGAGGGCGGGAACGGAACTGAGGTGACCCCCGGAAAGGAGATGTACCGAGATGGCAGCGACATTGCAGGGCAAGCGGATCGCCTTCCTGGCCGCCGACGGCGTCGAGGAGGTCGAGTACGTCCAACCGCGTGAGGCGGTCGAGAACGCCGGCGCGACGGCCGAGCTGGTCTCGCTGAAGCCCGGTTCCATCCAGGCTTTCAACCACCTGGACCACTCCAGGACGTACGACGTGGACGTGACAGTCGACAAGGCGGACGCCGCCGGCTACGACGCGTTGGTGCTGCCCGGAGGGGTGGCGAACCCGGACTTCCTGCGGGGCGACCCGGACGCGGTGCGGTTCGTGAAGGCGTTCTTCGACGCCGGCAAACCGGTCGGGGTGATCTGTCACGGCCCGTGGACGCTCATCGAGGCCGACGTGGTGCGCGGCCGGCGCATCACCTCCTGGCCCACGCTGCGTACCGACCTGACCAACGCCGGGGCCACCTGGGTGGACGAGGAGTGCGTGACGGACGGCAACCTGACCAGCAGCCGCAAACCCGATGACCTCCCCACCTTCTGCGCAACAATCCTCAAAACCTTCACCACCCCTTAAACCCGAGTTGATCAAGAGGTTTGCGTCAAGAATCGCCGTGCACATGACGCAAACCTCTTGATCAACCGCAACGGGTCGGGGCCGGGCGGGGGTTTGCGGGGGTGGGGTTTTTTGGGGGTTGGGCGCATGTTCTCTGGCTGTCGGGATAGAAGGGCACATGACCACCGAAGCCTCCGACGCGCCAGTGCTGAATCGTCAGCAGATCCGGCTGCTCATGCTCGGCCTGATGACCGGCATGCTGCTGGCCGCGCTCGACCAGACGATCGTCGGTACGGCGCTGCCGACCATCGTGGGCGAGCTGGGCGGAATCAACCACTACTCCTGGGTGGTGACCGCGTACCTGCTCGCCTCGACCGCGTCAACGCCGCTCTACGGCAAAATGGCCGACCTGTACGGACGCCGGCCGGTCTTCCTCTTCTCGATCGGCACGTTCCTGGTCGGGTCGTTGCTGGCCGGGCTGTCGCAGAACATGACCCAGTTGATCGTCACCCGGGGTATCCAGGGTCTCGGCGCCGGTGGTCTGCTGACGCTCGCGTTCACCATCATCTCGGACGTGGTGTCACCCCGGGAGCGTGGTCGCTACCAGGGTCTGTTCGGCGCGGTCTTCGGGATCTCGTCGGTGGCCGGGCCGCTGGTCGGTGGTTACTTCGCGGAGACCGACTGGCGGTGGATCTTCTATATCAACGTGCCGCTGGCGGTCCTGGCCATCGTGGTCTGTTACCACGTGATGCGGCTGATCCCGTTCGAGCGGCGGGACCACTCGATCGACTGGCTCGGCGCGGGCCTGCTGGTCGCCGGGGTGAGTTCCCTGCTGCTCGCGCTGAGCTGGGGTGGCAACGAGTACCCCTGGGGCTCCGGCGTGATCATCACGCTCTTCGTGGTCGGTGCGGTGCTGGGGGTGCTCTTCGTCCTCCAGGAGGCCCGGGTGGCCGAGCCGATCCTGCCGCTGCGGCTGTTCCGGAGCGCCACCTTCGCGCTGGCCAACTCGGCCCTGCTCATCATCGGTCTGGTGATGTTCGGTTCGATCATCTTCATCCCGCTGTACCTGCAGATCGTGAAGGGCGCCTCGCCGACCCGCAGCGGTCTCCTGATGCTGCCGATGATGGCCGGCATCATCATCACGTCGATCCTGACCGGCCGCGCAATGACCCGGATCGGCCGTTACAAGTGGTTCCCGGTCGCCGGCTCGGTGACCCTCCTGATCGGTATGTTCCTCTTCACCCAGTTGGAGGTGGCCACCTCGCTCTGGGTCGCCTTCGGCTTCATGGTGGTGATCGGCATCGGGCTGGGCCTGTGTATGCAGTCGCTGATCCTGGCGGTGCAGAACGCGGTCTCCGTACGCGACCTGGGCGCCGGCACGTCCTCGGCGACCTTCTTCCGGTCGCTGGGTGGTTCGTTCGGGGTGGCGATCCTGGGCACGGTGCTCTCGTCCCGGCTGACCGGTGGGCTCGCCGACCGGTTGCCCGGCGCGATCGCGCAGCTTCCGCCGCAGGAGCAGGCGGCCGTGGCGGCGAGTGGCGGCGCCAACATCTCGATCAACGACCCGGCCACCATCATGGCCCTGCCGGGGCCGGTACGCGCGGCCATCCAGGGCGCCTTCGTCGACGCGCTGGACATGGTCTTCCTGACCGCCGGTGTGATCGCGATCGTGGCGGTGGTGGTCACCCTGACGCTGCCGAACACGCAGCTGCGCGGTGCCGGCCCGAAGGGTGCCACCGGTGGTGCCGATCCGCTCGGCGGCGAGGCCCCGGCCCCGGGTGGCAAGCCGTTGACCCGCGAGTCCAAGGAGGAGGCGGCCGCCGACATGGAGGCCAAGTCCCAGACGATGATCTGAGCGCGGCCGGTTGGTCAGGCGGGGCGGCGGTAGGCGCCGTACCACCAGGTCGCCGCCAACTCCCGGGCGGCCGCCGCGTCGGTCTCGGGGTCGGCCGGGGTGGCGCTGACGTGATCGGCGAGGAAGCGGTCACCGCCGATCACGATCAGTCGGCCCGCGGTCTCCGGGTCGACGCTGGCGGGGGTACGTCCGGCCTCCTGCTCGACGCGGAGCGCCTGCACCGTACGGGCCACGAACCGCTCGAGCCCGGCCGCCCAGTACTCGCGGACCACCTCGTCGTACGCGGCCACCTCGCTGACCGCTGCCAGGACCGGGGCGTATGTCCGGTAGATCCGGATCACGTCGGCGAAGACCTCGGTCAGCGCCGCGAGCGGATCGCCCGGCCCGGCCGGACTCCACTCGCCGGTGCGGTCGAACGAGGTCTCCCGCATGGTGCCGGCGAGGCGCATCAGCAACTCGGTCTTGTCGCGGAAGTGGGTGTAGAAGGTCGACCGCGCCACCCCCGCCTCGGCGGCGATCCGCTGTACCCCGAGATCGGTGAAGCGGACCCCCTCCCGCAGCAGGCGCTCGGTGGCCGCCAGCACCCGTGCCTCGACGGCGGCTCGTCCGTCGGGGTTGCGCGGGCGGCGGCGGGTGATCGAGGGCATAGCCGGAATCCTAGGTGGCCGGGGGCCGGATCGGCGACGTACGCTCGTTGCCGGACACAGTGTCCGACATAGTGACCAGGAGGGCCTGACCTCGGCCTCCCACCCACCACGAGGAGCAAGACACGTGAAGTACCGACTGCTGGGCACCACCGGGGTGTACGTCTCGGAGATCTCGCTCGGCGCGATGACCTTCGGCGGCAGCGGGCACCCGCTCTGGGGCACCCTCGGTGGGCTGGCGTTGCCCGAGGCGCAGCGACTGGTGGACACCGCGCTGGACGCGGGCGTCAACTTCGTCGACACCGCCGACGGCTACAGCGACGGCGAGAGCGAGGAACTGCTCGGCAAGGCGCTCGGCAAGCGGCGTCGCGACGTCGTGCTGGCGACGAAGGTGCACTCCCGGACGGGACCCGGCCCGAACGACGTCGGCACCTCCCGGCTGCACATCATGCAGAACCTGGAGGACAGCCTGCGCCGGCTGGGCACCGATCACATCGACCTGTATCAGATCCACAACTTCGACCACATCACTCCGATGGAGGAGATGCTGCGCGCGCTCGACGACGCGGTCCGGCAGGGCAAGGTCCGCTACATCGGGGCCGCCAACTTCGCCGCCTGGCAGATCTCCAAGGCGCTGGGCATCTCCGCCCGGGAGAAGCTGGCCGGGTTCGTCTCGGTGCAGGAGTACTACTCGCTGCTGGGCCGGGACGTGGAGCGCGACGTGGTGCCGATGGCGCTCAACGAGGGTGTCGGGCTGACCGTCTGGAGCCCGCTCGCCGGTGGTTTCCTCTCCGGCAAGGTCAGCCGGGACGGTGCCGTCGCCGACAGTGGCGCGCGTAGCGCCCAGCCCGGCTACACCAGCTTCACCCCGTTCGACCCGGAGCACGCCTTCGGGGTGGTCGACGTGCTCAAGGGCGTCGCCGAGCGGCACGAGGTCAGCCCGGCCCGGGTGGCGGTCGCCTGGCTGCTGTCCCGGCCCGCGGTGACCAGCGTGATCGTCGGAGCCCGCAAGCACGAGCAGTTGGTGGACAACATCGCCGCCTCCGACCTCACCCTGACCGAGCAGGACCTCACCGAGCTGGACGAGGCCACCAAGCTGCCGGTCGCGTACCCGAACTGGATCCAGGAGGGGTACTTCGCCGGGGTCCGGCTGCCCCAGTGACCCCCCGCGTGGCTCCGGCACGCACGCTCTCATCCGGGCGCGAACAGGTCATGGTCCATCCTGCGTGGATCATGTAACGAATTCACGGCGCTTGTCGTCCTTCAGGGGGAACCGCCGAAAGGCGGTTCCCCGGCCGGCTCGCACGGGGCGTACCGGCCGGTGCCGCTCGCGACCGGTCCGCCGGCCGCGCGCGGTCTCCTACCAATCGGGGGACGTGCATGCCTCAACACCTCGGACGCCGACTGCTCGGTGTCGGACTCGCGCTGCTCACCGCAGCGGGCTCGGCCGCGACGATGCCGGTCGCACCCGCCAGCGCCGCACCCGCCGGCCGGGCCGACCTACGGCTCGACCTGACCACTGTCAGCTCCTCGGCCCTGATCCGACCGGACCGCACGGTGGTGGTCGTACGGGCCGCCGTCGACAACATCGGTGCGGCGGGCGTGGACGATGTCCGGATCTCCTTCAAGGTGCCCACCGGCAGCTCGATCATCGGCGATCCAGCCTGGCAGTGCGACTACACCACGTTCGAATGCGTCCACATCCACGGCCCGGTGCCGGCCGGTGGCTCGGCCGAGCCGTTGCAGATCTACCTCGGCCTGCCGGCCGGCCCGGCCGGAACCGTCGCCACCATCGCGGCGACCGCCTCAACCAGCGCCCGCGAGGTGACCAGGACCAACAACACCGACCAGGTCCGGACGACCTACGCGCTCACCGCGGACCTGGATCTGTTCCCCGGCCCGGACACCGGGGTGTGGGGTGAGACCGACGTGCCGGTCGAGGGCGGCCCGCTCCAGCCGATGTTCACCGTCAAGAACACCGGGACGGCGACCGCCCGGGATCTCCGGCTGGTCGTCGACCGACCGGCTGGCGTCACGCTCGACGGGGAGCCGTCCGGCGGCGACGGCTGGGCCTGCGACCTGGCGTCCACCCCGTTGGTCTGCACCGCCGGTCCGCTGGCTCCGGATGCCACCACCGCCATCACCATCCCGATGCGGGCCCCGCTCGGCACCGTCGACGAGCGTTTCGGCGTGCGGGGCCGGGTCACCACGTCCAGCCCGGAGTGGCTGACCGACTCGAACAACGAGGCGGACGTGCGGTACCGCTACGCCGGGCCCGGCCCGGTGGACCCCACCGACATCGCGGTCACCAACGTGGTGCTCCTCGACGACCAGGTCGTCGCGGGCGAGACGGTGCCGGTCGGTGTGGTGGTGGAGAACCTGTCCGACCAGCCGGCCGAGGACGTCCGGGTCCGCCTGATGCTCGCCCCCACGGTCCGGCCGACGACCGGCGGTGGTGCCGGCAATCCGGACTGGACCTGCGCGCCGGGGCAGGAGGCCGACAGCGGCGTCTGGTACTGGGAGTGCCAGCGGGACGCCGTGTACCGGGGGGAGTACCACTACCTTCCGCTCGACGTCACGGCCGGCGCCGGTACGCCCGCCGGTCAACTGACCCTGACCGCCGCCGTGACCTCCGCCAACCCGGACACCGACCAGGCCAACAACACCCGTTCGGCGATGACCAGTTACCTGCCGCAGGGCACCGTACGCGGCACCGCCTGGTACGACGAGGACCGCGACGGCCAACGGGATGCCGGTGAACCGCTGATCGGCTACGACCCTCCGGTGAACCCGTTGACGTTCATCCCCGAGGGCGAGTCCCCGATCGGCGCGCCCACGTCCGGCGTGTCGATCTACGGCAGCTACGAGCGGGCACTGCCGCCCGGGAGGTACGTCGTCCGGGCCGGGCTGACCTACGGCTGGCTGCCCACCACCCCGGACGTCGGGGACGACACCACCGACTCGGATGTCACGCTGGTGTCGGAGTCGCCGTACAACGCCCCCTACGCCGACAGCGTGCTGGTCGAGGTGGTGGACGGTGGCGTGGTGACGATCGACATCGGTGTCGTTCCGGCGACGTAGACCGGCCCAGGTGAGGCCCCGGAGTCAGCAGACTCCGGGGCCGACCTACTTGAGGATCAGTCGGTTCGTCTGCTCGAAGACGTCCAGGTCGGCCAGGGTTTCGATGACCGAGGTGGAGAGCGGGGTGGGGAACCGGTCGCGGGCGAAGAATCCGGCGTCGGTGGTCTCGTCGGTGGCCCGGGCCAACTGCCCGTCCCACTCCTCCACCTTGAACGCGGTGGTGAACACCTGGTACGTGTGGCCGTACATGTTGGTGCTGGTCCGGTCCGGGCCGGTGTAGAGGGCGAACGCGCAGACCCGCAGCGCGCGCAGCCCGGTCTCCTCGCGGACCTCGCGTACCGCGCAGTCGGCGATCGACTCGCCCAGTTCCATCGCGCCGGCCGGCATGGCCCACTGGCCGTTGTCCGAGCGTTTGATCAGCAGAATGCGTCCGGCGTCGTCGTTGACCACGGCACGGGCGCCGACGAACATCAGCGTCCGGTCCCCGGCGAGCGCGCGCAACTGCCCCACGTATGAGTCGGCCCAGGAGATGCTCACCTGCGACAACTTACGGGGGTTCCCAACGTGTGACCGCCGACACTAGCTTGTTACCCATGCGTAGCACGATGATGGACGCCCCCCTGCAGATCTCCCGGATCCTCGACCACGGCGCAGGGGTGCACGGCACGGCCGAGGTGGTCACCTGGACGGGCGCCGAACCCCGCCGGATGACGTACGCCGAGGTGGGCCGCGCCGCCGCCCGCCTGGCACACGCGCTGCGCGACGAGTGTGGGGTGACCGGTGACGAGCGGGTCGCCACCTTCATGTGGAACAACAACGAGCACCTGGTCGCCTACTTCGCGGTGCCGAGCATGGGTGCGGTGCTGCACACGCTCAACATCCGACTCTTCCCCGACCAGGTCGTCTACATCGCCAACCACGCCGAGGACCGGGTGGTGCTCGTCGACACCACGCTCATCCCGCTGCTGGCCCGGGTGATCGGTGAGCTGACCACGGTGCGGCACGTCGTGGTGGTCGGCGGCGGCGACCCGGCGCCGCTGGTGGCGGCTGCTGGCGACCGGATCACGGTGCATCACTGGGACGCGTTGCTCGCCGACCGACCGGACACGTACGACTGGCCCGAGGTCGACGAGCGCGACGCCGCCGCGCTCTGCTACACCTCGGGCACCACCGGGAACCCGAAGGGTGTGGCCTACTCGCACCGGTCGATCTACCTGCACTCGTTGCAGGTCTGCATGCCGGAGGGTTTCGGTCTCGGGCCGACCGACCGCGAGTTGGCCATCGTGCCGATGTTCCACGCCATGTCCTGGGGTCTGCCGTACGCGGCCTTCCTCTCCGGCGCGTCGCTGATCATGCCGGACCGGTTCCTCCAGGCCGCGCCGATCGCCGAGATGATCGCCGCCGAGCGGCCCACCCTGGCCGGCGCGGTGCCGACCATCTGGACCGACCTGCTGGCCTACCTGGACAGCCACGACGTGGACACCTCCTCGCTCGGTGAGGTGATCGTCGGTGGTTCGGCGTGCCCGCCGGCGCTGATGCACGCGTTCGACGAGCGGCACGGCATCGACGTCATCCACGCCTGGGGGATGACCGAGATGTCCCCGCTGGGGTCGGTCTCGCGTCCGCCCGCCGGGGTGACCGGTGAGCAGGCGTGGCGCTACCGCTACACCCAGGGGCGGGTGCCGGCGGGCGTGCAGGCGCGGATCGTCGGCCCGTCGGGCGAGCCGATGTCCGCCGATGGCCAGGCCGTGGGCGAGCTGGAGGTCCGGGGGCCGTGGGTGACCGCCCGGTACGTCGGTGACGACGCCCCGGACGAGGAGAAGTTCCGCGACGGCTGGCTGCGTACCGGAGACGTGGGCACCCTCTCGCCGGACGGGTACATCACGCTGACCGACCGGGCCAAGGACGTGATCAAGTCCGGGGGTGAGTGGATTTCGTCGGTGGAGCTGGAGAACGCGCTGATGGCCCACCCGGCAGTGCTGGAGGCGTGCGTGGTGGGCGTCCCGGATGAGCGCTGGGACGAACGTCCGCTGGCCACCGTGGTGGTTCGGGAGGGCGCTTCGGTGACCGCCGAGGAGTTGCGGGACTTCCTGGCCGGGTCGGTGGCGCGCTGGCAGTTGCCCGAGCGCTGGGCGTTCATCGACACGGTGCCGAAGACGAGCGTGGGCAAGTTCGACAAGAAGGTCGTCCGTTCGCGGTACGCCGGGGGCGAGCTGACTGTCCGGGAGCTGACAGCCCCGTAACGTTTTGCCAGGCACTGTCGCCTCTTAGGGCGGGAGTACTCCTGAACAACCCTCCCCAGGGGCGGCCCCGGCGTTCGCACCGCGCCGGGGCCGCCCGCTCCACGCGGGATGACCCGCCCCGTTATTGTTGCGAAAGTTGTTCGCCTTTGTCCTGCCGACGGGGAAATCGGGCGGCCAGCGACCCGATCAGGCGTCGCTGGTGGTGATGAGCACCTTGCCCACCGTCGAATCCTCCACCGCCTGGTGCGCCGCAGCCGCCTCCGCCAGCGGGTAGTAGTGCAACGGCAGGCCGGCGTCCGCGCCGACCCGGATGCCACCCTGGCTGGCCGCCGCCGCCACATCCTTCACGCCCTGCGCCTTGGCCGACTTCGGCTCCGTGTAGACCAGCACGAACTGCCAGCGGGCGTTCGGCACCATCATCGCCCGAATCGGGATGCGCACCTCGTCCCCGCCGTCGTCGGCGTACATGCACACCGCGCCCCCGTGCCGCAGCACCTGCACGTCGGTCGCGGCGTTGCGGGCGGGGGAGACCTCGACGATCGTGTGGACCCCGTCGGGGGCGATCTTGTGGACCTCCTCGACCACGTCCTGCTCCCGATAGTTGATCACAAAGGAGGCGCCGGCCGACGCTGCGAGCTGCGCCTTCTCCGCACTGCTCACCGTGGCGATCACCGTGGCGTCGGCCCACCGGGCGAGCTGGATCGCGGCGTTGCCGACCGCGCCCGCGCCGCCCTGCACCAGCACCGTGTGATCCGCCAGCGCGCCGGCCCGCAGCGTGTCCGGCATGAACTCGCCGGCGGTCAGACAGCGGTGCGCGGTGAGGAACGGGATGCCCAGGGCGGCACCCAGTTCGAACGCGGCGTCGCCGAGGCGTACCGCCTGCCGGACCGGCACCAGCGTGTACTCCGCCGTCGTGCCCCACGGTCGCTGCCAGGCGGCCTCCCAGACCCACACCCGCTCACCGATCAGGTCCGGGTCGACCCCGCCGCCGACCGCCTCGACCACCCCCGCGCCGTCCTGCCCGGGAATCTGCCACCCGTCCGGCGGGGAGGTGCGGCGGGACTTCCAGTCGGTCGGGTTCACCCCCGCGACCGCCATCCGCACCAGGACCTCACCCGCACCCGGTTCCGGCACCGGACGGTCGACCAGAGCCAGCACCGAAGGGTCGCCGGTGCGCTCGTACACGATGGCCTTCATTCGTGGTCGTTACCCCGCTCGGCCCGCGTCAACCCAGCTCGTCCACCAGCTCCGGGGTCAGGTCACCGACCGCGTTCAGCGTCACCACGGCCAGGCCGGCGGCGTCCGGATCGAGCGGGTACGAACCGTGGGGCACCGCCACCACCCGCATCCCCGCCGCCGCGGCGGAGCGCACCCCGTTGGACGAGTCCTCCACCGCCACACAGCGGGTCGGGTCGACGCCGAGGCTCCGCGCCACGCTCAGGTACACGTCCGGAGCGGGCTTGCCCCGCTCGGTCTGCTCGGTGGAGAGGGTCGCGCCGAACGCGTCGGTCAGGCCGGTCGCCGCCAGCGCCGCCTCGATCAGCCGGGTCGGCGACGAACTGGCCAACCCGAGCGGCCACCGCGCCGCCAGCCGGCGGACGACCTGGTCAGCGCCGTCGATGAGCGGGACGTGGTCCCGGTAGCGTCGAGTCATCTCCTCGACCACCTCGACGGCGACCTGCTCGGCGGTGCGGTCGACGCCCAACTCTCCGCTGAGGTAGTGGGCCCACTCGCCGGTGCTCATCCCCATCAGCCGGCGCTGCGTGTCCGGTTGCCACGTCCCGCCGTGCGCCGCCACGTACGCCCGGCGGACCTCCTCCCACACCGGTTCGGAATCCACGATCACGCCGTCCAGGTCGAAGACCACCGCATCCGTCACGGGCCCATCCTGCCCGACCGACGGGTGTCCGGTCAGCCGGGCAGCGCGGGCAGACCGAGCGGGCTGCCCTCGGGGAGCAGCGTGTGGCTGGACCGGGCGATCGGCTCCAACAGCTCCCGGAGCCGGTCCGTGTGGTCCGGGCCGAGCGCCTGCCACGGGTGCGCGGCGGCCCGGTCGGTGGCCTCCTCGATGGCCTGGAACGCGGCCCGGGCGTGGTCGGTGGCCGCGCCGTCCCCGGTCAACCATCCGCGCCGGGTGAGCCGCTCGCGGGCGGCCTGCCACTGCTCCTCGGACCAGCCCCGGCCCAGCAGGTACTGCGGCGGGGAACCGTCCAACGCGACCCGCACGGTCAACGTCTCCACCGGGTCCAGCCCGGCGGCCACCAACGCCGCCACGTGCCCGTCCCCCCGGTGCTCACGCAGCGTGGTGGCGGCCTGCCAGAGCCGCGCCAGCGGGTACTCCCCGATCGGGAGCGCCGCGTTGGCAGCGCCGAGCACCCGGCCGGCGATCTGCGCTGCCGAGGCGGCCCGCTCCAACAGGTCGGCGGCCTCCGCCAGGTGCGACTCCGGTAGCTCGTAGGTCAGCTCGGCGAGCGCCTGCACGGCACCGGTCAGCCGGGCGCGCAGCGCCTCCTGCGGGGTCGCCAACCGCCACACCGCCGGCAGCGCGCGGGTCACCATCGGCGGCGCGAAGTTGAAGAAGGCGGCGATCACCGGGGCCGCCTCGGTGGCGCCCAACGGCGCGGCCCGGCCGGCGAAGTAACCGCGCCAGTAACCGCGCAGACCGACCGCCTCGTACGCGGCGCGCGCCCGGGGGTGGAGGTAGGTGACCGCGTGCACCGGCTCGAAGTACGCCCACATCGATCGGGTCGTCCGCAAGGGCTCGTCCAGCGCCGTCACATGCACCTCCGCGTCCCGATTCCGGATGCCCACCCGGGCGGCGAACCGCCCGGGGTGACGCCGAACCTACTGCCGCTGGGTGACGGGCCGGAAGCCCCATGTGAACAACTCCATCGCGCCCCGGTGACAACCGGGACGACCCGGACAGATCACTGGGCGGCGAGCACGTCCACCACGAAGCGCAGCGGACCGGTCGGACGTCCACCGGCGGCGGCCTCGTCGTTGCCGTACGCCAGCTCGCCCGGGATGTCGAGCTGCACCCGGCTGCCCACGGTCACCCCGACCAGGCCCTGGTCCCAGCCGGGGATGACCTGACCGACACCGATCGGGAAGGTGGCCGGCTGCCCACTCCGCCAGGAGGAGTCGAACTCCTGGCCGTCCTTGTAGAACACCCCCACGTAGTTGGTGGTGATGTTCTGGCCCTTCTGCACGGCCGGGCCGGTGCCCTTGATCAGCGGGGTGACCGCGAGCTTCTTGAGCTCACCCGTGCCCGCCTTCACCTCCGGCTTGGTGCCCAACGCCGGGTCGGCGCCCTCGGGCAACTGCGGAGCGGGGGGTGCGCCGGCCTCGTCGGGGGCTCCGGCAGAGGCGGACGGGGTCGCGTCGGCCTGGTTCGCCGGCTTGTCCTTACCTCCGCCAATCGCCACGAAGACGGCGATCAGCGTCGCGGCCACGGCGAGGGCGGCGCCGCCACTGAGCACGGCGTTGATCTTCCGCCTCCGGTCAGCAGCCTGCTTCGCCGCCAGCTGCGCGGCCAGCCGGCGTCCCGACTTGGTCGCCGTGCTCGGGTCCTGCCCTGCCGACCGGTTCTGCTGCGTCCGCTCGCTCACGTCGTCGACTCCCTGCTGCGAAGGTGTGGCCGGCAACCTGGTGCCGGGGGGAAAGCCGACGCACACGGTACCCGCATCGCGGCCTACCGTGCCCGCCGCGTTTGCCTCGGATCGCCCAGCCCGACAGTTCCGGGGCCATCCCGGGCGGTTATTCCGGGACGACCATGAAGTCGGTCACGAACGAGGTGACCCGGCCATCGGCGGCGCGTCCGATCCAGGTGCCGTAGCAGCCGTCGCCCCAACCCGTGGCCACGGTGACCACGTTGGCACCGCTCGCCTCGTCCAGCACAGCCGTGATCAGCCCGGGGACCGGCGACGACGGCAGCTCGGTGGGGATGAAGACCGCTTCGACCCGGTCGGAGTCCCAGCCCTCCAGGACGGCGAGCGCGGTCGGGTCGGCGAACGTGCCGACGCCGGCATCCACCCCGTATCCGAAGTAGTCGTCCGCGCCGAGACTGGCGACGTCCTGGTCGCCCGCGACGGCCGGCTCCCAGCGGGTCGTCGGCTCGTCGGAGACGACCAGCTCCAACGCGGCGACCCGACGGTCCACCTCGGCGTCCTCCCGGAGCACCACCGCCACCCAGGCACGGGCGGCGTACCGCCCCGGCGGCACGGTCACCGTGAACGGCTCCGCCTCCGGGCAGACCAGCGGGTCACAGCCGACCACGCGGCCGGTCGGCAAGACGATGTCGTCCACCGGGTGGACCTCGATCAGGTATCCGCCGTGCTCGTCGGTGAAGCGGGCGCCGGGCGTCAACAACCGATCCAGGTCAGGGGTGTACGGCATGAGGGCTCCTCCGGTCGCCAGCGGCCGGCGGAGCGTACCCGGCCCGGCGGACACCGCCGCGGCTGCCGTACGGTCAGGCGCTCTTGCGGGGTGCGGTCTTGCGCGCGGCGGTCTTCTTCGCCGGTTCCGCCTTCTTCGCGGGGGTCTTCTTGGCGGCGGTCTTCTTCGCCGGCTCCGCAGCCTTCTTCTCGGCCGTCTTCTTCGTCGCGGTCTTCTTCGCGGGCGCCTTGGCCGCCTTCTTCTCGGCGGCCTTCTGCGCGGACCGGGCCGACGAGATGGGCGTCGGCTCGCCGCCACCACCACCGCGCGCCGGTTGTTCGCCGCGGGCCGCCTTGGCGCGCTCCACCGAGGCCTTCAACGCCGCCATCAGATCCACCGCCGCGGCCGGGGCCTCCTCGACCTCCTCCGGCTGGACGACCTCGCGACCCTCCACCTTGGCGTCGATGACCTCCTGCAACGCGGCCCGGTAGTCGTCGGTGAAGACGTCCGGCTCGAACTCGCCGGTCATCGAGTCGATCAGTGAACTGGCCATGGCCAGCTCCGGCGGACGCACCTTGAGGTCCTCGTCGAGGAAACCGAAGTCCGGGGTACGGATCTCGTCCGGCCAGAGCATGGTGTTGAGCAGCAGCACACCCTCGCGGACCCGCAGCGTCGCCAACTGCTCCCGCTGGCGCAACGCCACCTTGACGATGGCCACCCGCTCCGAGTCGATCAGCGCGTCGCGCAGCAGCACGTACGGCTTGGTCGCCGCGCCCTCCGGTTCGAGGAAGTACGCCTTGTTGTAGAGGATCGGGTCGACCTGCTCGGCCGGCACGAACTCCAACACGTCGATGGCACGCGAGCTGGTCAGCGGCAGGTCGGCGAAGTCCTCGTCGGTGAGGATCACCATCTCGCCGCCGCCGATGTCGTAACCCTTGGCGATGTCGTCGTAGGTGACCTCCTCGCCGCAGACCGAGCAGGTGCGCTTGTAGCGGATCCGGCCGCCGTCCTCACGGTGCACCTGGTGGAACCGAATGTCCTTCTCCTCCGTGGCGGAGTAGAGCTTCACCCCGATCGAGACGAGCCCGAACGACACGGCTCCCTTCCAGATGGCACGCATCCTGCGCTCCCTTCCCCGGTATCGACCATGCTCGCATCCGTTAGAACCGGACGCGAGGTGTTCGGCCTGCTACTACAGTCGGGTCGTGCCCGGCGCGCCGCTCAAGCCGATGCTCGCGATGACCGGGCCGCTCCCGGCGGGTGACGGCTGGGCGTACGAGTTCAAGTGGGACGGCGTCCGCGCGCTCGCCGACATCTCAGGCGGTGGTCAGCACCTGTACGCCCGTTCCGGCGTGGAGATCACCGCCGCGTACCCGGAGCTGGCGACGCTTCCCGAACAGGTCGACGACGCGCTGCTCGACGGCGAGGTGGTGCTGCTCGGCGAGGGCGGGCAGCCGTCGTTCACCGCGCTGGCCGAGCGGATGCACGTGCGGGACCGCAACAAGGCCGCCCGGCTGGCGGCGGTGATGCCGGTGACGTACATGATCTTCGACGTGCTCCGGCTCAACGGCGACGACCTGACCGGTTGGCCGTACGAGCGCCGCCGCGCCGCCCTGGACGAGCTCGCGCTCGGCGGTCCCCGGTGGGCGGTGCCGCCGATGTTCGCCGACGGGCAGGCCACCTACGAGGCGGCCGGTGAGCATGGCCTGGAGGGGGTGATGGCCAAGCGGGTCGGTGCCGTCTACCGCCCGGGGGTGCGCTCACCGGACTGGGTGAAGGTCAAGCTGGAGGTGACCGGTGACTTCGTCGTCGGTGGCTGGCGACCGGGCGCGCGCCGGATCGGCGGACTGCTGGTCGGTGTGCCCGGCCCGGACGGCAGGTTGATCTACCGGGGTCGGGTCGGCGGCGGGATCGGCGCGGCCATCGAGCGGCAGCTCCTCGCCGAGCTGGAGCCGCTGCGGTCCGGCGTGTCGCCGTTCGCGCCGGGCGTGCCGCGCGAGGATGCGCGGGGAGCCATCTGGGTAGAACCCCGGGTGGTGGTGGAGGTGAAGTACGGCCAGCGCACCCCCGACGGCCGGCTGCGCTTCCCCCGGGTGCTGCGGCTGCGCCCGGACAAGCCTCCGGAGGAGGTCGACGATGCCGGCTGACCGGCTACGGGTGGACGTCGAGGGCCGCGCGCTGGAGCTGTCCAACCTGGACAAGGTGCTCTACCCGGCGGCTGGTTTCACCAAGGGTGAGGTGATCGACTACTACACCCGGATCTCCCCGGTGCTGCTGCCGCACCTGCGGGACCGACCGGTCACCCGGATCCGCTTCCCCAACGGGGTGGACGACAAGTCGTTCTTCGAGAAGAACACGCCGGCCGCGACCCCGGACTGGGTGCGGGTGGAGAACCTGCCCGCCCCCGGGTCGACGAAGGGCCGGGAGACCATCGACTACGTGGTCGCCGACGACCTGCCCACCCTGGTCTGGCTGGCCAACCTGGCCGCGTTGGAGCTGCACACACCGCAGTGGAAGGTGGGCGAGCACCCGGACATGATGGTGGTCGACCTGGACCCGGGGCCGCCGGCCGGGCTCGCCGAGTGCTGCCCGGTGGCGGTGCTGATGCGCGACCGCCTCGCCGACGACGGCATCGAGTCGTACCCGAAGACCTCCGGCAAGAAGGGCATGCAGCTCTGCTGCCCGATCGCGGGCACCCAGTCGTCCGACCTGGTCTCCGACTACGCCCGGCGGATCGCCCAGGAGTTGGAGCAGGTCCACCCGAAGCTGATCGTGTCGAAGATGGCGAAGAACCTCCGACCGGGCAAGGTCTTCATCGACTGGAGCCAGAACAACGCGGCGAAGACCACCGTCGCCCCGTACTCACTGCGGGCCCAGTCGGTGCCGTCCGTGTCGACGCCGCTGACCTGGGACGAGGTGGAGGCCGGCGCGCGCGGCCGGAAGCCGGCCGTCCGCCAGTTCACCGCCGCCGAGGTCCTGGACCGGGTCGAGGAGTACGGCGACCTGCTCGGCCCGCTGCTCGACGGCGGCCCGGAGTTACCCGCCAAGGTGAGGTAGGCGCGGGCGGCTTACGGTGAGTTATTGCGGCGGGTTGTCGACTCCCGTCACCGATCGTAAGAATGCGAGCGCCTCCGGCTCGGACCGACCACGCCCTTTGCTCTGCAGACCTATCGGCACCACCGCGATGAGCTGCGGTTTTTGGTGGTCGTGATGGCGCTCGGGCCATGCTCTGCTCGCGCAGCGTGAGCGTCGCATATAGGTATGCAGAGCAAAGGTGGCGGGGTGAGGATGGCGGGGCGCGCTCGGCGTCACTTCGTGTAACGGGCCTGGCGTCCATCGCGGAATGGACGCCAGGCCCCCAGGTCCGCAGCGCTCGGCGGCGGGTCAGTTCCGGCCGAAGACCTTCCGGCTGGAGCCGAGCCGCAGAAGCACCGTCTCACCGGTGGCGTCCTGGACCGCGTCGTTGTCGGTGATCGCGTATACCTCACCGTTGCCGGCCACGGTCAGACCCTCCAACTTCTCCTGCGTCCACCCGTTGGTGGCACGCAGCGCGGGCAGCACGTCGACGGCGAGCGTCTTCGGCAGCACCTTCAGCGGGCCGGTTGCCGCGGCACCCGGCAGCGGCACGGTGTAGATCCGCTTGACCGCGGCGGCCGGGCCGTTCAGCTTGTCCCGCTCGATGACGGCGAGGCGGTCGCCGACCACGGTGATCTCGGACAGGCCCATCCAGTCACCCGGCACGTTGGTGCTGCCGAGCCGGTAACCGAACCAGCTCCAGGTGCCCGTCGCGACGTCGTACCGGCCCAGCCGGACGATCCCGGCCGGGTCGGTGCTCAGCTCCCGCTGCACCGCCACCCAGACGATCTCCCGGCCCTTGTGGTCGGTGGTCGCGGTGACCCCCTCAAGGCCCTGCTTCGCCAGGCCGGCGGTGACCTCGGCGGGCAGCGCGACGGTCTGCCGGGTCACCCCGGCGGCGTCGAGCCGGACCAGCTTGTTCTCCGCACCCGTGGCACCCTCGACGGCGAGCCAGAACCCACCCTGCGGGCGGGCGAAGATGCCCTCCGCGTCGTAGCCGACCGGCGCGCCGGTCGCGTCCTTCACCGGCAACGCGCCGGTGATTACGGCCGGCGTCCGCTTCGCGTCGATGGTCAGGATGCGGGTCTGGCTGTACGCCGCGTCGGTGACGCTGTAGAGCTGGTCCCGCTTGCCCGGTGCCGCGCTCAACGCGCCGAGCGCGCCCCAACCGATCGGTGCGCCGCCCCGATCGGTGCCGGACACGATGCTCGGAAACGTCGGCGTGCCCTTACCGAGCTGGAAGAGTGACACCGACGCCCGGACGTTCACCGACGCGTCGTCCTCCTCGCTGGAGACCGCGAGCAGCCCGCGCGACGGGATGGGCAGCAGCCCCTCCGGCCCGTTGGTGGTCGGCAGCACCTGCCGGAACATCGGCCGGGTGGGGTTGCTCAGGTCGTAGACGGCAACGAAGTTGCTCCGCTCCGAGCCGACGAACGCGTACCGCACGCCGTCGTACTCGGCGACCGCCACGCCCTCCGGCTCGGTGCCCTTCTTGCCGGCCCGGTCCTCGTTGTGCAGCCCGTAGGTGACGGCGAGCCGCTCGAAGGTGTTGCCGGCGTCCCAGGCGACCCGTCCGCTGCGGCTGTCGAAGACCGACCAGCCCCGGGTGCCGCCGCGCCAGTCGCCCTCGTTGGCAGTGGCGAGATACCGGTCGTCGACCCAGGCGACCGCGTCCGGCTCGCGTGGCACGTCGGTGATGCTGCCGGTCAGGTTGATGACACCGTCCTTCTTGGTGTCGATCCCGCTGATCGTGGCGGTGCCGGCGCTGAACACCTTGGTGATCCGGCCGGTGGGCAGGTCGATCAGGGCGACGCCGTTGTTCTCCTGGAGCGTCACGGCCAGCTGGTTGCGGCCGTTGATCGAGACGTACTCCGGCTCGGGGTCGGTCGGCGCGGCGAGGCCGGCGTGCACCAGCGCGGGCAGCGCGCTGCCGTCGGCGCCGGTCAGCGCGACCGGCCGCAGCCGCCAACCGGCCGGGGACTTACCGGCCAGGTCGACGATCTGCACGAAGCCGGCGGGCGCCTGGGGCAGGTCGCCCTCCTCGCCGCCGGGCGGGGTGGCCTCCTCGTCGCGCTCGTTCTCGATGGCGATCGCGGCGTACCGCTTGTCCTTGCTGATCGCGATCGAGTCGGGCTGACCGCCGAGGTCGAAGCTGGCCACCCGCTTGCGGCTGGCCAGCTCGATCACGTCGAGCCGGCCGGACGGCGCGGTGTAGCTGCCGCTGGTGTTCACCACCACCAGCACGTACCTGCCGACCACGGCGACCGAGGTCGGCTCGTCCTCGGCGTCGCCGAGCTGGGCCAGGGAGAGCGTGCCGAGGCCGCGCGGGCGGTCGGCACGGGAGATGTCGAGGAAGCCGATCCGCTTGGCCAGCGCATCGGTGTGGATCAGGGTGCGGCCGTCCTCGCTGACCGCCGAGATCTCGGCGACCGTCGGGGTCGCCGGGTCCTCCCCGGCCGGACGGTTCTGGAAGACCGGGTACGTGGCGACCCGGTCGAAGGCGAGCGACCTGGCTGGATGGTGGTGCCCGCCGGCCGACGCGGGGGTGGCCCCGGTCAGGCTGGCGGCGGCGACACCGGCTGCGGTGAGCGCGGTGAGTGCTCTTCTGAGTGTCAAGGACTTCCTCCGTTAGGTCGTACCCGAACGGAGGCTGACAGCTGTTGAGGAGCATCAGCTTGCGCCGACGTGAACAGTCGGCGAAGCACGGCGCAGCCGCCACCAGGCGCCGCCGACCAGGGTCACCGTGATGACGGTGACCGCGATGTCGCCGGCCAGGGCCGCCGTCGGGTTCCCCGGGGAGTACGGCGGCACCAGGTAGGCGAACGCGGCGGCGCTGACCACGCTGGCCGAGCCGGCCGCGAGCACGTGCCGCTGCCCCCAGCGCACGCCCGACGACCAGTACGCGATGGCGGCCCCCACGATCGCGGCGAGCACCAGCGCGATGGCCACCCCCGCCCAGCCCGGCGCGAGGTCGGCGCCGAGCCGGACGAGGACGACCAGCAGGCCCAGCCACAGCGGATGCGGCAGCCGGCGGGTCCGGCGCGGAGCGGGGCGACGCCAGCGGGGCAGCAGCGCCGTCGCGACCAGGGCGAGCACGACCACTGCGGCGAAGGTCAGTTGGAGAGGGCTGGCCAGGAAGTTCTTCCGGCCCCCGTCGGACGCGAAGATCAGCAGGCTGCCGAGCAGGTACAGCACGGCGATCACGGCGAGACCGGGTCGGCCGAGCCACGGCCGGAGCCGGCGGCCCGGTCCGAGGAACGACTCGACGAGCACGATCGGCGCGCAGATGGTCAGCACGATGTGGTTGCCCACATAGTCGAAGGCCTGGCGGAGGCTGAAGTCCAGCCCCGGCACCAGCGACGCCTCGGCGGCGGCACGGGTGTCGGCGTACTGGGTGTCGTCGAGGTAGTGCGGGTTGAACAGCGACTGGTCGACCAGGCCGGCCTGGAGTACGCCGAACGCGGCGGCGAGCAGCACGATCGTCGGCCAACCCGCGCCGAGGTGCCGGGCGGTCTCCCGGATCAGGATCGCCGCCCCGCCGTACATCGGGCCGAGGAAGATCAACACTGGGAGGAAGTCGTCGATGGCGAAGCCACCCCACGAGCACTCGGCCGCCCACGGAGCGAGCAGCAGCAGAGCGATCACCGGCAGGAGTCGTCGCCGCAGGGGCAGCCGGTTCGCGGCGGCAGGCCGGTCGGTGGTGGCGGGCCGGTCGGTGGCGACAGGGCGGCCGGTGGTGGCGGGGTCCGGTTCGGTCGGCACGGGCGCTCCTCGGCGGCAGTTCGACGGTCGCCTGCACTGTGCCCGGACCGTCCGGTCACCCGATACGGCCATCGGTCGGCGGACGGTGCGACCAAAGTCGTTGAGTAGGGTGGTGCCGACGTCGACCCGGGGAGCCTGGAGATGCAGCCAACCGTCACGGCCGACCTGGCGGCCCGACCCGTCGAGGCCGAACGGCCGCTGCTCAGCTACCGCGACGAGGCGACCGGCGAGCGCGTCGACCTGACCGCACAGCAGGTCGGCCAGTGGGCGGCCCGCAGCGCGAGCCTGCTGCGCGACGGTTGCGGTCTCGGCCCCGGCAGCCGCGTAGCGGTCCTGCTGCCGCCGCACTGGCGTACCGCCGCGGTGTTGTTGGGGGCGTGGGCCAGCGGCCTGGCGGTGTCGTTCCGACCGCGCGCCACCGCGGGCCTGCCGGTGCTCGAACCCGGCGGCGACCGGCCGTTCGACGCGGTCCTCGTGACGCCCGAGCGGCAGGACGACTGGTTGGAGGACGTGCCGGACGCGCCGCACCGCTACCTCGTCGGCACCGGGCCGGGGCGGTTGGACGACGTGCCGTTGGGCTGGCTGGACTGGTCCGCCGAGGTGCTTCGCCACAGCGACACGACGCCTGACCACACCGCCATTCACGCGTCGGATCCGGCGAGCGCGGACGGCACCACCTACGGTCAGTGGGGTGCGCTCGCCCAGGAGTTCGCCACGATGCTGGACCTGCGGGCCGGCGACCGGCTGTTGGTCGACGCCGCCGAGACCGAGCAGCCGCTGAAGTGGTTGCTCGCGCCCCTCTCGGTGGGAGCGTCCGTGGTCATCAGCGCCAACCTCGACCCGGCGCGGCGGGACGCTGTCGTCGCCGCCGAACGGATCACCCGCGTCCTCTGAAATCGACCGGAGCGGCCCCAAACAGCGCCGCCCGATCCGGTTCCGTTACATCGCCGTCTGCCCTGCTCAGAGGGTCTTCTGCCGATGCCGTCGACGTGTTCTCATACCCGAACAGCGACGTCATCGACCCGCACCGACTCCCTCATCGAAAGGTGCATTGATGCGCAGAAGATCGACCTTCCGACTGGCGGTCCTCACCGCCACCGCCGCGACGTTCCTGGCGTCCGGCGGTGCCTCCGGGGCGCTCGCCACGGCCGCGCCGACGACCGCCTCCCCGGGCGTCACCGCCTGTGAGCCGGGCGCCGACGCGCACGGCGCGGCCCGGCTGGCCGAGGGTGCCACCGCCCAGGAACCGGAGCTGTACTCCACGAACGAAGCCAAGGCCTACGGCGTGGTCAAGGACGCGCCGCGACTGGCGAACGGCAGCGTCACCGTGCCGACCGTCTTCCACATGATCTCCGATCATCCGCTCACCGCAGCCGAGACGACCAGGTGGAACACCCTGATCGCCGCGCAGATGACGGTGCTCAACGACTCGTTCGCGGGCCGTACGGCGGGAGACGCCGCCGACACCCCGTTCCGGTTCTCGCTCGTCGACACGACGTGGACGGTGAACAGCGCCTGGTACACGGTCGTGCCGGGTAAGAACGAGCGGGACATGAAGAAGGCGCTGTACACCGGCGACTCGGAGACCCTGAACGTGTACGCGGCCAACATCGGCGGCGGGCTGCTCGGTTGGGCGTACTTCCCGAAGGATTACAACAACGGGCGCGACTACATCGACGGTGTGGTGATGCTCGACGAGTCGATGCCGGGCGGCACGGCCGGCAAGTATGCCCTCGGCGACACGCTGACGCACGAGGTCGGCCACTGGCTGATGCTGGAGCACACCTTCGCGCACGGCTGCTCCGCGGCTGGCGACTTCGTCGAGGACACCCCGCGCGAGGCGGCGCCGCAGTTCGACTGCCCGGTGGGCGCGGACTCCTGCACCGCGCCCGGGCTCGACCCGATCCACAACTTCATGGACTACACGCAGGACTCCTGCATGAACATGTTCACCGCTGGTCAGGCCGACCGGATGAGCGATGCCTGGGTGGCGTTCCGGGCCGGCGGGGCCGGATAGCTCACAGGGATGAACGGGGCCGGCGGGTCGCGCTGCGGCGAACCGCCGGCCCCGTTCGTCTCACCCTTCCGGTGGAGCCCGCTCATTCCTCCGGTCCGCACGATCTTCCTGCTCCTACGCTTCGCCGAGAGCATCTGGCACTTTCGTCGGCGGAGGGCACATGGCGTCGAGGCGTACACGTCGGACACTGGTGTCGGCGGTCGCCGGTGGACTGTTCGCCCTCGGGGTGGTCGCGCCGGGGCCGGCGGCGGCGCCACTGCCCCGCGCGGCCCAGGCGGACGGCGACGTGGCCCCCGGGCCGCGCGACCCGCGCCCACCGCTGCTCCCCGCCGACTTCCAGGGCACCGGCCGGTACGTCGTGCGTGACCTCGGCATCGACGTGCCGTTCAGCTGGCAGGGCCGCGACGGCGACAGCCAGATGACCGCCGGTGGCCCGGACCACCCGATCTGGTTCACCAACCTGATCTACGGGAACACGCTCTACACGCTCACCTACAAGTGGCCGAACATCCCGCTGTTCCCGCCGCGCGCGTGCAGCAAGGTCCCGGGGTTCTTCAACCGCCAGATCTTCAACGACAAGCTGAAGACGGCGCGTTTCGTCGGCCCGGAGATCCTTCAGGGTGATCACGACCGGCGTGTCGACCACTGGCGGGTGGGGGTCGTCGGCGGGTCCACCGTGCCGGGAGAGTTCTTCCGGTTCCCGCTCGCGCTCGGCGACATCTACGTCGACCAGCGCGACCCGAGCCGGTGGTGGCAGGTGCTCCAGTTCGGTCTGCAAAATCTCTTCGACCCCGAGCTGGACGAGTGGTTCACGATGGACACCTTCGACCACCGCCCCGGCCAGGTCACCCTCCCCGACCGCTGCCCACCCCCCACGTCGTAACGCGGCGTCCTGTGCGCCCCGGGCTCCTTGATCGACTCGGCTTTCAGGAGAACGCGGTGTCGGAGTGCCTCGGACACCCCGACTTCCTGAAAACCGAGTCGATCAAGCCGCACGGGCCGCAGGCGGCCCGCCCGGGGTCAGTCGAAGGACGGCAGGGACGGGCCGAGGACGTCGTCGGCGTCGACGATCGTGTACGCGTACCCCTGCTCGGCGAGGAAGCGCTGCCGGTGCGCCGCGTACTCCGTGTCGATCGTGTCCCGGGAGACCACCGTGTAGAAGTGCGCCTGCCGGCCGTCGGCCTTCGGCCGCAGCACCCGACCCAGTCGCTGAGCCTCCTCCTGGCGTGACCCGAACGTGCCGGACACCTGGATCGCCACCGCCGCCTCGGGCAGGTCGATCGAGAAGTTGCCGACCTTCGAGATCACCAGGGTCCGCAGCGCACCGGACCGGAAGGCGTCGAACAGCCGCTCCCGCTCCTTGTTGGTGGTCGAGCCCTGAATGATCGGCGCGTCCAGGTACTCGCCGAGCTGGTGCAGCTGGTCGATGTACGCGCCGATCACCAGCACCTGGTCTTCCGGGTGCCGGTCGATGAGCGCCTTCACCACCGGCAGCTTGGTGCGGGCGGTCGCCGCCATCCGGTAGCGCTCCTCCGCCTCCGCCGTCGCGTACGACATCCGCTCCGCGTCGGTCAGGGTCACCCGGACCTCGGTGCACTCGGCCGGGGCGATCCAGCCCTGCGACTCGATGTCCTTCCACGGCGCGTCGTACCGCTTCGGCCCGATCAGGCTGAACACGTCGCCCTCGCGGCCGTCCTCGCGTACCAGAGTCGCGGTGAGGCCCAACCGGCGGCGGGCCTGGAGGTCCGCGGTGAACCGGAAGATCGGCGCGGGCAGCAGGTGCACCTCGTCGTAGACGACCAGACCCCAGTCGCGGGCCCCGAAGAGGTCCAGGTGGGTGAACGCGCCGCCGCGCCGTGAGGTGAGCACCTGGTACGTGGCGATGGTGACCGGGCGGATCTCCTTGCGCTCGCCGGAGTACTCGCCGATCTCCTCCTCGGTCAGCGACGTACGGGCGATCAGCTCCCGCTTCCACTGCCGGCCGGCGACCGTGTTGGTGACCAGGATCAGGGTGGTCGCCTTCGCCTCGGCCATCGCCGCCGCGCCGACCAGGGTCTTGCCGGCGCCGCAGGGCAGCACCACCACCCCCGACCCGCCGGCCCAGAACGCCTCGACGGCTTCCCGCTGGTACGAGCGCAGCGTCCACGGCTTGCGCCCGTCCTTGCCGGCCTCGGCCAGCTCGATCGGGTGCGCCTCACCGTCGACGTAGCCGGCCAGGTCCTCCGCCGGCCAGCCCAGCTTGAGCAGCGCCTGCTTGAGTCGGCCGCGCTCGGACGGGTGCACCCGGATGGTGTCGTCGTCGATCTTGTCGCCGAGCATGCCGGCGAGCTTCTTGCTCTTGGCCACCTCGATCAGCACCAGCCGGTCCAGTGCGCGCAGCACCAGCCCGTACGCGGGGTCGTTGGCGAGCTGAAGTCGGCCGTACCGGTCCATCGTCTCGGCCACGTCCACCAGCAGTGCGTGCGGCACCGGATAGCGGGAGTACTTGATCAGCGAGTCGACCACACCTTCGGCGTCGTGCCCCGCCGCGCGGGCGTTCCACAGACCCAGCGGGGTCAGCCGGTACGTGTGCACGTGCTCCGGTGAGCGCTCCAGCTCCGCGAAGGGCGCGATCGCCATCCGACAGGCCTGCGCGTCGGGGTGGTCGATCTCCAGCAGCAGGGTTTTGTCCGACTGCACGATCAGTGGTCCACCGCTCACGCCAGCGTCCTCTCCTCGGTTGGCCGTCCGGCCGGAACGGGTCGCATACCCGCCGCTGGCCGACCATCCAGTGTTGCACGATGCGGGATGACCGAAGAAAGATGCTCACCGGCCGCAACCGTGACGGCACTCACGAACGTCTAGTAAAGGGGCGACTGTCTGGGGAGGTCCCATGGAACGTGTCTGGGTCACTTCCCGGCTGGTCGCCGTTGTGGTGGTCGTGCTGGTCGGCGCGGGTGCGTGCGCGTTCGATCCGCAGTCCGGCGGGAGTGGTGGCGGGGGAGCCGCCCCAGCCGGTGCGGCGGAAAAGGCGACGGGGGCGAGCGACACGCCCCGGCCGGACCAGCACGACCTACCCACGCCGGCCGTACCCACCCCGAAACCGTCCCGGAAACCCACCCCGAAGCCGACCCGCACGGCGGCACCCACGACGACCCCGAGCAGCGGTACGCCGAAAGCCATCGGCTGCCCCCAGGGCGAGCACCAGCGCGCGGTGGAGACGTACCTGGCCCGGCTGGGCGGGTTCGGGACGGTGACCGTGGACGGTCGGCAGTCCGCCGCCGACTGCGCCGCAATCAAGAAGTTCCAGAAGAGGTACGGCATTCGCCCCGTCGAGGGTCGCGCCGGACCGACCACCGCCGACGTGGCCCAGCGCCTCGCCACCACCGACACGGCCCGCTGCAAGGCCGGCACGGGCACCACGTTCTGCGTGGACCTGACCCGGCAGACCGTCTGGGCGCTCCGCGGCGGCAAGGTGATCATGGCGCCGACGGTGACCCGCACCGGGATGTCCGGCTACCGCACCCCGGCCGGCACGTACACCGTCAACTTCCGCAACCCCAAGGAGTGGTCCGACCCGTACGAGGTGTGGCTGCCGTACTGGCAGCACTTCACCCAGGGGATGGGCTTCCACGAAACCACCACCTACCTGCACGACAAGTCGATCGGCTCGCACGGGTGCGTCAACCTCCTGCACGCCGACGCCGTCCGGATGTGGGAGCTTGGAAAGGTCGGCACCCGGGTGGTGCTGATCGGTCGCCGCCCGGGCACCTGAGCGACACGGAGCGGATCTGGGTGGTAGCCCCCTGTCCGACCGGACCAACGAGTGTCACTCTGGGAGTCCAGGGCCGGACCGGGCGGGGAGGCTGGGCATGACGGTCGACCGTGACGTGATCGCAGAGCACGAGCAAGCACCACCCGACGAGGTGTCCCGAGCGACGGTGATCGCGTACGCCATCGCGGCGGCGCTCCTCTTCGGCTGGTTCCTCTTCGGCTGGCTGGTCCTCCAGCAGGGCTTCGTCGACTCGGTCGGGGAGTCCGCCGGCGCCGGCTTCGCGCTGCTGCTGATCATCTCGGTGATCGGCACCGTACGCCGCAGCCGCAGCCGGCGCTGACCGACAGCGCCCGCGCGGTGGCGCCGTCGGTCAGTCCGCCACCACCGCTGCGGTGATCCGGTGCAGCGCGAACGTGTGCAGCATCTCGGTCCGTTCGTCCTCGGCCCGCAGGTAACCGGCCCCGATCGAGACCGGTTTGAGCAGGCGCGACGCGGTCGCCCCGTGCGCGTCGACATACCCGACCCAGACCAGCGCCTTGTCCCGGACCGCCTGCTGGAGCACCGCCAAAGCCTCGCTGTGGGTGTGCGCCGGCACCGGACCGCCGCCCAGCCCCGCCGCGCCGCCACGCACCACCGCCGGGGCCCGGCGGGCCGCCCGCGCCGCAGCGTCACCCCGCCGGATGTGCTCCACCACGCCGAGCAGCCGGGGCATGGGCAGCTTCGGTGCGGCCAACGGGTCGATCGTCCGGGTCGTCACCGACACCCGGGCCGGGGCTCGCCGGATTCGCGGCCGGGCCAGCACGGTGCTGCCGGTGCCGTCCTCCTGCACCGGGGCGTACCCCGCGTCGCGGAGCGCGCCCAGCAGCCGACCCACCTGGTACTGCGTGCACAGCACCGTCGGCGCGAGCCGGCGCAGCGCCAACGACTCCAACCGCCGGTCGGCCAGCACCTCGCTGATCAGGGTCTCGTCGTCGCTGCGCAGGTACGCCCCGGCCAGGCCGACCCGCAGCCCGCCGTGCTTGCGGGCCACGTCGTCGATCAGGTAGGTGAGCCCCTGCGGCACCGGGGTACGCGACCGGCGCCGGAACACGTCGTGCAGGTCGTCGGCCACGTAACCGGAATCCAGTGCCCGCCGCACGCTGGCCGTGGTGACCCGGTGCACGCTGGCCCCACCGGCCGACTCGAGCTCGGTCATCGCCTCCAGTTCGACGGCGAGCGCCGGCTCGGGCGGGCCGGGCACCACCACGGTCAGGTCGGCCTGCAACAGGAAGTGGTCGACCGGGGCGGGCAGCAGCGCGTCCAGCGCCCGCGCGGCACCGGACGGGTCGCCGCTCTCGACGTCCGCGTGCACGCCCAGCGGGTCGTCGCCCCGCTCGTCGGTCGACGTCAGGTCACCCAGCAGCAGCCGGGCGTACGAGGTGAGCGCCCCCAGCCCGGTCACGCCCAGCTGCGCGGCCTCGGCCAGCACCTCCCGGTGGGCGGCGTCCCGGCCCCGGCTGCGGCGCGGGGCCCGCCAGTCCAGCAGGTCCTGCACCTCCTCCGGGGTGGGCGCGGTCGCCGGCTCCAGATCGGCGAGTACGCCGAGCACCGCCCGTCGGGTGGCCGGCGCACTGGCCCGCTCGGCCTCCGCGGAGAGCGCGGTGATCGGCCGGTCCCGGTCGTCCCGGCGGCCGACCAGCCCCACCTGCCGGGTCATGGTCAGCCAGGCCCGGGCGAGCTGCTCCCACCGCTGGGCCAGCGAGGTGGCACGCCACACCTCGTACCCGCCGGTCGGCAGCACCTGCTGGTCCGCCCCGTACCGGCCGGTGGCCGCGCCGGGCATCTCCAACTCACCGGCGAGCCCCGCCGCGTACGCGACCTCCAGCAGCAGCGCGGCGGTCGGTTCGTCCAGCCCGGCGGTACGCGCCAACCGGCGCAGATCCCGCACCCCGATGCCGCCCGATCGCAGCACCGGCGCGGGCTCGTCGGCGAGCTGCTCCAGCAGCCCTTCGGTGTGCCGGACCACCTCCATGGTCTGGCCGGCCCCGGCCGAGTCGACCGCCTTCGGCTCGCGTGGCGCGGCGGCCACCGGCGGTGGGCTGGTACGCAGGGGCCCGAGCGGGCCGGTGTCGCGGCGCAGCAGCAGGCCGACCTCGCGGGGCAGCTCCACCGTGCCACCGGCCGTGGACGAGCCGGTCGTCACGGGGACCAACAGCCGGTTGTCGACGAGCCACCGCACCGGGGAGCCGGTCGGGGCGCCACCGTTGGTCGGGTCGGAGAGGACCGGGTCCTCCGCGCCGAGCGGCGGCGCCTGCAACGCGCCCGGCGGCACGCTGCCCACCGGCGGGCCGGCCGCCAACCGGTCCAGGATCGCCCGGGCCGAGGGCGGGGCGGCGAGCACCGTCCGGCGGAGCTTCGCCGGGTCCGCGCAGAGCGCGGCCGTGCGTGGGTCCAGCTCCGCGGCCGGCCGGCCGAGCCCAGCGGGGTACGGGGCGACTTCGTCGACGGCCGGCACCACCTGGAGCGCGTGCTCCGGGCCGTACAGCAGAAAGAGCGCACGCAGTCGGCCTACGGCGGCCCGGACGGCCGTCGGCGCCGGCGGTTGCGGCCCGGCGGTCGCCATCGCGAGCACGGTGTCGGTGGCCGTGGTGGCGTCGTCCGGATTCCGGGTGAGGCGGGCGGCGTCGAGGATCTGGAGGGTGAACTGGTCCAGGCCGTCCAGCGCGCGGGCCACGGAGACCCGGGACTGGGCCCAGATGGCCAGGGCGGAGACGTCGGCCGGCACGGGCACGACGAGGTCGGGCCGCAGCGCGAGGAGTGCGGCCAGTGACTCGTCGGGCAGCGACCGCAGGTGGTCGGCGAGTGAGGTGGTCATCGTCTTTCCACGCTAGCCCGGCACCGGGCTTCCGCGCCCCTCGGACGTCCGGCCGACTCGGAGTCGCCGGGTACGTTTCTCGACATGCCCGCACTGACCGTCGGATTCGACCTCGACATGACCCTGGTGGACTCGCGTCCCGGCATCGCTGCCGCGTACCGGGCGCTGACCGCGAAGACCGGTGTGCCGGTCGACGCCGAGCTGGCGGTGTCCCGGCTCGGGCCGCCGCTGCGTACCGAGATCGCGCACTGGTTCCCGCCGGAGCAGGTCGAGTCCGCCGTGCGGTTGTATCGCGAGCTGTACCCGGCGTACGCGATCACCCCGACGCTCCTGCTGCCGGGCGCGCGGGAGGCCGTCGACGCGATCCGGGCACGGGGTGGCCGGGTGCTGGTCGTCACGTCCAAGATCGGTCGGCTGGCCCGGTTGCACCTGGACCATCTCGGTCTCACGGTCGACGAGTTGGCCGGCGACCTGTTCGCCGAGGAGAAGGCGACAGCTCTGCGGGAGCACGGCGCGACCCACTACGTGGGTGATCATGTGGCGGACATGGTGGCGGCGGCTGCCGCCGGGGTGCCCGGGATCGGTGTCACCACCGGCCCGTGTTCCTCCGCTGACCTGCGCGCGGCCGGGGCGGAAGTGGTGCTCGACGGGCTCACCGAATTCCCAGCGGCGCTCGACGGGATGATCCAGCTAGCCTTGGAGCAGTAGCGGCTCAAGTGAAGCAGGGGTTTTCAGGTGCCTACGGGTCGAGTGAAGTGGTACGACACGGCCAAGGGATACGGCTTCGTCACGAGTGACGAGGGCGGCGACGTGTTCCTGCCCAAGGGGGCGCTGCCGGCGGGTGTCACCGACCTCAAGGGTGGCCAGCGGGTCGACTTCAGCGTGGTGGACAGCCGCCGGGGCGCGCAGGCCATGGGAGTCAAGCTGCTGGACGCGCCGCCGTCGATGGCGGAGCTGCGCCGTCGGCCGGCCGAGGAGCTGCACGGCTTGGTCGAAGACATGATCAAGGTGCTGGAGGCGAAGGTCCAGCCGGACCTGCGCCGTGGTCGGTACCCGGACAAGAAGACCGCGCAGAAGATCGCTCAGCTGGTCCACGCGGTGGCACGCGAGCTGGAGGTCTGAGGCACCAGGCCAGCGGTGGCGGCCCGGTCGAGCAGTGCCGCCACCGCGGCGAAACCGGCTTCGCCCAGGTCTGCGGTGAACTCGTTGACGTAGAGGCCGATGTGCCGGTCGACCACGTCGAGTTCCATCTCCTGGGCGTGCGCCAGCACGTACTCGCGGCTCGCCGCCGGGTCTGCCCAGGCCTGCCGGACCGACTCGCGGACCCAGCCGGCCGCGGCCTGCGGGTCGACCGCCCCGCGTCGGGCCAGGATCGCGCCGAGGGGGATGGGCAGCCCCGTGTCCGCCTCCCACCACTCGCCAAGGTCGACCAGGGCGCTCAGGCCGTGCCGGTGGTAGGTGAACCGGGCCTCGTGGATGACCAGCCCGGCGTCGTAGCGGCCAGCCGCCACGCCCGGCATGATCTCGTGGAACGGGACCACCTCGATCCGGGCCGGCGGTCGCCCCGCCGACCAGAGCCGGAACAGCAGGTACGCGGTGGTCCGGTCGCCCGGCACCGCCACCGTGGCACCGGTCAGGTCGGTGCGGTCCGGCCCGCCGTCGCGGTCGCCCCTGGTGAGCACCAGTGGGCCGCAACCGCGACCGAGCGCGCCGCCGCAGGGCAGCAGGTGGTAGTCGTCGAGCAGCCAGGGCAGCGCCGCGAAGCTCACCTTCACCAGGTCGAACGCGCCCTGCTCGGCCGCCGTGTTGGTGACGTCCACGTCGGCGTACGTCACCTCGACCGACGGCGCGCCGGGCACCCGCCCGTGCACCAGCGCGTGGAAGACGAACGTGTCGTTGGGGCAGGGCGAGATCGCCAGAGAGAGCGCCACGCCCTCACGTTAGCCCCGCCCCCGCCCGGCCGCCCGCGCCCACCCCGCCCGATGTGATCCGCGCCGGAGACCGGTGTGATCCGCCGTGGTCCGCGACAGAGATCCGTAGCGGCCGGCGCACCGGACTGCGGCTGGCTGGCGGCATCGGACTGTGGCCGGTTGCTGGCATCAGCGCGGACGGTGATCCGCCCTGGGCGCGGAGGTCGGGCACCTACCTCGGACTCCCTTTGGAGCTGATGTCGCAAACGAATCGCACTGAACTCAGGGCCGCAGCGGTCTGGGTCGTGGTGAGGTCTGTAGCGGTTGGGAGTCCTGGCGCGGTCTGAGGTTGTGCAGCGGTCCGTCGGGGGCCGGGGTTGTGGTGTGGTCCGCAGGCCTTGGAGTCGTGGTGGCGACAGGCCGTTGTGATGTCGCAAACGATTCAGCTCCAAAGGGTCGAGACCGCGCAACCGATCGGCGCGGCGGCCGCCCGGGCAGGCCGGCCTTCTTCGTGGCGGGTTGCCGGAGTAGGTCGTCCACCGGTCCGGGAGGTTGTCCACAGCTTTATCCACAGCCCCGATGTGGGTGTTGATAGTGCGCTGACCAGCGTGGAGCATCGGCCTGTGACTGAGGCGAGTGACCACACCGACGAGAGCGGCGGGGTCGATCTCGGCCGGGCGCTCCGTGCTCTGCGCCGGTGGGCCGATCTGAGTCAGCGGCAGTTGGCCGAGAAATCCGGGGTGCCGCAGCCGACACTGGCCCGGATCGAGTCGGGGAGGGCGGTCGATCCCCGATTCCGGACAGTGGAGCGACTCGTCCGGGCGGCAGGTGGGCAGTTGACGATTGGCATCCCAGGGCCCACCTCAGGCGCCGTCGAGCTCACGCCAGTCCCGCACGACGACATGCGGGACGTGGCAGGACGTCGGTACCCGGCCCACCTGGACGTGTGGCCGGTCCACGAGCCTCGGGACTGGCCCGGCGCCTGGTGGGCGGAGTGGTACCGGTTGCCGCCCCACCGCTATCCGCTCCCGCTGCCGCCGGCCGCGTACGAGCTGAACCGGCGCTATCGCGACAACCGGCGGTGGGGCGCCGAGGTCCAGAGAAATGCGCAGGTGCGCCGGGTGGTCGACACCGACCTGCCGGCCACCTCCTGGCGGTACGTCACCGAGCTTCCGGACGGATCGCTGATTGGTGAACTGCGGGCCCATGAGCGCAGCCCGTTCCTGGAGTTCGGGGAGTGGCATCCGGACATGCCGGAACGCGAGATGGTGCTCGACGGCGTGCTCGTCGATGCCCGGTACCGGCGGTTGGGGCTCGGCCGTCGGCTGGTCACCGCGCTGGTGGCCGGCATGCGCGAGGCGGGCATCGACGATGCGGTCGCCGTCGCCGAGGGGGTCGGCATCGACCTGCTGCTGGCGTGCGGCTTCGAGATCGAGGCACGCCGCCCTGCCGCACTGCGTCTGGGCCATCCTGGCAAGCGCTCTCATTACTGAGCGAGGGCCTGGTCAGCGCAGTGCCGGGGCCGCCGCGGTCAACGCGGCGAGGGCTTCGCGGAGCCGCCAGGCGTCCCGGTCGCGGGGGCCGATCGGGTTGGAGATGGTACGCAGTTCGGCGAAGGGCACCCCGGCCTGCGCCGCGGCGACCGCCACGCCGTACCCCTCCATGGCTTCGGCGACCGCATCCGGATGCCTGCGGCGCAGCTCCTCGGTGCTGGCGGTGGTGCCGGTGACGGTGCTGACCGTGAGCACCGGGCCGGCCGTGGCCGTCGGGAGGGCGGCCCGCAGCGCCGCCAGCAGGCTCGGGTCCGTCGGTAAGCCGCTGCCGACACCGAGCAGCGCGGGCGGCATGCCCAGCTCGTCGATGGGGATGAAGCCGTCGGGCGACTCCGCGCCCAGGTCGGCGGCGATGCTGGCGGTGCCGAGCACCGTGTCGCCGACCTCGGCCCGCCCGGTGAAACCGCCGGCCACGCCGGCACTGACCACCGCACGGTACGGGCGGCCGGCGGCCTCGGCCAGCGCCAGCAGCCGGGCGGTGGCGGCACCGGCGACGGCCGGGCCCACACCGATCGGGGCGACGGTCACGGTGCGGTCGGTCAGACCGGCGCGGACCGCGTCCGCCTCGGCGGGAACCGCCGTCACCACCAACAGACCGGTCATGAGAGTGAACCGGGGGACTCGCGGCGGGTTTCGTCGTCGGCCCCGCCACCCGGGCCGCCAACGGCCGACGACGGGCGGTAGATGTGGTAGCCCGGCGGGGCCAGGCTCGAATCGTCGTACGGCGGTGAGCTGGTCTGGGCCGGTGCCGGTGAGGTCGGTGTGGGATCCCCGTGCTCGTCCGCCGGCTCGTCCTCGGTCAGCTCGTCGTCGCCGAGCGGTCGGCCGGCCAGCTTCTCGCCGCGCAACCGGGCGGCGACCAGCGCACCCCGGATCGCGGCCAGTACGCCGAACCCGGCGGCGACGGCGATGCCCATCCGGCCGGCGAATGGCACCAGCCCGAGCCCGCCGCCGGCGACGAAGGCGAGCATCAGCACCGTCTCGGAATGGGCGAAGGAACTGGCCCGCAGCCGTTCCGGAATGCGCTCCTGGATCGAGGCGTCCACGGCCAGCTTCGCTATGCCGCTGACCAGCGCGGCGACCAGGCAGAGCAGGGCGACCATCAGCAGCGAGAACTGGATGACGGCGAGCACCGCCACCCCGGCGACGATGATCATGCTGCTGGACTGGATGGCGATCGGCCGGTGGATGCGCAGTCGGGTGCCGATGGCGGTGGCCAGGAAGGTGCCGACCGCGAGCGCGCCACCGACCGCACCCAACGCCCACTCGGCGCCCAGGTCCCGGCCGAACACCACGGTGGTCAGGTCGCCCTTCTTGATCGCGAAGGCGAGGAAGAGCAGCAGGAAGCCGTAGAGCGCGCGTAGCGTCGCGGCGCCGATCAGGGTGGCGATGACCAGCCGGCCGGACGGTCGGCCCCGACCCAGTGGCCGATCGCCGCGGCGGCGGCCCAGCGCCCGCAGTGGGCGGGGGACCCGCTCCGGTGGCTCCGAGTCGGCCTTCGGTGGCAGCCGCAGGGAGATCACCATGCCGACCAGGAAGATCACCGACGCGACGCGTAGCGGCCACTGCGGCCCGAACCAGAACGCGGCCAACCCGATCGGCGCCACCAGTGCGCCCGCGACCGTGCCGTAGACGCTGGCCCGGGCACCCACCTGGGACAGGCCGAGGCCCTCCGGCAACAACCGGGGCACCGCCGCGGAGCGGGCCACGCCGTACGCCCGGGAGAGCGCGAGCACCCCGAACGCGGCCGGATAGAGCCCGAAGCCGTGGATGTAGTCGGAGATCAACCAGGCCAGGAAGGCGCGGCCGAGCATCGTCGCGGCCAGGGCGTACCGCCGGCCGTGCCGGAAGTGGTCCAGCAGCGGGCCCACCACCGGGGCGAGCATCGCGAACGGCACCATCGTCACCAGCAGGTAGAGCGCGACCTTGCTGCGGGCCTCGCCGAGCGGCACGTTGAAGAAGATCGTGCCGGCCAGGCCGATGGCGATCAGCGTGTCACCGGCGCAGGAGAGCGCGTGCAGGTCGAACAGGCGAACCATGCCGACCTCGCCGCCGGCACCCCGGGCGCGGGCCCGGCCGGCCCGGCGGGTCACCCAGCGGCCGCTGCCCACCGAACCGCGCAGCAGCAGACGGACGGCGCGAATGCCGGTGCCGACGGTCCGTCCGAGGACGGATCGCCCGGAGCGGGAGTACGACGGCATGTGCACCATCCTTGCCCATCCGATCCGGGTACGCCGCATCACCGCTGGGAAAGGTTCCCCGGGAGTCCCTGTCACCCCGGTCGGGCGCATGGGGAACAATGGTGAGGTGACCAGGCCCGCCTCCACCCGCGCCGCCCGTCTCGACCAGGTCTGCGCCGCCGCCGTCGAGGTGGCCCGCGCCGGCATCACCGAGGTGGACGCCGACGATGTCGGTGATCACCTGCAGGTCGTGGCCGAGGGCGATCGGCTGGTCACCCACTACTTCGAATGCCGTCTCGCCGGCTACCGCGGCTGGCGTTGGGCGGTCACCGTCACCCGGGTGCCGCGCAGCAAGACGGTGACCATCTGCGAGACGGTGCTGCTGCCCGGCCCGGACGCGCTGCTCGCACCCGGCTGGCTGCCCTGGCAGGAGCGGCTCAAGCCGGGCGATCTGGGCCCGGGCGACCTGCTCCCGACCGCACCGGACGACGATCGACTGGTCCCCGGTTACCTGCTCTCCGACGACCCGGCGGTCGAGGAGACGGCGTGGGAGCTGGGCCTCGGGCGGGCCCGGGTGCTCTCCCGCGAGGGTCGCATCGACACCGCGCAGCGCTGGTACGAGGGTGACCACGGCCCGGCCGCGGCCATCTCGACCGCCGCCCCGGCCGCCGCCCGCTGCGGCACCTGCGGCTTCTACCTGCCGTTGGCCGGTGCGATGCGGCAGTCCTTCGGGGCGTGCGGCAACTTCTACGCGCCCGACGACGGCCGGGTGGTGAGCGCCGATCACGGTTGCGGTGCCCACTCCGAGACGTTGATCGAGGCGGCCGAGACCGCTGTCGAAGAGCTACCCACGGTGTACGACGACAGCGCGGTGGAGGCCATGTCGGTCAGCCGGGCCCCGGGCTCGGTGGAGGCCGCGGAGCCGGCGGAGCCGTACGGGCACTCCTGATCGTCCGCGCCGGAGTTGCTCCGGCGCGCTGGTCAGCTCACCTCGCGCGGCGGCGGCGTCGGTTGGCGTCGTGCCGCATCATCACGGCGAGGCCCGGGAAACCCCACAGGAACCCGGCGAGGCAGGTCCAGAGCCAGTTCTGGTGACCGTTGTCGGTCAGCCAACCCCGGAAGAAGATCAGCAGGACCAACCCGGCCACCGCCCACGCGATCAACCCGGCGAGGGCGAACGGCACCATCGGCGGATCCAGTGGTGCGGGCCGCGGTGGCTGCTCGTTCGGCATTCGGCAAGCGTACGGGATCGTCTTCCCCTGCCCACCGGTGATCTGGGACGATGCGCGCGACAACCGGAAGATCACCTGCGAGGACCTGATGGCAGTAGCGCCGCCCGAGAACGGCACACCTCCCAATCCCGCTCAGCCGCGTAACGGTTTCGACCGGTTCTTCGAGATCTCCGCCCGGGGCTCGACGTTGAGCCGTGAGGTACGCGGTGGCCTGGCGACCTTCTTCACGATGGCGTACATCGTGGTGCTCAACCCGCTGATTCTGGGCGGCGCTGTCGACGGTGACGGCAAGAGCCTCCCGATTCCCGCGCTGGCTGCCGCGACGGCGCTGGTCGCCGGCCTGATGACCATCCTGATGGGGGTGGTCGGCCGGTTCCCGCTGGCGCTCGCCGCCGGTCTGGGTGTGAACGCCCTGGTGGCGTACGAGATCGCCCCCGAGATGACCTGGGCCGACGCGATGGGCCTGGTGGTGATCGAAGGTCTGATCATCGCGGTGCTGGTGCTGACGGGTCTGCGGACCGCGGTGTTCCGCTCGGTGCCGACCCAGTTGAAGACCGCGATCGGGGTCGGCATCGGTCTGTTCCTGACCATCATCGGCCTGGTGGACGCCGGTTTCGTCCGGCGCATCCCGGACGCCGCGAACACCACCGTTCCGGTCGGTCTGGGCATCGGCGGCAAGCTGGTGAGCTGGCCGATGCTGGTCTTCGTGGTCGGTCTGCTGATCACGCTGGTGCTGGTGGTCCGTCGGGTGAAGGGCGCGATCCTGATCGGCATTCTCGCCTCGACGGTGCTGGCGGTGATCGTGGAGGCGATCGGCAACATCGGCCCGTCGTTCGTCAACGGTCAGCCCAACCCGAAGGGCTGGTCGCTGAACGTGCCGGAGCTGCCCAAGACGGTGGTCGACCTGCCGGACCTGTCGCTGCTCGGGAAGTTCAACGTGCTCGACTCGTGGAGTCGGGCCGGTTGGCTGGTCGTGCTGATGTTCATCTTCACCCTGTTGATCACGGACTTCTTCGACACCATGGGCACGATGGTCGCGGTCGGCCAGGAGGGCGGCCTGCTCGACGAGCAGGGCACTCCGCCGAAGGCCAAGGAGATCCTGCTGGTCGACTCGATCGCGGCGGCGGCCGGTGGTGCGGCCAGCACCTCCAGCAACACGTCGTACATCGAGAGCGCCGCCGGTGTCGCGGAGGGTGCGCGGACCGGTGTGGCCAACCTGGTCACCGGCGTGCTCTTCCTGCTCGCGATGTTCCTGGCGCCGCTGGTCGTGATCGTGCCGTTCGAGGCGGCGTCGACGGCCCTGGTGGTGGTCGGCTTCCTGATGATGACCGCGGTGCGCACGATCGACTGGTCCGACTACGAGATCGCCATCCCGGCGTTCCTCACCATCGTGCTGATGCCGTTCACCTATTCGATCTCCAATGGGATCGGCGCTGGCCTGATCACCTTCGTGGTGGTCAAGCTGGCGCGGGGCAAGGCCCGGGAGATCCACCCGCTGCTGTACGGGGTGGCCGCGTTGTTCGTGCTGTACTTCCTACGGGGGCCGATCGAGTCCCTGGTGCTCTGAGGCACGTCCGGGCGGGGAATCGACTCGGATTCCCCGCCCGTACCATCTGAATCCCCTCGTGAGCCTGGTCATAACGGATGTCGTTAGCCATGCTCATTAGTTAAGCTAACTACTGTGACGGAGCGGACGGTGACGGCGGAACGCGTGCCACCGGCGCAGCTGGCTCCCCAGCTGCGTGATGCGATCACCCGACTCAACCGGCGGGTCCGACAGGCCCGACCGGTCGGCGACCTTACGGTCACCCAGGTCTCCGCGCTCACCAGCCTGCGGCTGGCGGGCGCGATGACACCCCGGGAACTGGCCGACGTGGAGCGGGTGCAGCCACCGACGATGACCAAGATCGTCGGGAAGTTGGAGGACCGCGGTCTGGTGCGGCGGACACCCCATCCGACCGACGGGCGGCAGGTCATCCTCGCGGCGACCGAAGGAGCGCAGGCCGTGCTCGACCAGTTCGAGCGGGCCCGCGACGAGTGGCTGGCCCACCGGCTGGCCGCACTCGACGAGGACGAACGGGAGACCCTGCAGAGGGCCTCCGAGATTCTTCAGCAGCTCGCTCGCGCCTGAGCCGTACCCGCGCCACCGGGTCCGTGCCGTCACCTGTCGATGACGCGTACGTCCGGAGGAGGCGCACCAAGAGTGCAGGCGAAGCTGAGCACGATGTTCCAGTCCCTACAGGTCCGCAACTACCGCCTCTTCGCATCCGGGCAGCTGATCAAGTTGATCGGCGTCTGGATGATGTTCATCGCCCAGGACTGGCTCGTCCTCGAGCTCTCCAACAACTCGGCGACCGCGCTCGGCGTGGTCACCGCCTGCCAGTTCACCCCGGTGCTCCTGCTCACCCTGCTCTCCGGCCGGCTCGCCGACCGGTACGACAAGCGGGTGCTGCTCTTCGCCGCCAACGCCTTCTGGAGCCTGCTGGCGCTCGGCATGTCCCTGCTGGTCCTCACCGACCTGGTGCAGCTCTGGCACGTCTTCGCCTTCGCCGCGCTGCTCGGCACGGCGAACGCCGTGGAGACCCCGGTCCGGCAGGCGTTCGTCTCCGAACTCGTCGGTACGCCACTGCTGCCCAACGCGCTGTCGCTGAACGCCGCCGTGTTCAACTCGGCCCGGATCGTCGGCCCGGCCGTCGCCGGCCTGGCCATCGCCGCGTTCAACGTGGGCCCGGTCTTCCTCTTCACCGCCCTCAGTTCGGTCGCGCCCCTGGTCAACGTGGTCCGCATGCGTACCGCGGAGCTGCACCGCGACGCCCTGCTGCCCCGCGACGAGCGGGCGTCGGCCCGGATCATCGACGGTCTGCGGTACGTGTGGCGCCGCCCGGACCTGCTGCTGCCGATGGCGATCATGTCGGTGATCGGCATGTCGCTGTTCAACTTCCAGCTCACCCTGGCCGCGCTGGCCAAGACCGTCTTCCACACCGGCGCGGCCTCCTTCGGCCTGTTCAGCACGGCGCTGGCCGTCGGCGCGCTCGGTGGCGCGCTCAGCGGGACCGGTCGGCGTAGCCGCCCGTCGGTGTGGCTGGTGCTCGGCGCGGCGATCGCCTGTGCCAGCTTCGGCACCATGGTCGGCCTCGCCTCGGTGTACTGGCTGGTCGTGGTGCTGCTGGTGCCGACCGGCTTCTGCATGGTCTTTTTCGCCCAGGCCGCCAACCAGCGGATCCAGATGGGCGTCGACGCGGCCTTCCGGGGACGGGTGATGGCCCTGTGGGTGCTGGTGTTCCTGGGCACCAACCCGGTCGGCGCGCCGCTGATCGGCTGGGTGGCGGAGCGCTACGGTGCCGGTGCCAGCATCTGGATGGGTGGGCTCATCTCGCTGGCCGCCGCGGTGATCGCCCTCACCTGGCAGCTGCGTCACTCCGGTGCCCGGCTGCGCTTCCGGGTGCTGCCGATGCCCCGCTTCTACGTCACCTCGACCGACTGCTGAGGTTTACCGCCGGGTTGGCCGCGCCCGGATGCGCGGATCGCGCGGATGCGGCCAAACCGCTGGCGGGGTGGCACGGTGGGGCTTAGCGTCGATACGTGGAGGTTGGACGCGCGCTGATGCTGGCCCTGGCGTTCCTTGCCGTGGCCATTCTGCCGGCGGCCTTCGCACTGATCTTCTGCTACGACGAGATCGTCGACCGGGTGGTCTGCGGCTGGTCCGAGTGGCGTGACCGCCGACGGGAGACGCGTACGATCGCCCGTCTCGACCGGGCCATCGAGGCCGACGCGCTGACCCGGGACATCGACCTCAGTGAGTTCGACAATGCCGACCGTCGGCCGCTGGAGCAGCTCGCCGCCGATCTGCGCCGTCTCGGCGGTCAGCGGATCGGCGGCACGGGCCGGTCGATGGTCTGGCACAGCGCGCTGCTCCAGGCGTACGACGACCGGCTTCGCCGTGCCTGCCGGGCCCTCGGTGTCACCGAGCACCTGACCGAGCTGGAGGGCGTCGACCAGGAGATCGAGCGGGTCCGGGTGGAGGGCGTCCTGCACGCGGCTGGGCTGGCACTGCCGGCGGCCCGCGCCGGGCACCGGCAACGGCACCACTGAGCGGCCCGACGGTTGCGGCTCTTCGTCGCGGTCTACCCACGCCACGAGTCGGTCGATCACCTCAACGCGCAGGTCGCGCGGCTACGGATCGGCGCGGCGGCCGCCGCCGGCGTCGACGTCCGGCTCGCCGACCCGGCCCAGCTGCACGTCACCCTGGCCTTCCTCGGCGACGTCGAGGCGGCCCGGCTGGTCGTGGTGGAGAGCGCGCTCGGGTTGGCCGCCGAGTGGTTCCACGACGGCCGGGACGCCCCGCCCCGGCTGAGCCTCGGCGGTGGTGGCCGGTTCGGGGAGGGCCGGTCCACGGTGCTCTGGGTTGACCTTCGGGGCGATGTCGAGGCGCTGCACGAGCTGGCCCGGCTGGTCCGGGACCGGTTGCGGCACGCCCGGCTGCCGTACGACGAGAAGCCCTTACGCCCGCACCTCACCGTGGCCCGACCCGGCGACCTCGTCGACCTCGTCGACATCGACGCCGACCTCGCCGTCCTGGACGACTACCGGGGCCCCGAGTGGCCGGCGACCGAGCTGCGGCTGATGCGTAGCCACCCCGGTTCCCGGCCACCGCGCTACGACCGGATCGCCGCCTGGCCGCTCTGACCCAGCGGCGTCGACCTGCCGATTGTCTACCCATCCTCCGGACCTGGCCGGTGGAGGCTGCCGGGAGCTGTCCCGGTGTGGAGGACTTCGCGGGCCTGTTCGGCCGCGCGGGTGATGCTTTCGCTCATGAAGTCCAGGAAGCGGGCGATGTTCTCCAGGCGGGCGGCGGCCTGGGTGTGCGGGCCGAGGATGGCCACGCCCTGCCGCGCGGTTTCGACGAGTTGGTCGTTGGCTCGGGCGCTGGCGATGGTCGCCTGGTAGAAGAGTTCGTCGTCGACGACGTAGCGGTCACGGCGGCGTTCGTCGCGTTCTCGGCGGACCAGGCTCTGGCTCTCCAGGAAGGCGATCGCCTTGGAGATGGACGCCGGGCTGACCTGAAGGCGCTGGGCGAGTTGGGACGCGGTCAGGCTGCCCGCGTCGGTGGTGTACAGGCAGGTCAACACCCGGGCGGCCATCTTGTTCAGGCCCGAGGCCATGAGGACGGTGGTGAACGTCTCCTCGTACTCGGCCACGGCCTCGGCGTCGCGTCCGTGCTCCTGGGGGGGCGCGTCCGCCCCTCGGGAGAGGGTGGGCCTGCGCCGGTGGGCGCGGCGCTCGGTGGCGCGGTGGGCCAGGTCGGCCCGGTAGGCGGTGGGGCCGCCGTTGCGCATCACCTCACGCGTGATCGTCGAGGTGGGACGGTCGAGTCGTCGAGCGATCTCCGCGTAGGGGAGGCTGTCGGCCAGCCCCAGCGCGATCTGCTGGCGTTCCTGCTGGCTGAGCCTGCCTCCGGGCATCGCTGTCTCCTTGGTGATCCGGCACGACGTTCGCTGCCCCCACAGTAGCGTTCACCTCCTCCTCATTGCAATGGCGCGGCGCTGGGGCGTTGCGTTATCTCGTCGTCCATTGCAATGATTTCACGCGGGCTAGCTGCAATAATGCCTGTCCTACGCAACGAAGTCGTTGCCGGTTTCTGGAAAGCAACGTAGCGTTTCCAATGTCAGAAACAACGGCAACGCACGGGAGAGCACCATGCAGAAGTTCGACACCCCCGCCCCGATCTCCGCCATCCTGAACATCCCCGCCGGACGCATCCAGCTCATCGCCGCTCACCGCGCCGACACCACCGTCGAGGTCCGGCCGGCTGACCCGGCCAAGAAGCGCGACGCCAGAGCCGCCGAGCAGACCGCCGTCGCCTACGCCGACGGCGTCCTGCGGATCACGACGGCGGCCCCGGGCAACCCGCTCTTCGGTCCGTCCGGATCCCTGGAGGTCACCGTCCAGCTGCCCGCCGGCTCCCGCATCGACGGCACGTCCGCCAGCGCCGAACTCCGTAGCGTCGGGCGTCTCGGGGACGTCGCCTTCGAAGGGGCGTACCGCCAGATCAAGATCGATGAAGCCGCGAGCGTCCGCCTCACCGCGATCGACGGTGACGTCGAGGTCGGCCGGCTCAACGGCCCCGCCGAGATCAGCACCGCGAGGGGTGACATCCGGATCGCCGAGGCCGTGCACGGCACGGTCGTGCTCCGCACCCAGTCCGGCGACATCTCGGTCGTCGCCGCCACCGGCGTCTCGGCCGCCCTGGACGCCGGCACCGGCTTCGGTCGCATCAGCAACGGCCTCATGAACGACGGCACCACGGCACTCGACATCCGCGCCACGACCTCCCACGGCGACATCACCGCCCGCAGCCGCTGAAGCCGTCCCCACCTCCGACCGACCTTCCACGCGACCAGGAGTGCAGACATGACGATCACCAACACCAGTTCGACGTGGACCGGCATGGTGCCGGTCGACGACACGGCCCTCGCTGTCACCGACACCGGCGGCACCGGCATCCCCGTGGTCTACCTCAACGGCCAGTTCGCCACCCAGGGTTACTGGCGGCGGGTCATCGCCGACCTCGGCACCGGATTCCGCCACATCACCTACGACGAGCGGGCCCGCGGCAAGAAGTCGAAGCGTTCGGCGGACTACTCCTTCGAGGCGGTCGTCCGGGACGTCGACGCCGTGCTGTCGGCCCGGAACGTCGACCGGGTGCTACTGGTGGGCTGGTCCTACGGAGCGGTCGTCGGGGCGCACTGGGCCAACCGGAATCCGGAGCGTGCCCTGGGCGCGGTCCTCGTCGACGGCGCGTTCCCGCACGACTGGCTCGACGAGGCCACGGCGCAACGGATCCGCACGCTGTTCCGCCGGATGAACCTGTTCATGCCCCTGCTGCGCCCGACCGGCCTGACCCCACGGATGAACGCCGACCAGATGGCGAACAGCAACATCGAGCTGGGCGAACTGTCCCGCGAGCGGGCGCTGGGCCCGGTGCTGGACGGCATCACCGTCCCGGTGCGGTACGTGGTCGCCTCGGGAAGGTCCCTCGGCAGTCGCGGTGACGAGCAGGAACAGATCCGCGTCAGCCTCGACGCGGTGACCGTCCGCAACCCGAACATCACGATCAGCGCGAAGGTCGCCAGCAACCACGGTGCGATCCTCAAGAAGGACTTTCGCGCCGTCGCCGAGGCCGTACGCGGGGTCGCCGCCCCTCATCGGGACGGCGTGGGAGACATGCGGTGAGACCCGAACGCCCGCGTTGACGGGTGACCTTGTGCCACCCGTCAACGCGCAGCGTCAGGAGGATTCGCGGGCGGCCGGGCCGCTGCCGAAGAGCACGTCGTCCCAGCTCGGCAGCCGCTTGCGCGGCTTACCGTTGGCATCGGTGGACTCGCCGCCGCCGGCGGCCGCCGCAGCGCCCGTCCGGCGGGGCCGCAGCACCGCCAGCGACGGCACGGCCGGCACCTCCTTGGGCGCGTCCGTGTCGTCGTCGAAGGCCGACCCGGGGCCACCACCGAGCAGCGCGGCGGCACCCCCACCGACCGGCCGCTGGCGGGGGGCGTCCGACCCGGCCAGAGCAGCCGGGGTACGCGGTTCCAGCCCGCGACCCGACGAGGCGCCGAGCGGGCGGTCCAGGGAGGCGAGCAACGCGTCGCGACCGGCGCGGATCGGATCCCGGCCCGGGCGCGGGTGCTCGGACGCCGCCGGCAACCCGTGCCCACCACGACTCGGCTCGCCGCGCGACGGACCAGGCAGGGCGTGCCCGCCCCGCTCCGGTGCCGGCTCCTGGCCGAGGATCGGCGTGGGCCGCTCGGCGCACAGGTACTGCGCCATGTCGTCGTGCGGGGCGACCGACTGCCGGGTCTTGTCGAGATCCCAGATGGCCTGCGCGGTGGCCTTGCCCGACGGCCAGGTGGCGATGATCCGCCAGGTGCCGTCGTCACGCCGGTACGCGTCCCAGGAGATCTTCTCGGTGTCGATGCCGTGCTGGCTCAGCCGACCGTTGACCACCTCGGCGAGCGGGGTGGGCTTCTCCGCGCCCTTGAGGCGGGTGCGGCGGGCGTGCTGGGCGAGCATCGCCCGCTCCTGCAACACGGGGCCGGCGTAGCGCAGCACCCGGTCGACCGGCACCCCGGCGATCCGGGCGACGTCCTCCGCGGACTCACCGGAGCGGATGCGGGCCTGAATGTCCCGAGGAGACAGTGACGGAACCGGGTCGGCCGCGGTCGGCGCCACCGTCAGCGGCGGCGCACCCGGCTCGGCGTGCAACGCGCTGGAGATCCGTTCGTCGATCGGCAGGGCGAGCAGCCGCCCGACCTCGTCGGCGAGAACCAGGGCATGGCCGTCCTCGGAGAGGGCGACGAAGCGTACTGGGCGCATAGCGTTGCCTCCGTCCCGCTTCGCTGGCCGCACGCCACGAGTCGGCCACCCAGGCGTCTCGGACCACCGTACGCGCATCTGCCTCGGGGTGGGGGAAGCGACACCCCGCATGTCGTGACTGAGCTGCGGCGATGATCACGGTCGGTGTCCGTGGAGGCCCCGGCGGACACCGACCGTGACGAACGTCAGAGTCGCTCGACCACGTAGTCGATGGACGCGGTCAGTGCCTCGACATCGGCCGGCTCGACGGCCGGGAACAGCGCCACCCGCAGCTGGTTGCGGCCGAGCTTGCGGTAGGGCTCGGTGTCGACGATGCCGTTGGCGCGCAGCGCCTTGGCGATCGCCGTGGCGTCCACCCCGTCGGCGAAGTCGATGGTGGCGACCACGTTGGAGCGCAGTGCCGGGTCGGTGACGAACGGGGTGGCCACGGTGGACCGCTCGGCCCAGCCGTAGACCGCGGCGGCGCTCTCGGCGGTGCGCTTCGCCGCCCAGGCCAGGCCGCCCTGGGCGTTCATCCAGTCGGTCTGCTCGGCGGCCAGGAAGATGGTGGCCAGTGCCGGGGTGTTGTAGGTCTGCTCCAGCCGCGAGTTGTCGATCGCGGTGACCAGGTCGAGGAAGGCGGGGATGTAGCGCCCGGACGCCTTGATCTCGGCGGCCCGGTCCAGGGCGGCCGGGGACATCAGGGCCAGCCAGAGACCACCGTCGGAGCCGAAGCACTTCTGCGGGGCGAAGTAGTAGACGTCGGTCTCGCCGACGTTGACCTCCAGGCCACCCGCGCCGGAGGTCGCGTCGACCAGCAGCAGCGCGCCCTCGTCGGCCCCGGCCACCCGGCTGATCGGGACGGCCACACCGGTCGAGGTCTCGTTCTGCGGCGTCGCGTACGCGTCCACGCCGGACTCGGCGACGAGGGTCGGGGCGCTGCCCGCGTCGGCCTTGCGGACGGTCGGCTCACCCAGGAACGGGGCGTCCTTGACCGACTTGGCGAACTTGGCGCCGAACTCGCCGAAGCTGGCGAACTGGGCCCGGTCGCGGATCAGGCCGAAGGTGGCGACCTCCCAGAACGCGGTGGTGCCACCGTTGCCGATCACGACCTCGTACCCCTCGGGCAGCGAGAAGAACTCGGCGATGCCGGAGCGCAGCCGGGCCACCTGGTCACGGACCGTCTTCTGCCGGTGCGAGGTGCCGAGGTAGCTGGTGGCGACTTCGGTGAGAGCGGACACCGCCGCCGGGCGGACCTTGGACGGGCCGCAGCCGAAACGTCCGTCGGCGGGCTTGATCTCATCGGGAATCCGGATGATCGGTGCGTCAGCCACGGTCTTGAAGATCCTTCCGCAAGGGCGAGGGCGGGCCCGGCGACACTGCCGACCCACATCCTCGCACCCGGGCCGCGCGGCGATGGTCGGGGTCCCGGCGGTCGGTCTGAGTCCTTCGCCACAGTCGGGCCTCGGCCGCCGGCGACAAGGGCCCCTCCTCGACGCTCGGCGTCGACGAGGGGCCCCTGCCCTGGCGCTCAGACGCCGTGCGGGATGGCCGCCCAGCCCTCGACGTCGGACGGCTTGCGGGTCTCCGGGCCGACGTAGCGGGCGGACGGGCGAACCAGCCGCTGCAGGCGCTTCTGCTCCAGGATGTGCGCGCTCCAGCCGCCCATCCGGGCGCAGGTGAACATCGAGGTGAACATGTGCGCCGGCACCTCGGCGAAGTCCAGCACCACGGCCGACCAGAACTCGACGTTGGTGGCCAGCACCCGGTCCGGGCGGCGGGCCTGGAGCTCGGCGAGAGCGGCCTTCTCCAGCGCCTCGGCGATCTCGAAGCGGGGCGCGCCCAACTCCTTGGCGGTACGCCGGAGCACTCGGGCGCGCGGGTCCTCGGCACGGTAGACGCGGTGGCCGAAGCCCATCAGCCGCTCGCCGCGGTCGAGGACACCCTTGACGTAGCCCTCCGCGTCACCGCTGCGCTCCACCGCCTCCAGCATGCTGAGCACCCGGGACGGGGCGCCGCCGTGCAGCGGGCCGGAGAGGGCGCCGATGCCGGAGGAGATGCAGGCGGCCGCGTCCGCGCCGGTGGAGGCGACGATGCGAGCGGTGAAGGTGGACGCGTTCAGACCGTGCTCGGCGGCCGAGATGAAGTACGCGTCGACGGCCTTGACGTGCCGTGGGTCGGGCTCACCGCGCCAGCGCTTCATGAACCGCTCGACGATGGTCTGCGCCTTGTCGATCTCCTTCTGCGGCACCGCCGGCAGGCCGAGGCCACGAGCGGACTGGGCCACGAAGGAGAGCGCGGTCACCGACACCCGGGCGAGATCCTCCCGGGCCTGCTCGTCGGAGATGTCCAGCAGTTGGTTGAGACCCCAGTACGGGGCCAGCATGGCGACCGCCGACTGCACGTCGACGCGGATGTCACCGGAGTGCACCGGCACCGGGAACGGCTCCGCCGGCGGCAGGCCCGGCCCGAACCGGCCGTCGACCAGCAGGGCCCACACGTTGCCGAACGAGACCTGGCCGATCAGATCCTCGATGTCGACTCCGCGATAGCGCAGCGCGCCGCCCTCACGGTCAGGTTCGGCGATCTCGGTCTCGAAGGCGACGACGCCCTCCAGCCCGGGTTTGAAATCGGCCATGTCGCTCTCCTGGATCTGGTCGGTGCGCCCGATCGCTCATCCGGCCCGATCGGCCGAGCGCCTTAGGCGACCCTCAGGGATGTGTTCGGAACATCTTGCCTGCTGAGTAAGGGATACGCGACCCGCTGCGACTGTGCTGCACGCGACATCCCCGGATGCGCATTCTCCGGCCGACTCGGTGAGACTGGGCAGGGTGGGCTGGCCAGCGCGGGAGGGCGTTGGCGGGGCCACCGAGAAGGAGTGGGGACGTGACGGGTGACACACCCGGCCCGGCCGCGATGCGTAACGAGTACGCCGCGGACCTGGGCCTGACCGAGGCTGACCTGGCCGGCGACTGGCACAGCCAGTTCGACAGGTGGTTCGCCGACGCGGTGGCCTTCGGGCTGCCCGAACCGAACGCCATGGTGGTGGGCACCGCCGACCCGGCCGGCCGGCCGAGCGGGCGGACCGTGCTGCTGAAGGGGTACGACCCGGAGGGCTTCGTCTTCTTCACCAACCACCTGTCGCGCAAGGGCGTCGAGGCGTCCGCCAACCCGTACGCCAGCCTGGTCTTTCCGTGGTTTCCCATGCATCGTCAGGTGGTGGTCGCCGGGCGGGTCACGCACGTCGACCGCGCGACGAGCGAGGCGTACTTCGCCAGCCGGCCCCGCGCTTCCCAACTGGGTGCCTGGGCCAGCCCGCAGTCACAGGTCGTGCCGGGCCGGGAGGTGCTGGAGGAGCGGTACCGGGAGGCGACCGAGCGGTTCGCCGACCAGCCCGAGATCCCGACCCCGTCGCACTGGGGCGGGCTGCGGGTCCAACCCGAGTCGGTGGAGTTCTGGCAGGGAAGGGCCGGTCGGTTGCACGACCGTCTCCGCTTCCGCCGCCTCGACGAGGGTGGCTGGACCGTCGAGCGGTTGGCGCCGTGACGGGTGTGCAGGAGACCCGGCCGCGCAAGGCGCGCCGCTGGGCGATCGACGTGCGACCGCTGCGGGTGCCGGCGTACCGGCGGCTCTGGCTCGGCAACACGGTGGCGATGTTCGGCTTCCAGTTCACCGCCGTCGCGGTGCCGGTGGAGATGTACGCCCTGACCCGGGACTCGTTCTGGGTGGGTCTGCTGGGGGTTGCTGCCTTCGTACCGTTGCTGGTCTTCGGGCTCTGGGGCGGCGCGGTCGCCGACGCCCGTGACCGGCGTGCGGTGCTGCTCGCCGGTTCATTGTTGCTCTGGGCATCCACTCTCGGTCTGCTGGTCCAGGCCCTGCTGGACGTGGGTAGCCCGGTGCTGTTGCTGGTGTTGATGGCGGTGCAGTCGGTGGCCTTCGCGGTCAGCTCGCCGGCCCGCAGCGCCATGCTGCCCCGGCTGGTGCCGGAAGACCTGGTGGTGTCCGCCTCCACCCTGAACTACACGACCTTTACCGCCGCCTCGGTGGCCGGGCCGCTCGCCGCCGGCCTGATCCTCGCCGCCTCGCCGGACACCACGGTGGTCCTGCCGATCGCGTACGGGGTGGACGCGGTGCTGTTCACCGCGATGCTCTGGGCCGCGCTGCGGTTGCCCGCGCTCCCGCCCGAGCCCACCACCGACGGCCAGGCCCGGCGGGCCGGCCTGGCCAGCGTCATCGACGGAATGCGTTACCTGGCCACCACACCGGTCCTGCTGCTGTCCTTCGGGGTGGACCTGATCGCGATGATCCTCGCCATGCCACGGGCCCTCTTCCCGGAGATCGCCCACGAGCGGTTCGGCGGCGGGGGCGCGGTCGGCCTGCTCTACAGCGCCATCGCGATCGGCTCGATGATCGGTGGTCTGACCTCCGGCTGGATCGGCCGGATCCGCCGGCAGGGGCTCGGCCTGGTGCTGGCGGTGGTCGGTTGGGGACTGGCGATCGCCGCGGCGGGGTTGGCCCACCAGCTCTGGCTGATGGTGGCGCTGCTCGCCGTGGCCGGTGCCGCCGACCTGATCAGCGCGGTGCTGCGTCAGTCGATGCTGCTGGTCTACGCGCCGGACCGGATGCGCGGCCGGCTCCAGGGCGTCAACACGGTCGTGGTGGCGGGTGGTCCACGCCTGGGCGACCTGCGGGCCGGCACCATGGCCGCCGGGTTCGGCGGCGGGGTGGCCTGGGTGGCCGGTGGGCTCGCCTCCGCGGTGCTCGTGGTGGTGCTCGCGGTCGCGTTCCCGGCGCTGCTGCGCTACCGGGCGGCGACGGCGTCGAGCGACGACCGGACGTGACCGGTTAGGGTCGCCGGCATGGACAGCCCCGATCCGCGCCCGTTCTCCGGCGCCCAGTGGACCATCTCCGCCGCCGGCCATGAGGCCGTCATCGTGGAGGTGGGCGGTGGGCTCCGGACGTACCGGCACGACGGTGTCGACCTGGTCGACGGGTACGAGACCGACGAGGTCTGCCCCGGCTGCACCGGGCAGGTGCTGGCGCCCTGGCCGAACCGGATCCGCGATGGCCGCTACCCGTTCGGCGGGCGGACGCACCAGCTCGCGCTGACCGAGCCGGAGCGGCACGTGGCCATTCACGGGCTGGTCAACTGGGTGCCGTGGCAGTTGCTGGAGCAGTCGGCGGACGCGGTGACGGTCGGCTACGACCTGCCGCCGCAGCTCGGCTACCCGTGGCCGCTGCGGCTGCGCAGCCGGTGGAGCGTCGACGCGGACGGCCTGCGCGCCGAGCACGAGGTGACGAACATCGGCGGGGAGCTGGCACCGTTCGGCTTCTCCGTGCACCCGTACCTGCAACTGCCGGGTGTCGCGGTGGACGACCTGGTGCTGCGGCTGCCCACCCGCAGCCGGGTGCTGGTGGACGGTCGGCTGCTGCCGGTGGGGGTGACGCCGGTGGCCGGCACCGAGTACGACTGGACCAGCGCTCGCCGGATCGGCGCGGCCACGCTGGACGCCTGCTTCGGCGACGTGATCCGGGACGCGGACGGTGGGTCGTCGGTGAGCCTCTCCGCGCCGGACGGTGCGACCGGGGTGAGCATCTGGGCGGACGCCGAGTTCGGTTGGTGGCAGGTGTTCACCGGTGACTCCCTCGCCGGCGAGCGGCACCGCCGTTCGGTGGCGATCGAGCCGATGACCTGCCCGCCGGACGCGTTCCGGTCGGGTAAGGATCTGCTCACCCTCAAGCCCGGCGCGACGTGGCGAGGTGCCTGGGGCATCCGCCCCGGAGCCTGATGGAGTTCGCCGAGGTCGTCCGCCGTCGGCGGATGGTGCGCAACTACGACCCGGACCGCCCGGTCCCGCCCGACGTGGTGGACCGGCTCCTCGACCACGCGGTCCGCGCCCCGTCCGCCGGCTTCGCGCAGGGCTGGGGTTTCCTGGTGCTGGAGGAGCCGGCCGATCGGGAACGGTTCTGGGCCGCCACCACGCCCGACGGCGGTGGGCGGGAGCGCTGGCTCGCGGGCATGCGCCGCGCGCCGCTGATCGTGGTGCCGCACGCCAACGAGTCGGCCTACCTGCGGCGGTACGCGGAGCCGGACAAGGGCTGGACGGACCAGTCCACGGACCGGTGGCCGGTGCCGTACTGGCACGTGGATGCCGGCTTCGCGGCGTTGCTGATGCTGCTCACCGCCGTGGACGAGGGATTGGGGGCGTGCTTCTTCGGCATACCGCCGCAACGGATCGCCACCTACCGGGACGCGTTCGGCGTGCCGGCGGAGTATCAACCCATCGGTGCCGTCACAATCGGTTACCGGGCAGCTGACCATCGGTCACCGTCGTTGCGCCGGGGGCGTCGTCCGATCGACGAGGTCGTACGGCGCGGCCGGTGGAACTGAGGCGGACGTCCCGTTCGTCCGATTGAGGATCGGACGACCGGTAGCGAAACTGACATCAGGGAGCAGAACGCAGCGTGCGCTGGGCGGCTAGGCTGGCACGGTCATCGGTGCCGCGCCGCGCGGTGCCCGCCGCGGCCCGGCTCGGCGCCGTCGGTCGGCCCGGCCACGGGGAGGGGAGCGTGCCGTCGTGATCTTCAGAGCGGTCCGGGACGGGCGTCCCTATCCGGAGCACAATCTGACGCTCAAGCAGTGGGCGGAGATCCCGCCTCGGCCACTGCGCCTGGATCAGATGATCACCACCAAGCGCGAGCTGGCGCTGGACAAGCTCCTCGCCGAGGATTCCACCTTCTACGGTGACCTCTTCCCGCACGTCGTGCAGTGGAACGGCGGGCTGTACCTGGAGGACGGGCTGCACCGGGCGCTGCGCGCCGCCCTCCAGCAGCGCAACCAGATCCACGCGCGGGTGCTGGTGCTCTCCGAGCCCATCGAGTGACGTGCCCTTCTGCGCTGCCCTGAGCCTTCGTTAGGGTGGCGTCCATGACCGCTCCGCTGGACCTGCTCGACCTGGACCCGTCGCTCACCGACGAAGAGCGGCAGATCCGCGACGTCGTCCGCCAGCTCGTCGACGACCGGGTGCGCCCCCATGCCGCCGACTGGTACGAGGACGGCCGGGTCCCCGCCCGGGAGCTGGCCCGCGAGTTCGGCAAGCTCGGCCTGCTCGGCATGCACCTCACCGGCTACGGCTGCGCCGGCGCCTCCGCCGTCGCGTACGGGCTGGCCTGCCAGGAGTTGGAAGCCGGCGACTCCGGCGTCCGCTCCCTGGTGTCCGTGCAGGGGTCACTCGCCATGTACGCCATCTGGCGTTACGGCAGCGAGGAGCAGAAGCAACGCTGGCTGCCGTCGATGGCCATCGGTGAGGCGATCGGATGCTTCGGCCTCACCGAGCCCGACCACGGCTCCGATCCCGCCTCGATGGCCACCCGGGCCCGCCGCGACGGCGACGACTGGGTGCTCACCGGTGGGAAAATGTGGATCACCAACGCCCCGATCGCGGACGTCGCGGTGATCTGGGCGCGCACCGACGAGGGCGTACGGGGTTTCGCCGTACCCATGGACACGCCCGGCGTCATGGCCCGGGAGATCCGCCGCAAGATGTCGCTGCGCGCCTCGGTGACCGGCGAGATCGTGCTCGACGACGTCCGGCTCCCGGCCGACGCCCAACTGCCCGAGGCGGTCGGGCTCAAGGCGCCGCTGAGCTGCCTCACCGAGGCCCGCTACGGCATCGTCTGGGGCGCGGTCGGCGCGGCCCGCGACTGCCTGGAAACCACCCTGGCGTACGCGACCACCCGCACCCAGTTCGGTCGCCCACTGGCCGGCTTCCAACTCACCCAGGCGAAGCTCGCCGACATGACCGTCGAGTTGGTGAAGGGGCAACTGCTCGCGCTGCACCTCGGTCGGCTCGCCGACGCCCGGCGGCTGCGCCCCGAGCAGGTCAGCGTGGGCAAACTGAACAACGTGCGGGAAGCCCTGGCCATCGCCCGGCAGTGCCGCACCATCCTCGGTGCCAACGGCGTCTCCGGCGAGTACCCGGTGATGCGGCACGCCAACAACCTGGAGAGCGTGCTGACCTACGAGGGCACCTCGGAGATCCACCAGCTGGTCATCGGGCAGCGGCTCACCGGGGTCTCCGCATTCGCCTGACCTGCCCTTTCGGGCATTGAAGGCGCTCGCCGCGCGGCTGTCGTATCGGGGCCGTACCGTCATTGACAGACGACGTGTCTGACGAGGACGGTGAGCGTGATGGCCCGCGACGCTGGCAGCAACGAGCCCACGAGGGAGTTCCCCGGTTACCCGACCGGTGACGACCTCAAGACGCGGTCGACCGCGACATCTGAGTGGGCCACCGAGGAACCAGGCGGCTCCGGTGGGCCCGCTGAGCCTGGCCGTTCCGGTGGGCCTGCTGGACCTGGCGGTTCTGGCGGTTCTGGCGGCCCTGGCGGTTCCGGTGGCGGTGCGGCGGCCCGGGGCCTGCTCCTGCTGCTCGGCGCCGCCGCGCTGGCCGTGGTCGTGCTGCTCGGCATTCAGGCGACCGGCATCCTGCCGGAATTCCGCAACCCGTTCGCCAAGGAGCAGACCGACCGCAGTCAGCCACCGCTGCTGAAGTCGATTCAGGACCTCAGCCGCTACGTGGCCGCCGAAGGCAACTTCCAGGTCGTGGTCGACACCCAGAACGACCGGCGCAATGTTCCGGACTTCCTGCTCAACGAGCGCACCCTGTTCGTCGGGGCCGGCAGCGTCGAGGCGTACGTCGACTTCACCAAGATCGGTGAGGGCGCCGTCGTCCAGTCCGCCGACGGCAAGTCCGTCGAGATCAAGTTGCCCGCGCCGCAGCTCGGCGAGACCAACCTCGACATGGAGAAGAGCTACGTCTTCGCCCAGCAGCGCGGTCTGCTCAACCGGCTCGGTGACCTGGTCGGCAACGACCCCAACCGGCAGCAGCAGATCTACCAGCTCGCCGAGGACCGGATCACCGCCGCCGCCCGCGACAGCGGGCTCTCGGCCCGGGCCGAGGAGAACACCCGCAAGATGCTGGAAGGGCTGCTCCGCTCCCTTGGCTACCAGCAGATCACGGTCACCTACATCGCCCCCTGACCCGCCCCACCCCCCCCGGTACGTCGAAGCGCCCGCCCCGACTCCCGTCGGAGCGGGCGCTCTCGCGTGGGTGCCCTCGCCTCTCGGGCCTGCGGCGCTGCCGTGCCGGTGCGGGCTTGCGGCGCTGCCGTGCGGGTGGGCCTGCGGTGCTGGCGTGCGGGGTGGGCCGGCGGCCCAAGCCGCCACCCCGGCAGCGGCGGATGGCCGATTCGCCACCTTTGCGGTGCCACTGCGGCCGAGACATAAGCAATCTTGGACAGTTTCCGTTACGTGGGCGGGCCGTGCTAACGGAAACTGTCCAAGATCTCTGCTTACGTGGGCTGTGCGGGGCGGGTACTAGTGTCCGGTGGGGGCGAGGTAGCGGTCCTCGTTGGGCATCAGCACCCACAGGATCAGGTAGACGATCACCTGGGTGCCGGGCAGCAGCAGGGACAGCAGGAACAGCAGCCGGACCATGCCGGCCGACATGCCGAACCGCCGACCGAGGCCGGCGCAGACACCGGCGATCATGCGCCCCTCGCGGGGTCGGACCAGTTTGCGACTCATCGTCGTACTCCCACTCTGCGGCGGTGCGCCGCGTCTGCAATCCACGGTAGAAACGGATGACCGCCTCGCCCTCGGTCCCGAGGAGGAGCGGCAACCCGTGGACCCGTAGGTGCTTTACCCGGGCAACCCCTCGCTGACGCCTCCCGAACTCGCCGCCCGTCCGCGCCCCGCGCCCGCGCCCCGCGGAGGCGGGTGGCGGGGAGGCGGTGGTCGGGTGGTCACGTCCCGGGCCAGGGGGGCGGTGAGCTGGGCAGGTAGGCTGGTGGATCGGCCTTCCACACCCCGGAGGGCCGGCACCCATACCCCGGACGGTCACCAGCGGGGCCGCCAGATCGGCGGTCACGACCCGGCCGGGTCCCGTACGCCGGGACGACGGCGAGGAAGCGCAGCCATGATCAGTGTTTTCGACCTCTTCAGCGTCGGTATCGGGCCGTCCAGCTCGCACACGGTGGGGCCGATGCGGGCCGCGCGTACGTTCGTTGGCGGGCTGAAGGCCGATGGTCTTCTCACGGACACGGCGCGGGTGCAGGCGGAGCTGTTCGGTTCGCTGGGTGCCACCGGGCACGGCCACGGGAGTGACCGGGCGGTGTTGCTCGGGTTGGCCGGTGAGTCGCCGGAGACGGTCGACACGGACACGGTTGGTCCTCGGGTCGAGCGGATCCGGGCCGAGCGGCGGATCAACATCCTCGACGCGCACGAGATCGACTTTGACCCGGATCGGGACCTGACGTTGCACCGCCGCCGGTCGCTGCCGTACCACCCGAATGGGATGACCTTCGTGGCGTACGACCGGGCCGGGGTTGAGTTGCGCAGTCGCACCTACTACTCGGTCGGTGGCGGGTTCGTGGTGGACGAGGCGGCGGCGGGCGCGGACCGGATCAAGCCGGACAGCACGGTCGTGCGGTACCCGTTCCTGACCGGGGCGGAGCTTCTCGACGTCACCGCCCGTACCGGGCTGTCGATCAGCGAGGTGATGTTGGCCAACGAGCGTTCCTGGCGCAGTGAGGCGGACGTCCGGGCCGGCCTGCTGGAGATCTGGCGGGTGATGCAGGAGTGCGTGCGGAACGGCTGCGAGCGGGACGGCGTACTCCCTGGGGGGTTGAAGGTTCGGCGGCGCGCGGCGGAGCTGCGGCGCGGCCTGGAGGCGGAGGCCGGCACCAGGGACCCGCTGCACGCGATGGACTGGGTGACGTTGTTCGCGCTGGCGGTCAACGAGGAGAACGCGGCGGGTGGCCGGGTGGTCACCGCGCCGACCAACGGCGCGGCGGGGATCATCCCGGCGGTGCTGCACTATTACACCCGGTTTGTGCCGGACGCCGACGACGACGGCGTGGTGCGGTTCCTGCTGACGGCGGGCGCGATCGGTGTGCTGTTCAAGGAGAACGCCTCCATCTCGGGTGCCGAGGTCGGCTGCCAGGGTGAGGTCGGTTCGGCGTGTTCGATGGCGGCGGCGGGGTTGGCCGAGGCGCTCGGTGGCACCCCGGAGCAGGTGGAGAACGCGGCCGAGATCGGGATGGAGCACAACCTCGGGTTGACCTGTGACCCGGTGGGTGGCCTGGTGCAGATCCCCTGCATCGAGCGGAACGCGGTGGCTAGCATCAAGGCGATCACGGCTGCCCGGCTGGCGCTGCGCGGCGACGGCGTGCACAAGGTGTCGCTGGACAAGGTCATCAAGACCATGCGGGAGACGGGCGCCGACATGAAGGTCAAGTACAAGGAGACGGCGCGTGGCGGTCTGGCCGTCAACGTGATCGAGTGCTGAGTCCGGTCGATTCGGGGCAATCGTTCACCGACTGCTAACCTGTCGTCCGTTTCAGGAGGCGGGAGGCTGCGGTGACCGCTGGCGTCGCGGCGTTGTGGTTGCACCGCAACTCGCTGCGCATCCTGGTGAGACGGGACCTGGCGGTCAAGTACCAGCAGTCGGTGCTGGGCTACTTCTGGTCGTTGATCGAGCCGCTCGGCATGGGCGCCATCTACTGGTTCGTCTTCGGGGTGCTCTACTCCCGGGACACCGGCCGGCACCTCGGTGAGGCCGCCGGGTCGTACCCGTTGTTCCTGATCACCGGCATTTTCGCCTGGATGTGGACCAGTTCGGCGTTGAGCGAGGCGACGAACGCGCTGACCGGCCAGTCCCGGCTGATCACCACGATGAACGTGCCGCGTCAGGTCTTTCCGATCGGCCGGGTCACCGGCCGGTTCGCCGAGTACGCGGCCGGCCTGCCGATCCTGATCGCCATCGCGGTGATCTACGCGGTGCACGGTCGGATCCATCCCGGTTGGTCGCTGCTCTCCCTGCCGTTGGCGGTGGTCGTCCAGGCCGTCCTGTTGATCGGGCTCGCCCTGCTGTTGTCCGCGTGGAACGTGCTGATGCGCGACGTGGAACGGTTGATGCGGCTGATCATCCGGGTGCTCTTCTACGCCACCCCGATCATCTATCCGCTCAGCCTGGTCCGGGAGTCCGGGCTGCCCGGCTGGTTGAAGGTGGTGTACGAGCTGAACCCGCTGGTCGGGATCTTCCAGCTGCACCACGCGATCTGGTACCCGGACGAGTTCCCGGACGCCCGGTTGCTCGCCACCACGGTCGTCGGCAGCCTGCTGGTGCTGGTCGCCGGTTGGTGGTCGTTCCGCCGGTTGGAGCCCGCCGTGCTCAAGGAGCTCTGAGGTGGCGGCGCCGATCATCGAGGCGGACGGCCTGGGCATCCGGTTCGTCCGCAACCGTCGCCGGCAGCTGCGGCTGCGCGAGTTGTTCATCCACCGGGGTGCCCGTGGTGCGCTGCCCGGCCAGTTCTGGCCGCTACGGGACGTGTCGTTCACCGTGGAGCCCGGTGAGACCGTCGGGGTGATCGGGCGCAACGGCACCGGCAAGAGCACCCTGCTGCGGCTGATCGCCGGGGTGCTCATTCCGGACGAGGGCAGCATCCGGGTGCACGGGGCGGTGGCGCCGTTGCTGGAGTTGTCCGCCGGTTTCTCCAACGACCTGACCGGGCGGGAGAACCTGCACCTGGTCGGTGGGTTGCACGGACTGTCGACGAACTATCTGAAGCGGCACTTCGACGAGATCGTCGAGTTCGCCGGTGAGCAGGTGGAACGGGCCATCGACACGTCGGTGCGGCACTACTCGTCGGGGATGAAGGTGCGGCTGGGCTTCGCGATCATCTCGCACCTGCCGCACCCGATCCTGCTGATGGACGAGGTGACCGCGGTCGGGGACGCGGAGTTCCGCAAGAAGTGTTACGCGACGATTGATCGTCTGCTCGGGGAGGGGCGCACGCTGGTGCTGGTCTCACACAACGAAAAGGACCTGACCCGGTTCTGCCGTCGGGGGTTGTACCTCGACGCGGGCCGGTTGACGCTCGACGGCACCATCGCCGAGGCGCTCGACGCGTACCACGCAGCGGTTCCGCGGTGACGCTCGCGATCGTGCTCGCCGCCGGAACTCCCGCGGCGGGCCTGACGACGGCGACCGGCGAATCGCTGGCCGACCGCCTCGCCGCCCAGCTGCGCCGGGCCGGGGCGGACGAGGTGCGCTTCGCGGCCAACCTCGACGAGCTGACCGAACTGGTCGCCACCGCGACCGCCCCGGTGCTGATCACCGGCACGGACCTGGTCGCGCACACCGCCGTACTGCGGCACCTGGCCACCAGCCCGGTGGGGCCCACGGTGGCGCTGGTGCTCGGCGACCCGCCGGTGCCCGGTCGGACCGCCGTGCGGGAGGAGCGCGGCCAGGTGGTCGACGCCGGCGCGTTGGGCGCCCTCGACGGGGACGCCACTGGCGTGTTCGGCGGCGCGTTGCGGGTCGGCGTGGACGACCTGCCGGCCCTCGTCGCCGCCGCCCGGGCCGCCGCGTCCGGGATGCTCCCCGTCGCCGCCCCGATCGGCCCGGCCGGCGACGTGTCGGCGCTGCCGGCGGCCGGCGGGGCCGGGTCCGGGGGGTCGGTCGCGGCCGGTGGCCCCGGGTCCGCCGTGGACCGGCTCTTCGCGGGTCTCGCGGCGCACGGCACCCTGATCTTCGCCCAGCGGGTACGCCTGCTCGTCGCCCACCGGGTCGAGGACGCGGCCGGGCTGACCGCTGCCGAGGCGGCGGTGACAGCTGTCGACGAGGACCGGGCCGAGCTGCGGCTGTCGGTGAAGGAGCGGGACGACTTCTTCTCCACCTACTTCGTCAGCACCTGGTCGCCGTACGTGGTCCGGCTCTCGGCCCGGCTCCGGCTCACCCCGACCGGGGTGACGGTGATCTCGGTGCTCTTCGCGCTGGGCGCGGCGGTGCTGTTCGGGGTCGGTGGGCGACCCGCGCTGGTCGGTGGCGCGGTGCTGCTCTACCTCGGCTTCGTGCTGGACTGCGTGGACGGCCAGTTGGCCCGCTACACCCGGCATTTCAGCGCCTGGGGTGGCTGGCTCGACACGATGGCGGACCGGGCCAAGGAGTACGTGGTCTACGCCGGGTTGGGCTTCGGGGTGAGCCACGCCGGGCTGGGCAACGGGTGGGCGCTCGCGATCGCCGCGATGACGTTGCAGACCGTCCGGCACATGACCGACACCTGGTACGGGGTGCTGCACGACGAGGCGGCCCGCCGTCCGCGTACGGCGACGAACGCCAGCGGCGGGATCGGGGACCGGCTCAACGCGGCGTCGACCCGGGTGCAGGCGGACACCGGGTCGGTGTCGTACTGGCTGAAGCGGACCGTGGTCTTCCCGATCGGTGAGCGGTGGGCGCTGATCGCGTTGACCGTGGCGCTGTTCAATCCGCTGGTCAGCCTGATCGCCGTGCTGGTCTGGGGGGTGCTGGCGTTCGCGTACACCGGGGCGCTGCGGACGCTGCGGGCCCGCTGGATGTGGGTGCCGGTGCTGGACACCGTCGATGCCACCCTGCACCGTGACGACGGGCCGTTGGCCCGCTGGTTGCCGGTGGTCCGCCCGATGGGGCCGCTGGCCCTGGCGGTGATCGCCGCGCTCGGCCCGGCGGTGCTGCTGGTCGGGGCGGTGCTGAGTGACGCGCCCGAGGGGCTGCGGTGGGCGGTGCCGGTGGCGTTGCTGGTGCTGCTGGTCGGCGCCCTGGGGGCCGGGGCGGCGCACAACGGTCCGCTGGACTGGCTGGTGCCCGCGGCGTTGCGGGCCGCCGAGTACCTGTTCGCCATCGCGGTCGGGGTGGTGGGCGGGGCGCCCGGCTGGTTGATCTTCGGGTACGTCTTCGTGCTGACCGTGCACCACTACGACCTGACCGCCCGGTTGGAGAAGCGGCAGGCGGCACCGCCTCTGCACGCGGCGACGCTGGGCTGGGAGGGGCGCTCGGTGCTGGTGGCCCTCGCGGCGATTGCCGGTATTGCGGGTATCGGTCTGGCTACACTCGGTACGTACCTTCTCGTGGTTTTCGTGGTGAGCGTCGTCCTGGCCTGGTTCGTGCGACCGGCCCGTAGCGCGCGGGCGTCGGTCGCGCCGGCGGGCGCTGGAGGTGCCGCGCCGCGCTGACGGAGGGACGGCCGGATGACCCTGATCAGCTTCGTGGTGCCGGCCTTCCGGGTGCAGGGGTACCTGCGGGAGTGCCTGGACTCCATCCTCGGTCAGCCGGAGACCGACATCGAGGTGATCGCCGTCGACGACTGCTCGCCGGACGCCAGCGGCGACATCATCGACGAGTACGCGGCCCGCGACCAGCGGGTCCACTCGGTTCGGCTGCCGGAGAACGTCGGCCTCGGTCCGGCCCGGAACATCGGGCTGGACCGGGCCGTCGGTGAGTACGTGTGGTTCCTCGACGGCGACGACTGGCTGGCCCCGGAGTGCCTGACTGAGGTGGCCGAGCGGTTGCGGGGCACCCGCCCGGACGTGCTGCTGGTCGACCACGTCCGCACCCACTGGAACAACACCGCCACCCGCAGCGCGATGGCCGAGGTGTTTCCGGAGTCACCGGGCGCGGACACGTTCCGGTTGCGCGACCGGCCGCAGGCGATGCACCTGCTGCACACCGCGTGGAACCGGCTGGTCCGTCGGGAGTTCCTCGTCGAGTTGGGGCTGCGCTTCGCGCCCGGCTGGTACGAGGACGTCTCGTTCAGCTATCCGGTGCTGATGGCCGCGCGGCGGATCGGCGTACTGGATCGGGTCTGCGTCAACTACCGCCAACGCCGCGCCGGCGCGATCACCCGGACCCGGGGCGACCGGCACTTCGAGGTCTTTCCGCAGTGGCACCGGGTCTTCCACCTGATGGATTCGTGGGGGCCGGCGACCGAGGCGCTGCGGCCGGCGGTCTTCGAACGGATGATCTGGCACTACCTGACCGTGCTCGGCAACGGTCAGCGAATCGCGCCGGAGCTGCGGGAGGCGTTCTTCGCGCAGATCGCCGCCGACTACGAGCGCTGGCTGCCGCCAGGCGGCTATCCGGTGCCGGACGGGGTCGAGGGGATCAAGCACAAGCTGGTGGCTGCCGGCCGGTGGCGCACCTTCAGCGCGTTGCGGGCGGCCAGCCGGGCCCGCGACGCCGCCCGCCGGCGGGCCCGCACCGCTCGGCGCAAGGTCGGCCCGGTCACCCGGCGTGGCGCCCGGTTTACCCGCGACAGGCTGCTGCGTGAGTACTACCGGGCCGAGTTGCGGCGGCCGGTCGACCCGACGCTCGCGGTGTACGCCGCGTACTGGTACCGGGGCTACTCCTGCAACCCAGCGGCGATCTACGAGGTCGCCCGCCGGTTGGCGCCGGGGGTACGCGGGGTGTGGATCGTGCGCCGGGACCGGGTGGACGCCGTGCCGGCCGGGGTGGAGTACGTGGTCGCTGGCACCCCGGCGTACTACCGGGTGCTCGCCCGCGCCCGGTGGCTGGTCAACAACGTCAACTTTCCGGACTTCGTCCGCAAGCGACCGGAACAGGTGCACGTGCAGACCCACCACGGCACGCCGGTGAAGGTGATGGGGCTGGACCAGCAGCGGTACCCGATCGGCGCGGGCCGGATGGACTTCGCCGGGCTGCTGCGCCGGGTGGACCGTTGGGACTACAGCGTCAGCGCCAACAGCTTCTCCACCCAGATGTGGGACCGGGCGTACCCGGCCACGTACACCACCCTGGAGGTGGGGTACCCGCGCAACGATCGCCTGGTCACCGCCGGCCCGGACGAGGTGCGCCGACTCCGCGCGGAGTTCGGCCTCGACCCCGACGAGCAGGTCGTGCTGTACGCCCCGACCCACCGCGAGCACCTGCCCGGCTACCGGCCGCCGTTCGACCCGGACCAGTTCGTGCAGGCGCTGGGGGGTTCGGGTCGGTTGCTGATGCGCAGCCACTACTTCCATGACCGGGATCGGCGTCCCGGCCAGCCGAGGGACTGGGAGCGGGTGCGCGACGTCAGCGGCCATCAGCGGGTGGAGGATCTCTACCTGGTGGCGGACGTGCTGGTCACCGACTACTCGTCGGCCATGTTCGACTATGCGGTGCTGGACCGGCCGATCGTGCTGTACACCCCGGACTGGGAGGCGTACCGGCTGGCCCGGGGGGTCTACTTCGATGTCACCGCCGAGCCGCCGGGTGCGGTAGCATCCACGTTCGCCGATCTGCTCGATCTGTTCCGTACCGACGCGGTGCGCTCGGACGCGGCGGTGAAGGCCCGCGAGCACTTCCGGGCCCGGTTCTGCACGATGGACGACGGGCGGGCGGCGGAGCGGGTGGTGCGCCAGGTGTTCCTCGGGGAGCCGGGCGAGCGGTCCGCGCACTGCTGATCGGCGTTTCTGTCGTGTAATAGCAGTGTCATCGGTCGAACATAAGACGTTTACCCGATGTCCTAAATCCATGATCCTGGTCACAGTCTTGGGGGGTTTGGCCGACGCGCTGGGGGGGAAGACGGTGAGCACCGTCACGCTCAAGGATGTGACCAAGGTTTTCCGGGATGGCACGCTGGCCGTCGACACCATCAATCTTGATGTGAACGACGGCGAGTTCATGGTGCTGCTTGGGCCGTCCGGGTGCGGCAAGTCCACAGTGCTGCGAATGATCGCCGGGCTGGAGGAGCCGACCAGCGGTGCGGTCATGCTCGACGGGGAGTTGGCGAACGACCTCCCCCCACGCGACCGCAAGATCGCCATGGTCTTCCAGGACTTCGCCCTCTACCCGCACATGACCGTTGGCGACAACATCGCGTTTCCGCTGCGGCTGGCCGGGATCGAGCCCGAGCCGAGGGGTGAGCGGGTCAGCGACGTGGCCAGCGCTCTGGGCATCGGTGACGTGCTGGCCCGCAAGCCGGGTCAGCTCTCCGGTGGGCAGCGGCAGCGGGTGGCGATGGGCCGGGCGATCGTCCGCCGGCCCGGCCTGTTCCTCATGGACGAGCCGCTGTCCAACCTGGACAGCGGGCTCCGCGCCGAGCTGCGCGCGGAGATCTCGGGCCTGACCCGCGAGCTGGGCGTCACCACCGTCTACGTCACGCACGACCAGGCCGAGGCGCTCACCATGGCCGACCGGGTGGCCATCATGCGCCGGGGCGTTCTTCAGGACGTGGGCACACCGACCCAGGTGTACGGCCGACCGGCGACGCTCTACGTGGCGGCGTTCCTGGGCAGCCCACGGATGAACCTCCTGGAGGCGTCGGTCTACGTCCACCTCGACCGGTACGTCACGCTCAACCTCGGTGAGCAGTCGCTCTACCTGCCCTGGAACGACATCCGCAGTCGGGCGGTGGCGCACTACCACGGTGAGCGGATCGTGGTCGGCATGCGGGCCGAGGCGCTCACCCCGGTCGCACCGGACAGCCCCGGCGACGTGCTGCGGGGGCGGATCCGCTACCTGGAGCATCACGGGCACGAGTCGTTGGCGTTCCTCGACATCGGCGCGACGGCGATCGTGGTCGACGAGATGGGCGCGCCACTGGAAACGCCACCGGTCGGCCAGCGCGGCCTGCGCCGGTTCGGCTCGGTCATGCAACGGCTCACCGGCAAGCCGGTGGATTCGCCGGAGGCCCCGACCAGCGGCGTGCAGACCAGCGTGCTCCCCGACCCGGGCCGGCACCACCGGCGTCCGGCGGAGCTGGCGGTGCGGCTGGCGCCGTACCCGGCGGTCAGCGCCGGTCACCCGCTCGCCGTCTCGGTACGGATGGACGCGCTGCACTTCTTCGACGAGCGCGGCGACCGGATCGACGTGGGTTGGCGCTGACGTTGCGCCCGAGCGGGGTGGCGGCTTCACCATCCGGTGTCCTACCGTCTGCCCACGCCGTCCACCGGAACTGACCACCGAGAGGGGTGCACCCGTGTCGGGTGACCGTCCCAGCCCGCTCGTCATCGAGCGCATCCTGCGAGACCGCGGCAGCATCTGGCAGCAGATCGTGGCCGAGCGCGACCTCAATGCCCTGACCGGGCGGATGCTGACCAGCTCCGCGATCGCGTTGGCCTGTTACGGGGCGGTGCTGGGCTTCTTCCACAGCCCGCTGATGGCGCTGACCTCGGCGCTGAAGCTGCCACTGCTGTTCCTGGTCACGTTGGCCATCTGCCTGCCCACGCTCTACCTGTTCAACCTGGTCTTCGGTGCCCGGCTCTCGGTGCGGCAGTCGCTGGCAATGGTGATGGTGGCGATCACGGTCACCTCGATGCTCGCGGTGGCGTTCGCGCCGATCAGCCTCTTCTTCCTGATCACCGCCAACGACTACGGGTTCTTCAAGCTGCTCAACGTGGCGATCCTGACCCTCTCGGCGCTGGTCGGGCTGCGCTTCCTGACCAGCGGGATGCAGGTTCTCAACGACCACGGCCTGCTCGCCCCGGAGACCGCCAACGCCACGGTCAACGAGGCGGCCGCCGCTCCGGCGCCGGTTCAGGCCACGCCGGCCGTGGTGCCCGTGGGGGCGACGCCGCCGGCCGGCCAGAGTGCCGTGCCGGCCGGGGCCGTGCCGGCCGGGGCCGCGGCGGCCGAGTCGACGTCGAACGGTGCCGTGACCACCGCGCCGGCTCCGGTGCCCGCGCAGCCGGCCGGTGCCTCGTTCCCGCCCGGCGTGTTGCACCCCGGGTACCAGCGTTCGTGGAGTGAGCGCCCGGCCCCCGGCGATTCGCGGCAGCGTCCGGCCAGCATGACTCTGCTCTACATCTGGATCCTGCTCTTCGGTTTTGTCGGCACCCAACTGGCCTGGACACTGCGGCCGTTCTTCGGCGACCCGGGTCAGGACTTCGCCTTCTTCCGCAGCATCGACGGCAACTTCTACGCGGAGATCCTGCGCACCATCGCCAACCTCTGAGCGTGTTCTCGGCGGCGAAATTGCTGGTTGCCGGCCTGGTTACCGATTAGTAACGTCAGACCATGACTATCGACTCCCGCCAGGTGGTGGCCCGCATGCTGGATGCGGTGCCGTTCGCTCGTACGCTCGGTCTCGAGTTCGTCGAGGTGGCCCCCGAGGCGGCCGGCGGCGTGCGGGCAGTCGTCCGGCTGCCCGACTCGCCGGCCACCCACAACCACATCGGCGGTCCGCACGCCGGCGCCATGTTCACCCTCGGCGAGACGGCCTCCGGCGCGGTCGTGCTGGCCGCCTTCGGGCAGCTGTTCGACCGGGCCGTGCCGTTGGCCGTTCGGGCGGAGATCGCCTACCGGAAAGTCGCCATGGGTCCGGTGCTGGCCACCGCGCGACTCGGCCGGCCCGCGGCCGAGGTGATCGAGGAGTTGGAGGCCGGGCGGCGGCCGGAATTCCCGGTCGCGGTGGAGATCGCCACCGAGGACGGCAAGCCGACCTCGGAGCTGACCGTGATCTGGACGCTGCGACCGAACTGAACCGCCTCAGGGCAGCCGAAACGTGTTTGCGGGCCCAGTCGGGTGGATAGATTCGTACCGTGCTGGGCCTACCTGCTCACGTGACCGCCTGTCTCTTCGATCTGGACGGTGTGCTGACGCAGACCGCCCGCGTACACAACGCCGCCTGGACGCAGACGTTCGACGAGTTTCTTCGCCAGCGCGCCACGGCCTCCGGCGAACCGTTCCAACCGTTCGATCCGGGGCCGGACTACAACCGCTATGTCGACGGCCGGCCCCGGGCCGACGGCGTCCGGTCGTTCCTCGCCTCCCGGGGGATCGTGCTGCCCGAAGGCAACCCCGACGACCCGCCGGACGCCGAAACCGTCAACGGTCTGGGCAACCGCAAGAACGTTCTGCTGCTGCACCAGCTGCGTACCGCCGGTGTCGAGGTCTATCCGGGTTCGGTGCGCTACCTGAAGGCGGCCACCGCCGCCGGGCTTCGTCGAGCCGTGGTCACCGCGAGCGCGAACGGGGGTGAGGTGGTCGCCGCCGCCGGCCTGGAGTCACTGCTGGAGGCCCGGGTCGACGGCGTGGTCGCCCGCGCTCAACGGCTGCGTGGCAAACCACACCCGGACACCTTCCTCGCCGGGGCCAAGCTGCTCGACGTCGACCCGACGCAGGCCGCCGTCTTCGAGGACGCGCTCTCCGGGGTGGCCGCCGGCCGTGCCGGCGGCTTCGGCTACGTGATCGGCGTCGACCGGGCCGGGCAGGCCGACGAGTTGCTCGCCCACGGCGCGGACGTCGTGGTGACGGACCTCGCCGACCTGCTCGACGTCACCGACCCGCCGGCACCGACCCGCACCGGGGCCGGCCCGCTCGCCGCGGAACGAGGCTCCGCATGATTCGCGAACGCGCCTATCCGGTCGAGCCGTGGCACATCCGGGAGATCCGGCTGGACATGGACGTACTGGCCCAGTCGGAGTCGGTCTTCGCGCTCTCCAACGGGCACGTCGGCCTGCGGGGCAACCTCGATGAGGGCGAGCCGCACGGCCTGCCCGGCACCTACCTCAACTCGTTCTACGAACTGCGGCCGTTGCCGTACGCGGAGGCGGGCTACGGCTTCCCCGAGTCCGGGCAGACCATCGTCAACGTCAGCAACGGCAAACTGATGCGGTTGCTGGTCGACGACGAACCGCTCGACGTGCGGTACGGCGAGCTGCTCGGCCACGAGCGGACCCTCGACCTGCGGGCCGGCACGCTGCACCGGGAGCTGCACTGGCGCTCGCCTGCCGGCCGGGAGGTGAAGGTCCGCAGCACCCGACTCGTCTCGTTCACCCAGCGATCCGTGGCCGCCATCAGCTACGAGGTGGAGGCCGTCGACCGCCCGCTGCGGCTGATCGTGCAGTCCGAGCTGGTGGCCAACGAGTCACTGCCCGCGCAGAGCAAGGACCCCCGGGTCGCGGCGGTGCTGGAGTCACCACTCCAGGCCGAGGAGGAGCTGACCACCCCCGACGGCGGGCAGCTGATCCACCGCACCAAGGTCTCCGGCCTGCGGGTCGCCGCCGCCATGGAGCACGAGGTGCACGGCCCGGACCACACCACCATCGAGTCCGAGGGCTACCAGGACTGGGTGCGTACGACGATCGCCTGCGTGCTCAAGCCCGGCGAGAAGCTGCGGGTGATCAAGTATCTGACGTACAGCTGGTCGAGTCGCCGGTCCCTGCCGGCGCTGCGCGACCAGGTCGGCGCGGCGCTGGCCGGCGCCCGGCTCGACGGGTGGGACGGGCTCCACCGGGAGCAGCGCAGCTACCTCGACGCGTTCTGGGACGCGTCGGACGTGCTGGTCGAGGGCGATCCGGAGGTGCAGCAGGCGGTCCGGTTCGGGCTCTTCCAGGTGTTGCAGGCCGGCGCGCGCGCCGAGCAGCGGCCGATCTCGGCGAAGGGGCTGACCGGCCCCGGTTACGACGGTCACGCCTTCTGGGACACCGAGATGTTCGTCCTGCCGGTGCTCACCTACACCCAGCCCAGCGCGGTACGCAGCGCGTTGCAGTGGCGGCACAGCACGCTGGATTCGGCGAAGGAACGGGCCGAGACCCTCAACCTCCGAGGCGCGGCCTTCCCCTGGCGGACCATCGAGGGCCCGGAATCATCCGGCTACTGGCCGGCCGGCACCGCCGCCTTCCACATCGCCGCAGACATCGCCGACGCCGTACGCCGCTACGTGATGGTCAGCGGGGACACCCAGTTCGAGCGGGAGTGCGGGCTGGAGTTGCTGGTGGAGACCGCCCGACTGTGGCGCTCGGTCGGTCACCACGACCGGCAGGGGCAGTTCCACATCGATGGTGTCACCGGGCCGGACGAGTACACCGCCGTCAAGAACGACAACATCTACACCAATCTGATGGCGCAGCGGAACCTGCTCGCCGCTGCCGACGTGGTCACGCGCTACCCGGACGAGGCGTTCCACCTCGGGGTCACCGACGAGGAGGCCGCGAGCTGGCGGGACGCCGCCACCTCCATGCACGTCCCGTACGACGAGGAGCTCGACGTCCATCAGCAGACGGAGGGCTTCACCCGACTCCAGGAGTGGGACTTCACGCACACACCGGCGGAGAAGTACCCGTTGCTGCTGCACTACCCGTACTTCGAGCTGTACCGCAAGCAGGTGGTGAAGCAGGCCGACCTGGTCCTCGCCATGCACTGGCGGGGGGACGCCTTCACCCCCGCGGAGAAGTTGCGCAACTTCCTCTACTACGAGCGCCGCACCGTACGCGACTCGTCGTTGTCGGCCTGCACCCAGGCCGTGCTCGCCGCCGAGGTGGGCCACCCCGAACTCGCGCACACCTACCTGCGTGAGGCCGCGCTCATGGACCTGCACGACCTCAACGAGAACACCCGCGACGGCGTACACATGGCGTCGTTGGCCGGTGCGTGGCTCGCCCTGGTCAGCGGGTTCGGCGGTCTGCGGGACCACGACGGCGAGCTGTCCTTCGCCCCCCGGCTCTCCAGCCGACTCAGCCGGTTGGAGTTCTCGCTCCAGTGGCGGGGGCTGGCGCTACGGGTGGACGTCCGGCCGCACCAGACGACGTACTCGCTGCGCCACGGGGGCCCGGACGACGTGGTGGCGTTGCGCCACCACGGCCAACTGCTGCGGGTGACCTGCGACGAGCCGGTGACCGTGCCGGTGCCGCAGGCCGAGCCGTCCGGCCCTGCGCCCGAGCAGCCACCGGGTCGGTCTCCGCTGCTGCGGCTGCCCGAGCGCGAACCGTGACGGGTGGGGCGGGAGTGTCCCGCCCCACCCGCCCCTGCCGGTCGCGGTGGCTCAGATCGGCTCGCCGGTTGACGGTCGCCCGATCGCGTCCCGGGGCGCTGCCGCCTTCGGATCGTCGGGCAATCGGGCCGAAGCGGCCTGGTCACCGAAATCCTGGTCCCCGAAGTCCTGGTTGCGCTCGGCGTTCTGTTCCCGCTGGGCCCGCTCGGTCAGCTGCTGCTGCCGGGAGATCTGCTGCTTGGCCATGACGATCCTCGCGATCCGTCGGGGCGCGGTTGCGCCGACACGGTCTGCGGTCGCTCGTCGCGTACCCGACGCCCCAGCGGGCAAACGCGGCCCGGCGGCGCGCCCACGACCCGGGGGTGACGCGGCCATCGGCGTGCGTGCCGCGCGCCGGGCGGGGTACCCGGACCACCGGCGACCACACGGAGGTGGGGCATGGACGAGCAGCGCAGAACCGTGACAGTGCCGATCGGGGACGCTCAACTCCCGGCCGACCTGACGCTGCCCGCCCAGCCGGTCGGTGTGGTGCTGTTCGCGCACGGCAGCGGCAGTTCCCGGCACAGCCCGCGCAACGTGGCGGTGGCCCGGACGCTGAACGACCGTGGGCTCGGCACGGTGCTGGCGGATCTGCTCACCCCGATCGAGGACGAGGTGGACGCCCGAACGGCCGAGCTGCGCTTCGACATCGGGCTGCTGGCCAGCCGGCTGACCGGGTTCGTCGACTGGCTCGCCGTGCAGCGGCCCGCCGGTGACGTGCCGGTCGGCCTGTTCGGGGCCAGCACGGGCGCGGCCGCCGCCCTGATCACAGCGGCATCCCGGGCCGATCGGGTGGCCGCCGTGGTCAGCCGGGGTGGTCGGCCGGACCTGGCCGAAGCCGCGCTGGCCCAGGTGCGTACGCCGACGTTGCTGTTGGTCGGTGGGCTGGACGAGGAGGTGATCGCCCTCAACGAGCAGGCGTTGGCCGAGTTGGGGGATGTGGGCGAGCTGCGGGTTATCCCCGGCGCCACCCATCTCTTCGAGGAGCCCGGCACCCTGGAGCAGGTCGCCGACCAGGCCGGCACCTGGTTCACCACACACCTCAGCCGATGATCAGTCGGTGGGCAGCAGGGCCGAGGCCGCTCGCCGTTGTTGAACGGTGTCGATGACCCGCCAGAGGACGGCGGTGATCGGGACGCTGACGAAGGCCCCGGCGATCCCCGCGATCAGTGTGCCCGCGGTGACCGCCACCAGGATCACCGCCGGATGCAGTCGGACCTGACGCTTCATGACCAGCGGCTCCAACAGGTTGCCCTCGATCTGCTGCACGGCGATCACCGCTGCGAGGGTGAGCAGCGCGGTGGTGGGACCGTTCGCGGCCAGCGCCACCAGCACCGCCACCGCACCGGCGACCGTCGCCCCGATGATCGGCACGAACCCGCCGAGGAACGTGATCAACGCCAGCGGCAGGGCGAGTGGCACCCGCAGCACCACGAGGGCCAGCCCGATGCCCAGCGCATCGATCGCGGCGATGAACATCGTGCCCCGGCTGTACGCGCCCAACGTCTGCCACCCGGCCCGGCCGGCCTCGGCCAGCACGGGCTGGTTCGGGCCGGACACCCGCGACAGCACCCAGTGCCACATCGACCGGCCATCCTTGAGCAGGAAGAAGAGCAGCACCAGGGCCAGCAGCGCGGAGCCGAACACCTCGGTGGCGGTCCGGGCGCCGGCCACCGGGTCCGGAGAGCTGCCACCGAGCCCCTGCCGGGCCTGGTCGATCAGTTGGTCCAGCTGTGCCTCGGTGACCGGCAACGTGGACGTCACGAAATCCCGACTGCGCTCGACCCCCTGCGTCAGCTCCTGGCTGAGCTGATCGAACTGACTGGCGGTCAGGTTCCAGACCAGGGCGCCGACGCCGACCAGGATGCCGAGCAGCAGCAGCACGGTGCAGAGCGCGGCCAGCGCCGCCGGTAGGCGCAGCCGGCGCAGCAGAAGCAGGACCGGGTCGAGCAGCGCGGTGAGGAAGATGGTGGCCGCCAGCGCGATGGCCAGTGGTGCCAGCAGGACGGCTATCCGGCCGAGCAGGTAGAGCCCCGCCGCGATCACCACCAGGCAGGCGCTCCACAACACCGCGGTCCGGACCAGCCAGGGCAGCGCCGCCCAGGTCTGGCGCGGCCCGGGGCCGCCGGTCGGTCCCGGATCTTCTGCGGCCATGTCGGTCCTCCTCGATCTCGACGAGGTCGGTACCCGGTCGGTCGTGCCGCGACACCCGATTCGCTGGCCGTCGCCCGCGCGGATCGTACGCCCGTCGGCGTGCGGCGGGTGGGGGTTCCCGAATCGCACCCGGACCGAGGGCGTTTGCGCCGTCCGGCCGAGGGAACGCGGACGGGACGGACCGGACTGAGGAGGAACGCCGTGAGTGACTTCATGGGCAAGGCCAAGGACTTCGCGGACAAGCACGACAAGCAGGTCGACCAGGGCGCGGAGAAGGCCGGCGAGATGGCCGACAAGCGCACCGGCGGCAAGTACGGCGACCAGATCGACAAGGGCGTGGACCAGGCCCAGGCGCGCACCGGCGAGGGCGACCAGGTCCGCTGACCCGCGCCACTGCCACGATTGCCCGGCCCTCGCCGGGGTAACCGCCGCCATGGCCGACGACCGCCCACCCGCCGACCGTGACCAGTCGCGGCTCGATGAGACCGCCGAGCGGACGGTTCGGCGGGTGCGGCACCGCAGTGGGCAGGCCGGCCGGATCCGGGCCCGGCAGTGGGAGGTCACCCTGGTGATCTCCATCCAGGCCGGGTTGGCCGCGGCGATCGCCGCCCTGCTCGCCAATATGCTGCTCGGCCCCGGGTCGCACGTCTTCGCTCCCGCCGCCGCCGTCGGTACGATCGCCACCGCCATCGGGCAGCGGGCCCGGCGCACCTTCGAACTGTTGGCCGGCGTGGCCCTGGGCATCGTCATCGGTGACACGCTGCGATTCCTGCTCGGCTCGGGCCCGTGGCAGACCGGCGTGGTGGTCACGATGGCCATCGCCGCCGCGTTGCTGGTCGCCGGGAAGGGCGGCCCGTTGGTCGGTCAGGCCGGCGGTACCGCCGTGCTGATCGCCACCCTGGCCCCGACGGAACATGGCCTGGAGGTCCCCCGGATCTTCGACGCGCTCCTCGGTGGCGCGGTCGGTCTGGTGGTGGTCGCGCTGCTGTTGCCGATCAACCCGATGCGGGTGCTGGACCGGGCCGCCGCACCGATCTTCGAAGTCCTCTGCCGGCAACTCGCCGAGCTGTCGCAGGCGCTACGCGAGCGCGACGGCACCCGGACCATGGGCGTCCTGGACCGGCTCCGCGGCACTGAGGACGACCTGGGTCGGTTGCACGACACCCTGAGCGGGGCCGAGGAGGTGGTGACGATCGCACCAGTGCGGTGGCACCGCCGGCAGCAGTACCACCGTTACGCGCGCAGCGCGAATCACCTGGAGCGGTTGTTGCTGGACAGCCGGGCCATGGCCCGCTGGTCGACCACCGCGTTGCAGTATCAGGAGCCGATCCCGACGGAGTTGGCGGACGCGATGGGCCGGTTGGGCCAGGCGGTGACGGTGATGCGTACGGAGTGCAAGGTCGGCGACGACCCGCGGCACACCCGGCGGCTGATCGAGGAGTGCGCCGACCTGGCCGGGCAGGCCTCCGCGCGCGGGGTCAGCTCGTTCGGTGAATCCCTCGTCACCGGCCTGCGCACCTCGGCGAGCGACCTGCTGCGGGCGGCCGGTTGTGAACCGGACGACGCCAACCGGGTGGTGCGCCGGGCGGCCGGTGCCGGTGAGGGGAAGATCCACCCGCCGGCCCGGCGACAGATGCGGCGGGCCCGACCAACGCGCGCCGCCCGAGCCCGTCGCCGCGCGCACCTCGACGCCCGGACCCGTAACGACGGTCGGGCCGGCCTCCCCGCACGGGAGAGACCGGCCCGGTGAACCGTCACTGTCAGGAGGAGTAGCCGCGCTCGGCGATCCAGTTGGCGACCTTGGGCAGGCTCACCCAGTACTCGCCCAACGCCGGGTCGGCCGGGTCGGCGACCCGGATCGTGTCACCGCCGTCGCGGTAGCCGACCAGGGTCAGGTAGTGGCCGCCCTCGTACGAGTGCGGGTTGCCGTCGGTGTCGACTGTGGTGCCCTTGATGTTCGCCACCACCGGTCGGCCGGCGTCCACCGCGGCCAGTACGTCGCGGCGCAGCTGCTCGACCTGGTCGGGGCGGGCCACCGAGTCACTGATCTCGGTGGTCCGGTACTTGCCACCGGTCAGTTCGTTCAGCACCCGGGTGGTGTCCAGGGCCGAGGGGGTACCCGCCTCGGTGGTGCCGAGGAGCTGGGCCACCTGGTCCTGGGACAGCGCCTTGCCCTGGGCGGACAGCGCGATCCGGGTCGCGGCCGGGCCGCAGTAGTAGAAGTTCGGCTGGGCCTGATAGTCGACGTCGAGGACCCGCTCGGCGTTCTGGCCGTTCTGGGTCGACGAGGCCGGGACGGCCTGCACCGGGGCGGCCTGCGCGGCCACCGCCGGGCCGAGGGCGCAACCGCCGGCCACCAGCAGGCCGACGACGGACAGACCGCTCTTCTGGACGATCGGATTCATGGTCGAGTCTCCGTTCGGGGGGTTGGCGCCTCCGACCAGCGGAGGGCGGCAGCACCGGGAATGGCGCTCGGCTCAACACGGGGGCCGACCAGCAGTGGTCTCGGCCCGGGGCGTACCGAGGGCGTAACCGCTCTGCTCCGCCGAGAATTCCGCCGGCCACGGGCGTGCCGGGTCGCACCGGTTCCCGTCGGTGGGACGAACCGGTCAGCGCGGGACGAGCGGTCGGTTCAGAGGCTTCCGAGCAGCCTGGTCACGGTGATCTCGATGACCACCCGTTCCGGATTCGGGCGTGGGGTGCGATACCGGGCGGCGTACCGCCGTTCCGCCTCCGCCACGGCGGCCGGATCTGACCGCAGCACCGCGCGACCCTCGATGGTCAACCAGCGGCGGCCATCCACGTGGCAGACGGCCACTGCCGCGCCCGCCGGGCCGGCCGCCGCCACCTGGCGGGCCTTCTGCGACGCGCCGGAGGTGATGACCCGGGCCAGTCCGGCCGCCGGGTCGAGCGTCACCCCGACCGGTACGACGTGCGGTGTGCCGTCCGCCCGCAGGGTGGTCAGTGTCGCGAGGTGGCGTTCCGCGCAGAAGGCGACAACCCGCTCATCGTGCACGTCCAACCGATGATCGCCCGCCATGCCGTCCCCTGTTCGCCGAACCGGCCACGATCATGGCACGCGGCGGCGGACCCGGTCCTGAGCCGGCGGGACGTCCGACTGACCGGGCAGCTGGCGACCCGCCGCCCGACGTTGGTGCACCAGGCGGGTCAGGTAGATCAGCGCGGCGGCCAGAACCCCCATGTCATCCAGGTAGATCGGGTCCGGCAGCACGTCGACCGGGAAGATCGTGTAGATCAGCGCCCCGTAGAAGGCGACCTTGCCGCGCGCGCCCAGGCCGGTCAACAGCCGCCGCGTCCGCACCACCCGCACCGCCAGCACCACGGCACCGACCAGGGTGGCGAGCGCCAGGATGCCGGCGACCACCACGAGGACCCACGCCTGTCGGGACATGCCGTCACGCTAACCCACCCGACCCCACGGGGCTCAGAACGCGGGCACCGTCGCACGACCGCGCGCCGTCAGCGCGTTCTCCCGGGTCTGCTCGACGTTCTCCCGGGTCTGCTCGCCCGCCGGCCGGGCGACCTCGCTCAGCGGCAGCACCGACGCCGACTCGACGACCCGTCGTACGGTCGCGGCCTGCGCCTCCTCGCGCAGGCTGCGAGCCGCGGCGACAGCCAACTCCGCCGCCCGCCACGCGGCCTGCTCCCGCTCGCGGGCCGCAGCGTGCCGGGCCGCCAGGTTGTTCCGGATCGCCCGTTGGAGCACCAACTCCTGCTCGACCGGGTGCAGTCGCGGGTCCCAACCGTCGCGGTGCGCGAAGACGTCGCTGAGCTGCTCCACCGACAACTCCCGCCGCCAGTACGCATCCAACGCCGCCCGGTGCAGGTAGCGCTCGCGGTCGGCGTACTCGGCGGGGGTCTTCGCGGTCTGCGGAAGCGGCATCGCGGCCGCCGCGTCGAGTCGCCGCAGGCCAGCCTCGGCTGCCTCGTACGCCAGCCAGGCCGCCTCGACCGCCTCCTGCGCGGCCTCCCACTCCGCCCTCCGGCGTCGCGCCGTGGTGGTCGCCCGCTCGGCGGCCACCGCGACCTCCTGCGCGTAGCGGCTCTGCTCCCGTTCCTCCTGCACCTGCTCAAGGTGGCTCGGCATGGCCGCGCGGCGGATCCGGGCGCCCGGGTCGAGGCGGAGTCGGCCGGGCCGTAGGACGAGAGCGGAGACGGTGACGGCGACCACCCCGAGCAGGCTCAGCCAGATGACGGCGGCCCGGGAGAGGTCTGGCAGGACGGCGGAGAGGATGGTCTGCATGATCAGCACCTTGCGGTCAAAGGCGGGTATCGACGGGCGGCAGGAGGGCGCGGAAGCACCGGTCGGCCCGGGGGCGGAGTCGTCCCGTCGACGGCGACCTCAGGTGCCGTGCGGGATCAGCCGGGATCGGGCCCCGGGAGGGTCGCGCCTGTCTCAGTGGGCGGGCGGGCCGCGCCGCGCCGGAGTGCCGCGGCCGGGGTCGATGGCCGGGGCGTGCACCAGGCCCACCGCGACCGGACCGGTCGCCGTGGCGGTGTCGGGCGTGCCAGCCGACGGGGCGACAGTCGGCTCATCGGCCCGTTTGACGGCCGGGCCGGCGTCGGGGCGGACACTCGCCACCCGGCTGCTCACGGCACTGGGTCGCAGCTGCGTGGGGGCGGGCGGCGGGGTCGCGGCGAGAGCGGCACCGAGGCCGACCGCGAGCACCAGTGCGGTGACCGCCAGGCGGGTCAGGTCTCGCAGTGACCGCAGCACAGCCCACCGGGGTGGGCTGACAGACGCTGCGGACGGCACCCGACCAACCTATCGCCCGTCCCGGTCTGCCGCAGCACGGTGACGGACCGGGCCGGCGTGACCGCCACCACCCTGCGCACTGTGGACGCTGCCGACCGACGCCCGGAAAGGGCGGCGCCCCCGACCGGATCGACTCCGACCGGGGGCACCGCGCATCGTCCGTGTGGCGTCGCCGGCGGTCGGCCGGCGGGCCGTGATCAGTCGCCGGTGCCGAGCACCGGGGGTGCGGCCCGCTCGCCGCCCTGCCACACCATCTCGTCCTCGGTCAACCAGGTCATTCGCTCGTCGGAGTCGTCGTCCTGCCCGCGACCGTGCCCGCCGAGCACACCGGGACGGCCGCCGCCGGACCCTGGCCGGGCGTTGCCACCGGTCATCGCCGGGCGTCCGCCACCCCCGCCGCGCTGGCCGTCGATGCTGCGACCGATCCCGCTGGCGGCACGGCTCTCCGTCGGGGGCGCACCACCGCCGGTCGGCCGCGCCGAAGGGGCGGGCGCGCCGCCCGAGCCCGCGAGCGCGCCGCTGCGCAACACCCCGCCGGCCGGTGCCCCGCCCGGCGCTCCGTACAGCAGGCCCGGCCCACTGTTCGGCCCGGTGGGCGCACCGCCCGGCCCGGTCAGGCCGACCAGCCCGGCGGCACCTCCGCCGAGCAACGCACCGCCGACGAGTGGGTCCGCTCCGGCGAGGGAGGTGCCACTGTTGGCGGGGTCGCTGCCAACGCCGATCGGGCCGGTGCCGACAGTTGGGCTGCCGCCGGTGCCCGAGCCGGCCCCGTCCGGAGCCGAACCGCCGTCCGGCAGTTGGGCCACGCGGTCCGGCCTGGAGATGGTCGCGTCACCCGGGCGCCCGGTGTCGATGCCGGTGGTGGGGCCGCCGGTCACCCTGCCGATGGCCGAGACGCTCTGCGGCGTCGTCGGATCCTTGCTGGTGGTGTCCGGAGTGTCCGGGTCCGGCGGGGGTGGGTCGACCACCCGGTCGTAGGCGGAGATGTCGTAACTGCTGGCCAGGTCGGCCACCAGGTTCACCATCCGCTGGTGGGACTTCTCCTGCTCTGCCTTGTCCTGCTGGTGACCCGCGATGCCCCCGACGATCAGACCGGTCAGCCCGAAGGCCGCGCCACCCTTGATCGCGCCGGCGATCGCCTTGTCGTTGTCGTCGGTCTCCTCCGGACTCTCGGCCTGCTTGCGGGCGTCGCGCAGATGGTCGGCCATCATGGTCAACCCCTGCTTGACGCCGGCCATCCCCTCGCCCAACGCGTCGGTGTGGGCGACGATCAGGCTGAGCCGCCGGTGGAACTCCCGACCGGCCGAACCCGTCCAGGTGTTGGCGAGCTTCTCAAGGTCGCCGTTGAGCTCGCGGCCGAGACCGTCGAGGATGCCCTTGAGCTCAGCCCACTGGGCGGCCACGCCCTCGATCTGCTCCGGCTTGCCCGCCATCAGGCCGTCGTACAACTGCTGGTGGCTGCTGCCCTGGTAGCGCTGGGTGTACTCAGACACGCCCGTCCCCCTTCGGCTGCAACGCCCGGTCGACCGGGGTCAGCGCGGCGGTGACATCGCTGGCGTTGGCCGCGTTGCGGGCCTCGGCGGTGCGGTAGTTGCGCAGGATCATGCTGGTCGCCTGCTGTGCCGCCAGCACCGCCTGCCGGATCCGTTCGGCCTGCTTGACATAGGACTGGTGGACCTCGCTGTAGCGACGCGCCTGGTCGGTGGCGTCGAAGAACGAGCCGAGCGCCGGCGGACGGCACTGCATCTCGGTGTTGAGCTTGCGCAGCACCGACTCGGCCTGGCTCAAGCGCGACGTCAGGTTCTCGTGGAAGTCCTCAAGGGACAACAGGTCGACTTCCGTACGCCCGGCCATGGCAACATCCCCGTTGTTCTGGTTGACAACCGTCAGCGACACCCAGGTTAGTCCACCAGTGCGACTCCGGGCGACCCGCCGATGCTGCTCAGCCGTCGGCGTCGGTCGATTCCACGGACCGCCCACCCCCGGTCCCGCCGCTCGACGGGGTGCCACTGGCCGGAGTCGACGGTGTCGAGCCCGACGGTGGGGCGGCCGACGACGAGCCCGACGGTGGCCCGGCCGACGGAGAGCCCGCCGACGGTGTCGCCGATGGTGAGGACTTCGGCGCGGCCGACGGCGGCGCGGCCGGTGCCGGTGCGTCGGGAGCGAAGACGGCGAACGCGTCCTCGCGGTCCAGGGTCGGCCCGGTCGGGATCAACGCGAGCAGGGAGCCGGGCACCGCGACCGGGGTGATCCCGCCGTAGCCGAGCACCTCCAGTGTCTCGGCCGAGCCGAGCGGATACCGGATGCCCTGCGGGGTGATCAGGTAGATCGTCGACCCGGCCGCGCCGGACCCGCTGGTCCCGGCGCCCGGCGAGGCCTGCGCGATGACACCCTTGCCGCCGGGCAGCAGCACCGCCTCGGCGGTGCGTACGCCGTCGCGCCGGGTCTGGCGTACCGGCACCAGGCCCGGATCGCTCTCGGTCAGCTCGGTCGGCACCCGGTCGAAGACCTCCAGGGTGGTGGTCGGCGGGCCGCCCGCCGGGCCTTTCCGGTACGTCGCGCACAGCGTGGTCTGACCCGGCTGGGCCGCATAGAGGGCGGGCATCGTCGCCGGCATGCCGGCCTCCTCGATCCGCCGCTCCTCGAACGCCTCGCTGGCCTGATTCGGGGTGATGTCGGTGATCCGACCGCCGTCGCTGACGAGCAGCAGAGCGGTGATCTCGCTGATCGACACCAGAGCGTCCCGGGTCAGCACGTAGTGCCGCCCGGCCGCCTTGAACACCGAACCGACCGGGTACGACTGCCCGGCCACCATGCGGTTGCTGGGCTCGCCCGCACCGGTCAGCGACGGCCTGCGCAGCGGTGGCCCGGCCGGCACGGCGTTGAGCAGTTGCTGCCCGACCTGGAGGCGTTCGGTGCCGGCCATCCGCAACGCGGTGATCGTGCGGGCCTGGTCGAGCAGTTGCAGCCGGGTGTTGTTGGTGATCAGGTACCGCTGGTCGTCCACCGAGACCAGCACCGCCCGGTCGCCCAGCGGCGTGCCGCCGGGCAGCGCACGGTCGATCACCAGTCGGGTGCTGGACCGCTTCCGATCGACCGGGTCGGGCACGTCGCAGACCGACCAGGGCAGCCCGGTCAGCGACTTGCGGTCCGGCAGGGCGTCCGGTGCCCCGACGATGCCGACGGTGACGCCGCGGGGCCGGTCCCGCAGCGACGCCTGCGACATCGTCCGCACCTCGGCGCTCGCATCGTTGACGATGAGGCGCGCCGAGGCGTAGTTGAGCGTCGGGTGCAGCTTCCCCTCGATGAACACGTACGTCGCGCCGGTCTCCCGTTCGATGACCAGGGTTTTTTCGTCCAGCGGCGCTGTGCGGCCGGTCAGCTGGCCGTAGGCGCCCACCCCGCCGAGCACGATGGCCGCGGCCAGGACGCTGCCGAAGACGGCCATGCCGAGCCGTCGCATCGGCAGATTGGTGGTCTCCGGATCGCCCGACAGCAGAGCGGAGACGATGCGGCGGGTGACGAAGCGGTACGCCTGCACCTGATCGCGGCGGGTCCGCATGACTTACCTCCGGCGGGGTGTTTCCGCGACGATCAGGTCGAAGTGCCGTCGCGGGCTTCCCTACGATAAGGGGCCGACGATGGTTCCTTGGGACCACCGCTCGTGGCCGGCACCGGACCGACCCGGCGCAGAGCCGTACCGTGCAGGAGGGACAGTCAGCGATGACTCAGGTTCAGGCGCCACCCGCCCGAGCGGCCACGGGCCATGTCGACGTGCCGACCCGGCCGGTGCCCCCGGCTGAGCGGCCCGGCCGTGGCCGGATCGGCCCCGTACTGGTCGGGCAGCTCGTCGTGCTGGAGTTGTGCCTGGTCGGCGTCTGGGCCGCCACGGCGGGACCCAGCTGGTTGCTCGCCCCGGTTGGTGCGGCGGCGCTGCTGATCGTCCTGGCGGCCTTCGCCCGGCGAGGTGGCCGCTGGTGGTTCGAGGACCTGCTGCTGCGCCGCCGGCTGCGGCGGCGCGGCGAGCGCGCGTCGGCCGCGCTGGCCGGCGGCACGGCACCGGATCCACGGTTGGCGGCGATCGTTCCCGAGCTGAGCGTCATCGAGTTGACCGACCGAGGCACCCGGCTCGGCATCGGGCGTGACGACCAGGGCTGGTTCGCCGCCGTCGCCCTCCAGTCCGCCACCGGTGCGGCGGTCGGCTCCGTCGACGCCGCCGCGGTGGACCGGGCGCTGCGGGTGCTCGCGGACTTCAACGCCCCGGTCTCCCGGACCCAGGTCGTCGCGCACACGTTGGTCTGGTACCCGGCGCCCGGCGCTCCTCCGGCGGCACACCGGACCGTCTGGGTGGCGGTGCGGCTCAGCGTCCGGGACGCCCGGGTCGAGGCGGTCAGCCGAGGCGGCGGGCTGACCGGCGTGCACCGTACGGTGGCCGCCGGGATCGGCCGGCTCGGCAAGGCGCTGACCTCGGCGGGCCTGGCGCATCGTCCGTTGGGCCGTGAGGAACTACGCGCGGCCATCGTCTCGGCCGCCGGTCTGGACCTGGTGCCCGAGGCGCCGGCGGAGAGCTGGCGCGGGTTGCGGGGCGGTGGCTGGACGCACCGCTGCATGGCGCTGCGGGGCCGCCCCGACACGCCGCTCGGCCCGCTGGTGGACGCGATCACCGCGACCTCGGCGCCGTCGCACACGGTGGCCGTGACCGTCTCGGCGGACGGTCGGGTGGCGGCACCGCTGCTGCGGGTCGCGGCGATGGACAACCACGTCGAGGCCCTGGTCAAGGTGGTCCGCGAGGTCGCCGGCCGGGTGGGCGCGGGCACCCGGCCGATGGACGGCCAGCACGGTCCGGGCGTCTACGCCACCGCCCCGGTCGCCTCGGGCGTCGCCACCGGTCCGCGGTCGCGCTGACCGGCACGGCGGCGCGGCACGGTCAGGGCCGGAGGTTGACGATCCAGCCGTAGAGGCCGCAGACCCAGAAGGCGAGCGGCACCAGCGAGATGATGAGCAGGATCTCGCCGATGTCGAGCAGGCGGCCCCACACCGGCGAGATGCGCTTGCCGGCGACGGTCAGACCGTAGATCAGGCTGATCACGGCGGCCAGCACCAGCCCGCCCAGGATCAGGCCGAGCCGGACCGGCAGCGACCCACCGGCGAAGGTGGCGGCGGCGGCCAGGCCCAGACCCACGGTGCCGGCCAACAGCACCGGGGTGCGCTGGGCCCGACCCAGGAGGGGACGTGCCCGCAGCAGCGCCAGCAGGGCCAGCACCAGGCACAGCAGCACCGCTGGCAGGCGTCCGTCCAAGGCCAGCACGAACTGCGCGCCCAGCACCACCAGGGCCACCGTCCACAGCAGACCGGTGAGGAACTGGTCGGCGCGCTCGCTCTGCTGGAGCACCTGCCGGCCGTCCACCGACTCGCTGTCGGTCTTCAGATCCTCCGGACCGGTCGGGATCGACGGCACCGGCAGCCGGGCCAGCCGGTAGGCCATCATCGGCAGCGCCGGCACCACGCCGAACGCGACCGCCGCGACCACCGCGGCGGACGCCGCCGCATCGAGGCCGAGGACCAGGCAGAGCATCGCGCCCAGGCCGGTCGCCGCCGCGACCCCGATCGCGGCGAAGAAGAGGGGGTACCGGTCACCGACCGCCAGCACGGCCACCGCGCCGGCCACCACCGCGGCGGTGGCCGCGAGCAGGACATGCGGACTGGCCAAGTCGGTCAACGATCGGTCGCCGGCGAGCAGCAGCAGGCCGCCGGTGGCGGCGTGCGCCAGGCCGACCAGGGCCAGCACCGCGCCGACGCCACTGTCACCGGCGGCCCTGGACAGCACGGCGGCACCCACCAGCAGCGCCACCGCGACCAGCAGCGCGGCCACCGCGCCGGGCAGGTGCGGAGGGCCGGCGAAGAGCGCGGCCACCGCGCCGGCACCGAGCGCCGCCGCCGCGAAGACCACCGCGAAGGAGCGGGTCGCGCCGGTCTGCCAGGCGCCGGGACGCTGGTTGGTGGCGGTGGCGACCGCGTCCACCACGTCATCGAAGACGATCTCCGGCGCGGCGTCGGACCGGGGGTTGAAGTAGAGCACCTCGCCGTCCCGGACGCTGAGCTGCGCCGCGGTACGACCACCGTCGAGGGGTGCACCACCCAACCGGGACAGCGCCCAGCCGCCGTGCCGCGCACCCTCGTCGGCCATGTCCTCGCCGGCGTAGCGCAGCAGGGTGGGGAGCAGGTCGGCCATCGGCACGTCCGACGGCAGCGCCAGATCCATCCGGGTCCGCGGAGCCACGATGGTGATCCGGCTCAGACCACCGGTCGCCGTCTTCGTCGCCACAGTGGCCTCCAGGTGTGCGTCTGTGATCGGCTGTCTGTGATGCGGCGGTCCGGGTCCACCGCGCACACGGCAGATTACCTACGATGACGGGCACGTACGATGCCCACCCGCGGGCGGTGTTCCGCGGCCGCACGTCATCAGGGCCGCTTCTGGGGAGGAGACAGCCGTGAGCACGGTGGTGTTCCGCCGGCTCCCGCGTCAGCCGGGGCCGGCCTTACCGCGCGGCGAGGTGCTGCTGGAGTCACCTCCCGAGCTGCCGGAGCCGACACCCCGCGGGATGGGGCAGCTGCTCATGATCCTGCCGATGTTCTGCGGGGTCGGGGCCATGGCGTTCCTCTACGCCGGCAAGGGCGGCGGCATGATGACGTATGTCGCCGGTGGTCTGTTCGGTGTCTCAATGCTCGGCATGGCGATCGGTTCGCTGGCCAACAGCGGCGGCAAGGACAAGGCCGAGCTGAACGCCGACCGCCGCGACTACATGCGTTACCTGGCGCAGATGCGCAAGCGCACCCGGCGCGCCGCCGAGCAGCAGCGGGCGGCGATGGCCTGGCGGCACCCGGAGCCCGACGCGCTCTGGTCGATCGCCGCGTCCCGGCGGCTCTGGGAGCGGCGGATCACCGAGGACGACTTCGGCGAGACGCGGATCGCCCTCGGCCCGCAGCGGCTCGCCGTGGAGATCGTCCCACCGGAGACGAAGCCGGTGGAGGACCTGGAGCCGATGAGCGCCATCGCGCTCCGCCGGTTCGTCCGGGCACACTCCACGGTGCCCGATCTGCCGACGGCGCTGTCGGTGCGCGCGTTCAGTCGGGTGGTGCTGCGCGGCGACCGCGAGCCCGTGCTCGACCTGACCCGGGCGGCTCTGGGGCAGCTGGCCACCTTCCACGCCCCGGACGACCTGGTGATCGCGGTCGTCGCCGCCCCCGACCGGCAGTCGTCCTGGGGCTGGGTGAAGTGGTTGCCCCACGCCCACCACAGCGGTCGTACCGACGCGGCCGGCGCACGCCGGCTGGTCTTCGCCAGTCTGGCCGAGGCCGAGGCGGCGCTCACCGCCGAGCTGGCCGGGCGGCCCCGGTTCGCGCCGGAGGCCAAGCCGCTGACCACCGCCCCGCACCTGGTCGTGGTGATCGACGGCGGGGAGATCTCACCGACCTGTCAGCTTGTGGGCCCGGGGCTGCTCGGCGCCACCGTGATCGACCTCTCCGGGACGGTGCCGCGCGACGCCGGCCGCTGGCTGCTCTGCCTCGACGTAGGCGACGGCAGTTCACTCGACCTGGTCCGGGGCACCTCGTCGTCGACGCTGGGTCGGCCCGACCGGCTCAGCGCCGAGGCCGCCGAGGGGCTGGCCCGACAGATCGCCCCCTTCCGGCTCTCCCAGCAGCAGACCGGCGGCGAGGAGCCGCTGGCCCGCAGCACGGAGCTGCCGGACCTGCTCGGTGTCGGTGACGCCGCGGCGGTGGACGTCCAGAACACCTGGCGTCCGCGTGGTCACCGCGATCGGCTGCGCATCCCGCTCGGCGTCGGCCCGGACGGCAACGTGGTCGAGCTCGACTTCAAGGAGTCGGCGCACGAGGGCATGGGTCCGCACGGTCTGGTGATCGGCGCGACCGGGTCCGGCAAGAGCGAGCTGCTGCGTACGGTGGTGGCCGCGTTGGCGGTGACCCACTCGTCGGAGGAGCTGAACTTCGTCCTGGTGGACTTCAAGGGCGGCGCGACCTTCGCCTCGCTGGAGGCGCTGCCGCACACCAGCGCGGTGATCACCAACCTGGCCGACGAGCTGCCGCTGGTCGACCGGATGCGCGACGCGCTCGCCGGCGAGATGGTGCGCCGGCAGGAGCTGCTGCGGGCGGCCGGCAACTACGTCTCGCGCTTCGAGTACGAGAAGGCGCGCTCGGCCGGTGAACCGCTGGCGCCGATGCCCAGCCTGTTGATCATCTGTGACGAGTTCAGCGAGCTGCTCGCCGCCAAACCGGACTTCATCGACCTGTTCGTGATGATCGGCCGGTTGGGTCGGTCCCTCGGTGTGCACCTGCTGCTGGCCAGCCAGCGCCTCGAAGAGGGCAAGCTGCGGGGCCTCGACACCCACCTGTCGTACCGGATCGGTCTGCGGACGTTCTCGGCGGTGGAGAGCCGGATCGTGCTCGGCGTGCCGGACGCGTACGAGCTGCCGAACGCTCCGGGCCACGGCTACCTGAAGACGGACACCAGCACCATGCTGCGGTTCCGGGCCGCGTACGTGTCGGGGGCGTACCGGGCGCCGGGGCAGCAGGCCTCCGCCTCGCAGGCGTTGGTGCAGCGGCGGATCGTGCCGTACGGCCTCGACTTCGTCCCGGTGCAGGTTCCGCAGGTGCCGGTGCACACCCCGGAGCCGGAGCAGCCGGCCGACGGCAAGGCCGTGGCGATGCTCGACGTGCTGATCGACCAGCTCAAGGGTCGGGGTCGGCCGGCGCACCAGGTGTGGCTGCCGCCGTTGGCCGACCCGCCGAGCCTGGGCGAGCTGCTCGGCCCGCTGGCGGTCGACCCGACCTACGGGCTGTGCACCGCGTCCTGGCCGGGGCGCGGGCGACTGACCGTGCCGGTCGGCGTCGTGGACCGCCCGTACGAGCAGCGCCGGGACCCGATGATGGTCGAGCTGGCCGGGGCCGGCGGCAACGTGGTCATCGTCGGTCGGTCGCTGAGTGGCAAGAGCACGATGCTGCGTACGCTGCTCGCCTCGCTGGCGCTCACCCACACGCCCCGGGAGGTGCAGTTCTTCTGCCTGGACTTCGGCGGCGGGGCGCTGCGCAGCATGGAGCGGTTGCCGCACCTGGCCGGCGTGGCCGGTCGGCGCGACGTCGAGGCGGTCCGCCGGACGGTGGCTGAGGTGGTCGCCGTGCTGGACGACCGGGAGAGTCGGTTCGCCCAGCACGGCATCGACTCGGTGGCGAGCTACCGCCGTCGCCGGGCCGCCGGTGAGTTCGCGGACGACCCGTTCGGCGACGTGTTCCTGGTGGTGGACGGGTGGAACACCCTGCGCCAGGAGTACGAGGAGTTGGAGCAGACCATCACCACGCTGGCGAACCGGGGCCTCGGCTTCGGTGTGCACGTGGTGCTCACCGCGGTGCGGTGGGCGGAGATCCGGATCAACATGCGGGATCTGCTCGGCACCAAGTTGGAGTTGCGCCTGGGCGACGCGTCGGAGTCCGAGATCGACCGCCGTGCGGCGAACAACGTGCCGGAGAAGGCACCGGGTCGGGGCCTGACCCGGGACAAGCTGCACTTCCTCACCGCGATCTCGCGGATCGACGGTCGCCGCGACATCGAGGATCTGAGCGAGGCGTCGGTGTCGCTGGCCGGGCACGTGGCGGCGAACTGGCCGGGTCGCCCGGCGCCGAAGGTGCGGTTGCTGCCGCGCCGGCTGCCGGTGGCGGAGCTGGCCCGGATCATCGACCGGTCGGCACCGGGCCTCCCGATCGGTGTCAACGAGTCTGCACTCGCGCCGGTCTACCTGGATCTGGCCAACGAGCCGCACCTGACGGTGTTCGGCGACGCGGAGTGCGGCAAGACGAACCTGCTGCGCCTGATCGCCCGGGGTATCACCGAGCGGTACACGCCGGCGCAGGCCCGGCTGGTGATCGCCGACTACCGGCGCGGCCTGCTGGGGGCGGTGGAGGGTGACCACCTGCTCGACTACGCCCCGTCGAACCAGGCGTTCGCGCAGGGGCTCGGGTCGATCCGGAGTGCGCTCTCCAACCGGCTGCCCGGCCCGGACGTCACCACCGCCCAGCTGCGCGACCGGAGCTGGTGGAAGGGTCCGGACCTGTACATCCTGGTGGACGACTACGACCTGGTGGCCTCCGGCGGCAGCAATCCGCTCAGCGCCTTGCAGGAGCTGTTGCCGCAGGCGCGCGACATCGGTCTGCACTTGATCATCACGCGGCGGGTCGGTGGTGTGTCCAGGGCGCTCTACGAGCCGGTGCTGCAACGGCTGCGCGAGTTGGACTCGCCGGGCCTGCTGATGTCCGGCAACCGGGAGGAGGGCGCGGTCTTCGGCACGTTGCGTCCGAGCCCGCAACCGCCTGGTCGGGGCACGCTGGTGCGCCGTCGTGACGGCCAGCAGCTGATTCAGACCGCGTGGTCTGAGCCGGCCTGAGCGTGGTCGGTCGTTCGGTAGGTGGTGGTGGGCCGTCCCGGCCCGATTCACCGCCATCCATTGAACGTCACCGGCCAGGGCTGCGAGGGTTGGACAGGTTCCGCTACGGTCTTCACAGGAGTGTCCGTCGGTGGGGTGTTGCTGCCTTGCCGCGGGGGAGGGGTGCGGCGAAGCCGCCACCACAACAGACGGAAGGGTGTGAAGCATGGCGTTCGAGGTCGAAGCTGCGACTCTGCATACCGCCGCGAGTGACGTGCGGTCCACGCGCAGCGAGGTCGACGGCGAGCTGAAGAAGCTGTGGAACGTGGTCGACGACCTGGCCATCGCGTGGAAGGGTCAGGCGTCCACGGGCTTCCAGTCGCTGATGACGCGCTGGAACGAGGACACCGTCAAGCTGCTGACGGCGATGGACAGCATCGCCGACCTGCTCGACAAGTCGGGTACGACGCACCAGGTCAACGACGAAGAGCAGCAGCAGATGCTGGACAAGTTCCACTCTGCTCTCAACCCGTGATCCGTAGCCGGCAGAGGAGGAAATCGTGACGATCAAAGTTGACTATGCGGTCCTCGAGAGCAGCAACCAGCAGATGCAGGCCATCTCGAAGACCCTCGAGGAAAAGCTTGACACGCTGCGGTCGATGCTGACCAAGCTGCACTGGGACGGTGAGGACCGGGTCGCCTACGAGCAGCACCAGGCGAAGTGGGACGCGGCGGTCCGGGACATCAACCGGATCCTGAACGAGATCGGCGGTGCCGTCGGCATCGCCCGCGAAAACTACCTCACCACGGAGATGAGCAACTCCAAGGTGTGGAGCTGAGGCTTTCGCCCGAGCGGCTCCGGTCCGGTTCGTCCGGCCCGGAGCCGTTCTGCGTTGGTGCCGGCACCGGGTGGTGCGTCGGTCAGCCGGCGGTTGGTGCGTCGGTGCGTCGGCCGGGGCGCCAGTCGCGTCGGCGGCCCCGGGCCACGATCGGTCGCGCGACCAGCAGCAGCCCGGCGAGCAGGGCGCCGATGACCGCCGCCCAGATCGCGGCCGGCCGCTGCCAGCTCAGCGGGTCGTCCTGTACGGCGGGTGCCGGCAGCGCACTGGCGGGCGGGTTCGCCCGGGTGCCGAGCAGGCTCGACACGGCCCGGTACGGGTTGACCGTCCCGTGGCCGATGTCGGCGTTCTGACCCTCGGGTGGGTTGTCCGCGGTGCGCTTCAGCCGATCCGCGACCTGCTGCGGGTTGAGCTTCGGGTAGGCGGCCCGAACCAGCGCGGCCACTCCCGAGACGTACGCCGCCGCGTAGCTGGTGCCGCCCTCCGGCACGGTGCGGTAGCCGCTGTTGCCGGGTGCCGGCCCGACGATGTTCATCCCCGGCGCGGCGATGTCGACGTAGTCGCCGCTGATCGAGGTGCCGACGTGGCTGCCCTGCTCGTCCACCCCGCCGACCGCGATCACCCCGGGGTACGCGGCCGGGTAGCCGGGCAGGTTCTGGGAGTCTTCCGAACGGTTGCCCGCCGCGGCGACCAGCACCACCCCTGCGGCCAGCGCGCGCTCGACGGCCGCCGTCAGTTCGGGGCGGGGAATTGTCGTCAGGGACAGGTTGATCACATCGGCGCCCTGGTCGACCGCCCAGTCGATGGCCGCCGCGATCTGCGCGGGGAGTTGCGGGTTGTTGACCGCCCCGAGTTGCGGCAGGACCCGGATCGGCAGGATGCGGGCGGCCGGGGCGATGCCGCTGAAGGGGACGACCGTTCCCTCCCGGCCGGCGATGATGCCGGCGATCAGGGTGCCGTGCCCGGCCTCGTCGCACTGGCCCTGGTGGGCTGGCAGGTCGTTGAAGTCGCGGCCTTCGAGCACCTGCCCCTTGAGGAGCGGATGGGCGGCGGAGACTCCGGAGTCGATCACGGCCACCGTGACGCCGGCGCCCCGGGACAGCGGCCACGCGGAGGACGGCTCCAGTCGGCGTAGCGCCCACGGCATCTGGGTCAGGCCCTCGGTGCCCCTGGGACCGCAGAGGGGTGGCGCCGCGGTCGCCGGGGCGGGTGCCACCAGGCCGGCGCCGAGCAGGGCCGCCAGCGTTCCACTGAGGACGCGGCGCAGGGCACGTCGGGACGGGGTCGCGCTCAACGGCGGGCATTCGCGCACCCGCAAAGGTTACCGCCGGGACCGTCGGGCAGCGGCCCCCGGTGACGAGGGGTCAGGCCCGGGGGTGTGCCTCCGCGGTGGGAACGTCGGCGAAGAGCGCGAGCAGGTCGCCGACCTGCCGGTCGGCCTCGGCCGGGTGCCGGAACCGGCCGGCCGGGTTGAGGGTGTATTCGTTGCGTCGCCCGACCCGGGTGCGGCGCAGGTAACCGCCGGCCTCCAGGTCGGCGACGATCGCCTGCGCGGCCCGTTCGGTCACACCGACCTCGGCCGCGACGTCGCGTAGCCGGGCGGTCGGGTCGCGGGCGATGGCCAGCAGAACGTGCCCGTGGTTGGTGAGGAACGTCCAGTTCCGCCCGCCGCCGGTGTCGTCCGTCACCGTGTTCGACATCGTGTGACCGCCTTTCCGGATGTCCGCCTGCCTCGGAGAGTCTTGTCCGCCCCGTCTGGAGACGGTTGCCCAGGGGGCGACCGGGGTCAACGTATGAAATCTAAATCACGCATACCTTGACGCATCTTACGGTGCGTGTGACGGTGGAGCACGAGCCAGGGCCCGCCGCCCGGCCGGCGGAAAGCCGGCTTGAGCAGGTCAGATGCGTCGAGACGAGGTGCGGGATGAGTCATACCGGGAACTCCGGCGGTCTGCCGGGTTCGCAGCGGATCACCGACCCGGCGTCCGGCGATCAGCTCAGCGAACCGACCCGGGCGTACGCCGAGCTGATCGCCGGCAACCGGCGCTTCGTCGGCGGCGTCCCACGCCACCCCAACCAGGACGCCGGGCACCGGGCCGCCGTGGCCGACGGGCAACACCCGTTCGCGGTGATCGTCGGCTGCTCCGACTCCCGGCTGGCCGCCGAGATCATCTTCGACCGAGGGCTCGGCGACCTGTTCGTGGTCCGTACGGCCGGGCACACCGCCGGCCCGGAGGTGCTCGGCAGCGTCGAGTACGCGGTGACCGTGCTCGGCACTCCACTGGTGGTGGTGCTCGGTCACGACTCGTGCGGTGCGGTGCAGGCCGCCCGGGAGTCGGTCGCGACCGGTACCGCGCCGAGTGGCCATCTGGGCGCGGTGGTCGACTCCGTGCTGCCCAGCCTGCGCAGGGCCGAGGCCGAGGGGGTGGATGACATCAACGACATCGTCGACATCCACATCGCGCACACCGTCGAGACGTTGCTCGGGCAGTCCCCGGTGCTCGCCGACGCGGTGGCGGGCGGGCGGTGCGCGGTGGTGGGGGTGTCCTACCGGCTGGCCGCCGGAGCGGTGCGCCCGGTGGCCGCCGCGCCGGCCGGCTTCGCGACGGTGGACCCCTCCACCGGATCGGTCGAGTCGGCCGCGCCCGCCACCGTCTGACGCGGCGAGGGCCGCCCCGCGCGACGCGGAACGGCCCTCGACGGGGGTCGTACGGGTCAGAGCAGCGACATGTGGACGTGGTCGGTGTGGTTCGACGGCCCGCTGTACGACTTCCAACCGGTGGCCGGGAACCAGATCTGCCGGTTCCAGATCACGTAGTAGATGCCGAGCCGGTCGGCGTTACGGATGAGGAACGCGGCGACGTTGTTGCCGTACATCCGGGTGTCCTCGTTGTGCCACGGCGCGAAGCCACTCTTCTGCAGCGACCAGTCGCAGGCGCGGCCCTTCGGGTGCTCCCACGGCCCACCGGGGCGGTAGCAGCCGACGAACCGGTTGAACCCGGCCCGCTTGACCTCCTTGTACGCGTGCAGCGTGCGGGGGGTGACGCAGCCGGACGTGGTCGGGTCGTTCTCGCTGCACGACTGGGGCTTCCAGTCACCGTCGGCGGTGCGACCCGGACCGATCTTCGCCACCGGGGAGGTGGCGTCCACCAGGCCGCCGGTGAAGCCCTTGCCGCCGACGAGGGCGAGCGCCTTGTTGGCCTCGCTCTTCCGCCTCGCCATCAGAGCGGTCTGCTTCTGCTGCTCCCGGACCTCCGTGTCGAGGGCCAGCTTCGCCTGCTCGGCGCGGGCCTTGACCTCGTTGACCTCGGAGAGCTTCTTCTCGTGGACCATGTTCAACTCGTCGAGCGCCGCCGCGCGCTGGACGAACGAGTCGGGACCGTCGCTCTCCAGCAGCATCGCGACTGCGCCGATCCGACCGGTCCGGTACGACTGGGCGGCGATCTGCCCGACCTGCGGGGCCAACGCGTCCAGGTCGGCCTTGGCCCGCGCGACCTCCAGCGCCAACTCGCCCTGCCGCTTCTTCGACTTGTCCAGTTTGGACTTGGCGGCGGAGTAGTCGCGGTTGGCCTGCTCGATGACGTCGGTGAGCAGCTTGGGCTCGCCGTCCTCCTCGTGCCCGGACGGGGTGGGGGTCGTTGGCGCGGCGTGCGCCGGGAGCGGCCCGGCGAACACGGTCAGTGCGGCGATCACGGCCACCACGGGTGTCAACCAGCGGCGTAGGGGTGCCGTCACAATGTTCCCTTCCGTCGACCGCCGACCGGGTTAGCTGCCGGGTTCGGGGCGGAAGTGGCCCCTACCGCTGACGCGGATTCACCCCACGTACCTGGGTCCCCGGCTCGCCGGTTGGCGATTGGGCGGTGGCACCGCAGGCGCCGCTTCGCGCCTTCATCGGTAACCGGCAGCGAGGTTACCCGAGAGTCGACCGGGTGAGCTACGCCTGGAGGCCGACCAAAAGCGTCATTTCGCCATAGCGTTGAGTTACCAGTGACGTGGTTCTCAGGGTGGTCGCCCGATCTGGTCACGCTGAGGAGTGTCACCATGCCGAATCCGTGCTCCTGTTCGACTCCGGCCACCGGTCGGTGGCCTCGGATGGGGGTGGGGTCCGCGTCCGATCCGGCTCGTCCGAGCCGACCTTTCGCGATGAGATGAGTGCGGCCAGCGCCTCCGCGCGGTCCGGCTGGGGTCGGGGCGCGGGAGCACCGGTGGACGGCGTCGTATCGGTGCGTCCGGCGGCGGTCACCACCGCGGCCAGCCCGGTGGTCAGCGGCACGGCGGCGATCAGACCGAGGGTGGCGACCGCGCTGCGGACGATCTCCTGTGCGAGGAACTCGCTGGTGAGGATCTGCCCGATCGGGCGCGAGTCGGCGGTGAGCAGGAGCAACAGGGGCAGCGACGCGCCCGCGTACGCCAGCACGATGGTGTTGACAGTGGAGGCGATGTGCGCGCGGCCGACCCGGGTGGCCGCACGGTACAGCTGCAACCGGGTCAGCTCGGGGTTGGCGTTCGCCAGCTCGGTGACGGTGGCCGCCTGGGTGACCGTCACGTCGTCGAGCACGCCGAGCGATCCGATGATGATCCCGGCGAGCAGCAGTCCGTGCAGGTCCACGTCGCTGTGGAACATCGACAGCGTGGTGGCATCCTCGCTGCCGAAGCCGGTGAGGTGCGTCGCCGCCGTGGCGATGGCGGCGAGCACGCCGGTCAGCACCAGGCTGCCCAGGGTGCCGAGGACCGCGACCGAGGTCTGTGCGGTGAGCCCGTGCGTCAGATAGAGCACCACGAACATGATCAGGGCCGCGCCGACCACCGCCACCAGCAGTGGCGACCTGCCGGCGCCGATGCCCGGCAGCACGAAGGTGAGCAGGATGGCGAAGCTGGCGGCCAGCCCGGCGAGCGCGGCCAGACCTCGCCACCGACCGAACGCGACGATCGCGGCCGCGAAGACCAGCGCCAACCACACCATCGGGGTGCCGCGTTGGTGTTCGGCGATGTTCCAGTTGCTGGCGGTGGGGTCGGTGGGATCGGCCAGCTCGACCAGGATGACCTCGTCGCCGACGTCGACCCGGGGGGCGCCGGGGCCGTCGGGCACCGGCGTCCGTACCTGCTGGCCGGCGCTCGGCCCGTCGTCCACCCGGACGTCGACCGTGCCGCACCGCCCGCCGCCGACCCTCGGTGTGCCCTCCGGGACCGACGGCGCCGGCGGGCACGGCTCATTCACCACCCGGGTGACGGTGCCGGGGTAGCGCGGCACGTCCGCGCCACCATCGGTCTGTGGTGACCCGCCGCGCGGCCAGAGCAGCGCCGTGGCGAGCAGGGTGGCGATGAAGAGGGGTACCACCGTCACGACGAGGGTCCGTCGCACCCGTGGCGAGGCGGACGGAGCGGGGTGGGTGTGGCCGGCGCCCAAGTCGAGACTCCCAACGATCCGGTGCGGGGTACGGGTCAGCGGGCCGGGCGGTTCACCGTTTCGGTGGAAACGCGGCGGCCGGCGGGGGCAGGTCGCTGCCTGACGACCGTTCGATCACTGACGGTCAGTGTTCGGCCCGGTCGACCGCTGACGACGCCGGGTCGTGGCGGCGTCGGTGCGCCAGGGCGCAGCAAGATACGGAGGGCCATTGGGGGAGATGCTAGCCAGCCCACCCGCGGGTCGCAGGTCGTGGCGGAGTGTCGGGCGGCCGAACCCCTCGCGCGACGGGCCCCGGGGCGGCATGTTGGAACCATGCCCGCTTCGTCACCGCCCGACCCCGATCACCCGCACCGCGCCGGCTCGTCACCGCCGGACCAGCACCCCGGGTCCGACGAGCACGCCGGGCACGCCGGGTCCGCCGAGCACGACAAGCACGCCGGGCACGACAAGCACGCCGGGCACGATCCGGCGATGTTCCGCCGCCGGTTCTGGGTGTGCCTGGTGTTGACCATCCCGGTGGTGCTGACGAGTCATCTCGTGTCGGATCAGCTGGGCCTGGCCGGTGACGGCGTCCCCGGTCGATCCTGGGTGGGCCCGGTGCTCGGCTCGGTGGTGTTCTGGTGGGGCGGGTGGCCGTTCCTGGTCGGTGCGGTCCGGGAGGTGCGGGACCGGGCGCCCGGGATGATGCTGCTGGTGGCGATGGCGATCACCGTCGCGTACACCGCGTCCCTGGCCACCAGCGTCGGTGCCTTCGACCTGGATTTCTGGTGGGAGTTGGCGGCGCTGGTCACCATCATGCTGCTCGGGCACTGGCAGGAGATGAAGGCCATCGGGCAGGCGCAGGGCGCGCTCGCGGCGCTGGCCGCGCTGCTGCCCGACGAGGCCGAGCGGGTGGCGGCGGACGGGCGGGTCGAGGCGGTGCCGGTGACCGGCCTGCGGATCGGCGACGTGGTGCTGGTCCGGCCGGGAGGTCGGGTGCCCGCGGACGGCCGGGTCGTCGAGGGCGGCGCCGAGCTGGACGAATCGATGATCACCGGCGAGTCGCGGCCGGTCGCCCGGTCGACGGGCGACCGGGTGGTGGCCGGCACCGTCGCCACCGACTCGGCGGTCCGGGTGCGCGTCGAGGCGGTGGGTGAGCAGACCGCCCTGGCCGGCATCCAGCGGATGGTCGCGCAGGCCCAGGCCTCCGGTGGGCGGGCCCAACTGCTGGCCGACCGGTTCGCGGCCGCGCTGTTCTACCTGGCCACCGGCACCGCCGTGCTGACCGTCCTGGTCTGGACCGTGCTCGGTCAGCCGGACGAGGCGGTGGTCCGTGCGGTCACCGTCCTGGTGATCGCCTGCCCGCACGCGCTGGGTCTCGCCATCCCGCTTGTCGTCGCGCTCTCCACCGCGCTCGCCGCGCGGTCCGGGATTCTGGTGAAGGACCGGTTGGCGTTGGAACGGATGCGGACCGTCGGCGCGGTGCTGTTCGACAAGACCGGCACGCTGACCCGGGGCGAGCACGGCGTGACCGACCTGGTGACGGCAGCTGGCGTCGAGCGGGACGAGGTGCTGCGGATCGCGGCGGGCGTCGAGTCGGAGAGCGAACATCCGTTGGCCCGGGCAATCGTCGCGGCGGCCGGGCGCGTCGGCCCGGCGCGGGCCGCCGGGTTCCGGGCGCTGCCGGGCCGTGGTGTGCAGGCGACAATCGACGGTACGGAGTACGCGGTGGGCGGGCCGGCGCTGCTGCGGGAACTGGGCCTGGCGCTCCCGGCCGAGGTGGAGGCCGCGACCGGGCGGTGGTCGGCGCGGGGCGCGGCGGTGTTGCACCTGGTGCGGCTGCCGGGGGCCGTGCTCGGTGCGTTCGCGTTGACCGACGAGGTGCGTCCGGAGGCCCGGCGCGCCGTCGACGAGTTGCGTGCCGAGGGGGTCCGCACCATCGCCATGATCACTGGCGATGCCCGGCCGGTGGCCGAGGCGGTCGCCGCCGACCTCGGCTTCCGCCCCGGCGTCGACGAGGTCTTCGCCGAGGTGTTGCCGGCGGAGAAGGACGATCGGGTGGCCGAGCTTCAGCGGCGGGGGCTGGTCGTGGCGATGGTCGGCGACGGGGTGAACGACGCGCCGGCGCTGGCCCGGGCGGACGTGGGCATCGCGATCGGCGCGGGCACCGATGTGGCGATCGAGTCCGCCGGGGTGGTGCTGGCGTCCTCTGACCCGCGCGGGGTGGCGGCGGTGGTCCGGCTGTCCCGGGCGTCGTACCGGAAGATGCGCCAGAACCTGGCCTGGGCGGCCGGCTACAACGTGGTCGCGCTGCCGCTGGCCGCCGGGGTGCTGGCCGGGGCCGGTGTGGCGTTGAGCCCGGCGGTGGCCGCGGTGCTGATGTCGGCGTCCACCATCGTGGTGGCGCTCAACGCCCAGTTGCTGCGCCGGGTCCGTCTCGATCCCGCGTCGAACTGAGGGCGGTCAGCCGCGCTTCATGAGCCGGCCGACCGCCGCCATCATCTCGGTGGCCATCTCGTCGGCCCGCCCCTCGGCGGCGCCCTCGTGCATGCAGTGGCGGGCGTGCCCGTCGAGCAACCCCAGGGCCACCTTGTCGAGGGCGGCCTGGATCGCGGAGATCTGGGTGAGCACGTCGATGCAGTAGCGGTCGTCGTCGACCATCTTCTCGATGCCCCGGACCTGCCCCTCGACGCGGCGGAGCCGCGCGAGCAGCTGGTCCTTGCTGGCGGTGTATCCGCGAATCGGGGTGGGTGCAGTCATGCCGACCAGGATAGCCTACCCCCAGGGGGTATGGTACGGTCCTCACTACGCGATACCCCCACCGGGTACCGGTACCTAGAAGGAGACGATTCGATGGTCAACACGACGTACCAGGTGCAGGGCATGACCTGTGGGCACTGCGTCAGCGCGGTGAGCGCCGAGGTCGGCGCCATCGAGGGCGTGCGGGACGTCCAGGTCGACCTCGCGACCGGCCGGGTCACCGTCAGCAGTGAGCAGCCGCTGGACACCGCGGTTGTCCGGGCCGCCGTCGACGAGGCCGGTTACGACCTCGTCGACGCGTGATCGGGGGGCCGCCATGCGTACGGTGACGAGACTGGCCGGGTTCGCCGTCGGCCTGGCGGCGGTCTTCGGCGCGACCTACGGCGTCGCTCGGGTCGTCGACCCGGCCCCGGTCGCCGCGGACCGGCACGAGAATGCCGCCACCCCGACAGCGGATGAGCGGGACGGCACGGCCGAGCGGTTCCCCGGCGGGCTGCTCGTCTCCGAGCGCGGCCACACCCTGGAACAGGTCGCCGCGCCGGCCGGCGAGTTCGCCTTCCGGATCGCCGGCCCGGACGGCCGCCCGGTCACCCGGTACGAGGTGGCGCACGACCGGCAGATGCACCTGATCGTCGCCCGACGGGACCTCTCCGGCTTCCGCCACGTCCACCCCGACCTGGGCCCGGACGGCACCTGGCGGGTCGACACCCCACTGGCCGGCCCCGGGCAGTGGCGGGCGTTCGCCGACTTCACCCCGGCCGGGGGTGATCCGCTGACCCTCGGCGTGGACGTGACAGTCCCCGGCGAGCTGACCGAACGGCCGTTGCCCGCCCCGGCGACCAGCACCACCGTCGACGGCTACACGGTCACCCTGGCCGGCGCACCGCAGCCCGGCCGCACGTCACCGCTGACCCTGACCGTCAGCCGGGACGGGCAACCGGTCACCGACCTGGAGCCCTACCTGGGCGCGTACGGGCACCTGGTGGCGCTGCGTCGGGGTGACCTGGCGTACCTGCACGTGCACCCGGACGGGACGCCGGGCGACGGGCGCACCCCGCCCGGTCCGGCCGTCACCTTCCTCGCCGACGTGCCCTCGAATGGCAGCTACCGGCTCTACCTCGACTTCCAGCACGGCGGGCGGGTGCACACCGCCGAGTTCACCGTGGTCGTCGACGCTGCTGCCACCGGAGCCGTCCCCACCCCGGGCGGACCGACCCCGGGCGGACCGACCCCGAGCGGACCCGCACCGACCGGCGACGCCGACCACGGCGCCCCCGGACACGGCCACAACTGACGGGACCAGACGATGACCACCACCAGCAGACCCCTGCCCGAGGCACTGAACCGGATCGAGTTGGCGATCGGCGGGATGACCTGCGCCGCGTGCGCCGCCCGGATCGAGAAGAAGCTCAACCGGATGGACGGGGTGAGCGCCACCGTCAACTACGCCACCGAGAAGGCGACCGTCCGGTACGTCGACGGTGTCACCCCGGACGACCTGATCGGCACCGTGGAGAAGACCGGCTACACGGCGGCGCTGCCGGCCCCGCCCAGCGCGGAACCGCCGGTCGACCCGTTGCGGGCCCCGCGTACCCGCCTCTGGGTCTCGGTGGCGCTGAGCGTGCCGGTGATCCTGCTGGCCATGGTCCCGGCCTGGCAGTTCGACTACTGGCAGTGGCTGTCGCTGACCCTGGCCGCCCCGGTGGTGGTCTGGGGTGGGCTGCCGTTCCACCGGGCCGCCTGGACGAACCTGCGGCACGGCGCGGCCACCATGGACACGCTGGTGTCGGTCGGCACGCTGGCCGCGTTCGGCTGGTCGCTCTGGGCGCTCTTCCTCGGCGACGCGGGGATGCCCGGGATGACGCACCCGTTCCGCTTCGACATCACCCGGACCGACGGCGCCGGCAACATCTACCTGGAGGCGGCCGCCGGGGTCACCGTGTTCATCCTGGCCGGGCGCTACTTCGAGGCCCGGTCCAAGCGCACCGCCGGCGCCGCCCTGCGGGCGCTGCTCGACCTCGGTGCCAAGGACGTGGCGGTGCTGCGGGACGGCGTGGAGACCCTGATCCCGGTGGACCAGCTCGCCGTCGGTGACCGGTTCGTGGTCCGCCCCGGGGAGAAGATCGCCACCGACGGGGTGGTCGACGAGGGGACCTCCGCTGTCGACGCCAGCATGCTCACCGGTGAGTCGGTGCCGGTCGAGGTCGCCCCGGGCGACGGCGTGGTCGGCGCCACGATCAACGCGGGTGGGCGGCTGATCGTCACCGCCACCCGGGTCGGCGCGGACACCCAGCTCGCCCGGATGGCCGACCTGGTCGAGCAGGCGCAGAGCGGCAAGGCGGCCGTGCAGCGGCTGGCGGACCGGATCTCCGGAGTCTTCGTGCCGATCGTCATCGCCCTCGCCGTCGGCACGCTCGGCTGGTGGCTCGGCACCGGGGCCGGCCCGACCGCCGCGTTCACCGCCGCCGTGGCCGTGCTGATCATCGCCTGCCCGTGCGCGCTCGGCCTGGCCACCCCGACCGCGCTGCTGGTCGGCACCGGTCGGGGCGCTCAGCTCGGCGTACTGATCAAGGGCCCGGAGGTGCTGGAGTCGACCCGCCGGGTGGACACCGTGGTGCTCGACAAGACCGGCACCGTGACGACCGGCCGGATGACTCTGGTGGACGTGCTGCCGGCGAGCGGTGTGGACCGGGCCGCGCTGCTCCGGCTCACCGGGGCGGTGGAGGCCGCCTCCGAGCACCCGATCGCCCGTGCGGTCACCACCGCTGCCAGCGACGCGGGCGCGCTGCCCCCGGTGACCGCCTTCGGCAACCTCGACGGGCTCGGCGTGACCGGCACGGTGGACGGGCAGGTCGTGCTGGTCGGCCGGGTCCGGCTGCTGCGCGAGCGCGAGTTCGACGTACCGCCGGAGGTCGAGCGGGCCGTACGCGAGGCGGAGGCCGCCGGTCGTACGGCGATCGTCGCCGGCTGGGACGGACAGGCCCGTGGCGTGCTCGCGGTCGCCGACGTGGTCCGACCGAGCAGTCGGGCGGCGGTGGCCCGGCTGCGTGGGCTGGGGTTGACCCCGGTCCTGCTCACCGGGGACAACACCACGGTTGCCCGCGCGGTCGCCGCCGAGGTGGGCATCGACGAGGTGGTGGCTGAGGTGCTGCCGGCCGGAAAGGTCGACGTGGTCAAGCGGCTTCAGGCCGAGGGGCGGTCGGTGGCGATGGTCGGTGACGGGGTCAACGACGCCCCGGCGCTGGCCCAGGCCGATCTGGGGTTGGCCATGGGCACCGGCACCGACGTGGCGATCGAGGCGGCCGATCTCACCCTGGTCCGGGGCGACCTCGACGCCGCGGTGGACGCCATCCGGTTGTCCCGACGCACGTTCGGCATCATCCGGGGCAACCTGTTCTGGGCGTTCGGCTACAACGTGGCGGCCCTGCCGTTGGCCGCCGCCGGGCTGCTCAACCCGATGATCGCCGGTGCCACGATGGCGCTGTCCTCGGTCTTCGTGGTCGCCAACAGCCTGCGCCTGCGGCGCTTTCGTCCGGCCGCCACCGCCGATCTGTGACGGCGGTAATGGTTGGGCTGGTGACGGCGGGGGTACTTCGGTAGGCGTAGCGACGCTTGCGATGGAGGTTGGCAATGGGTTTCGACGATAAGATCAACAACGCCACCGAGGACGCGACCGGCAAGCTGAAGGAAGGCGCCGGGCGGGCCACCGACAACGAGCAGTTGGAGGCGGAGGGTCGCGCTGACCAGTCCACCGCCAAGCTCAAGCAGGCGGGCGAGAAGATCAAGGACGCCTTCAAGAGCTGACGTACGAGGTAATCCGCACGCCGGGTCGGTGATCATTACCGGCCCGGCGTGCGGTGTGTACGGCCACCGGCCTGCTCAGCGACGTCGGGTGGCGCGGACGACCACGTCGTACAGCGGGGCCTCCCGGCCCGGCATCGTGCGGCGGTGCTCCTCGGCGGTGACGATCTCCCAGGTGGCGCTGTCCAGGCCGGCGGTGATGTCCGCGAGGGTGACCGATGCTTCGGCGGGCGGGTGCTGCCCATGCCCATGTCCGTGCTCGTGGCCATGGCCCGGCTCGGCGCCTTCCGTGGTGTGCAGATGCCCGACGATCAGGAGGGTGCCGCCGGGCGCCACCCACCCGGCGATACGGTCGTAGAAGGCGAGCTGCGGCATCGCGGGGTGCGCGTAATGCGTCGTGACCAGGTCGAACCGTGTGTCCGGGGCCCAGCTCGTCAGGTCCGCCTCCACCCACCGCACGCGCTCGGACACCCCGCTCTCGGTGGCGCGTTCGGCCGCCCGGGCGAGCGCGACGGGTGCGATGTCGACAGCGGTGACCTGCCAGCCGTGGGAGGCGAGCCAGATCGCCTCGGCACCCGCACCGCACCCGGCGTCCAGCGCCGAGCCCGGCGCGAGATCGGCGGTCTCCCGGGCCAGGTACGGGTGCGCGGGGCTGGTGCTCATCGCGCCGGGGCGGTCGTGGTGCGTCTGGTGCCAGTGCCGCTCCCAGTAGTCCTTGTCGAACTCGTGCTGCTCGGTCATGGGTGCCTGCTCCTTCGCGGTTCGGCAACGACTGTGACCGGCGACCGGGCAATGCGCAAAGTTTCTTGCCGAAACAGCAACATGGGCGGCTCTCAGTGTTGCCCGGTCAGCCGGGCCGCCCGCACCTCCAGATACCGCTGCTCGGGCCGGCTCGTGGTGCCCCGCGCCGCGGCCAGGTACGCCGCCCGCGCCGCATCGACATCCCCGGCCAACTCCAACAGATGCGCCCGGACGGCGGCCAGCCGGTGGTGCCCGGCCGTGCGTTCGTCGGCGTCCAACGGCGTGAGCAGGGCGAGCCCGGCCCGGGGCCCGTCCACCATGGCCACCGCCACCGCCTGGTTCAGGGTGACCATCGGGTTCGGCGCGATCCGGGCCAGCAGCCGGTAGAGCGCGACGATCTGAGGCCAGTCCGTCTCCGCCGCCGTCGACGCCTCGGCGTGCACGGCGGCGATCGCCGCTTGGAGCTGGTACGGGCCCGGCGGCGACCAGGTCAACGCCTCGGTGATCAGCGCGATCCCCTCCGCGATGGCGGCGGCGTCCCACCGTGCCCGATCCTGCTCCGCCAGCGGCACCAACTCCCCGTCCGGCCCCACCCGGGCCGCCCGGTGCGCGTCGGTCAGCAGCATCAGCGCCAACAGCCCGGCCACCTCGCCGTCGTCGGGCAGCAGCCCGCGCAGGATGCGGGTCAGCCGGATCGCCTCCCCGGTCAGCTCGGTCCGGCGCAGGTCCGGGCCGCTGGACGCGGTGTAGCCCTCGTTGAAGATCAGGTAGAGCACCCGGAGCACCGTCCCCAGCCGCTCCTCCCGCTCGGCCGGCCCGGGCATGGTGAACCGGGCCCCGGCGGCCTCGATCCGCTGCTTGGCCCGCCGGATCCGTTGACTCATCGTCGCCTCCGGCACCAGGTGCGCCCGTGCGATCTGGGCGGTGCTGAGACCACCGACCGCCCGCAGGGTGAGCGCCACCTGCGCCGATCCGGGCAACGCCGGGTGGCAGCAGAGGAACAGCAGGGTGAGGGTGTCGTCGTCGGCCGCAACGGTGGGCTCCGCGTCCGCCGCCGGCGCCACCCCGGCGTACGCCGGCTCGCGCCGCGCCACCGCCACCTCGCGGTCCCGGCGCGCGCTCTCGCTGCGCCACTCGTCGGTGAGCCGGCGGGTGGCCACGGTGAGCAACCAGGCGCGCGGATTATCCGGTACGCCCTGTCCGGGCCACTGCGTCGCGGCGGCGAGCAGCGCCTCCTGGACCGCGTCCTCGCACCTGTCGAACTGTCCGTACCGACGGACCAGCAGGCCGAGGACCTGCGGCGCGAACGTGCGCAGCAGGTCCTCGACCGTCCGGTCCCCGGTCACATCTCCGTCCCGGCCTCGTCCATGATCGGGCGGACCTCCATGGCACCGCCGTACCGGACGTCCGGCCAGCGGGCGGCGATCTCGGCAGCCCGCTGCGGGCTGTCGCAGTCGACGGCCAGGTAACCGGCGAACTGCTCCTTGCTCTCCATGAACGGGCCGTCGAGGATCTCGGGGTTGCCGTCCACCTGCCGGACCGTCAGCGTCTGCGACGGATTGGCCAACGCCTGGCCGCCGATCAGCTCGCCGGTCTCGGTCAGCTCCTTCATGATCTCGTCGACCTCGCCGAAGAGGGCGGTGCGCTCCTGCTCGCTCAGCTCCTCGGTGAAGCCGGGCCGGTTCCAGATCAGCAGCATGTACTTCACGGCGATGCTCCTCAGACTCTGGCCGCGCCCCGAGCGGGGTGCGGCTCACTGGAGGGTCGGAGCCGTTCCCCCGATCCCTACCGCGTACCGAAGAAAAACGCAGAATCCTCCGCTGGGGGTGATCCCACGCCGGACGGGCCGAGTTCGAGGCCCGGTTGGCGGAGCAGCGTTCAGCGCGGATCGGGTCGGCCGGGCACCTGTCGGGGCTTCCGGCCGCTCCCGACGTCCAGCGACGCCCGGTCGGCGGCCGAGGTGCCGGACGACCAGCCCTCGGCGTCGCGCACGTTGAGCCGGCGTCGGGTGACGCCGGGGAAGAGCGTGTCCAGCCGCTCCCGGACCGCCTCGCCGCGCGCCGCGAGCACCGGCAGCAGCCGCTCCGCACCGGGAGTGCCGGCCGCCGCCTGGTCCGCCGCGTCGGTCGCCGCCTCGGTGGCCGTCCGCAGCCGCTCGCCGATCCGCAGCGCGAAGGCGTTGAGGAACGACTCGTCCCAGACCTTCGTCCGCCGCCCCGACCCCGGCCGCCGCTCGGCGCGCCCGCGCAGCATCGCCGCCGTGGCCTGCACCAGCAGCGACGTGTAGAGCAACTCCACCGCCACCAGATCGGCCGGCCAGCCCAGCACGGTGGCGAAGCCCAGATCGTCGGACCAGACCGACTCGCACCGGTTCGCCGCCGCCACCTCCTGCACCAGCAGCGCCTTCGCGCCCGCGTACGGGGTGTCGGTGCTCAGGCGTACCCCGCCGGGCACGTCCCCGCGCTCCGACCCGGCAGCCACCAGCGCCTCGTCGATGCTGTGCCGGGCGATCAGCTCCTGTGCCTTTCCGGTCAGCGCCTCCGCCTCGGCCGGGAAAGTGGTCGACTCGGCCTTGGCCAGCAGCGCGCGTACCCGGTCGAGCATCGGTGACCCGGTGCGGGCCGTACCGGCTGTGCGAGGCAGCGCGGCACCGGTCGCCCCGGGCGGTGGGCGCAGCACCGCGATCGGCGGCAGGCTCTCCACCAGCGCGAGAAGGTCCACGGCCATGCGGAGCGCGTCGGCCCGGTCCAGGCCCTCCCGGGTGGCCCAGCCAGTCAGCACACTCCGGTCGTCACCGACCGCGTTGGCCTCCAACTCGCGTAGCTGGTCGTCCCACCAGGCGGGGACCGGCCCGGCCTGGTCGCGCCGCTGAACCGCCATCGCCGCGCGAACCAACCGGGCCGCGCGGGCGTCGAGCCGTCGACCGGTGATCCGGTCCACGTCGACCGGCTGCCAACCGCGGGGCCAGAGCGCGCCCAGGCCGCGGACCAGGCGACGCAGCAGCGCCGCGTCCACCGCCGTGGTGCCGTCCGCGGCGCCGGTGCCGACCATCAGCTGGTCCAGCTGCCGTTCGGCCTGCCGTACGTCAGTGCCGCGCACCGCCGCGAGCGCGTTGGCGACGAGTTCGTCCGCGTCCGGCACGGGCACCTCCTTCTCCGAGCTCTGGTGGTCGCTGCCTTCCTAGGCTCCATGATCATGCTCCCCGTGGCCGGGTAGTCGCGAAACGGGCATGTCATCGGCTCCGACGGCATGACTCACCCGGTCCGGGGTAATTTGAGGCCGGCCTGACGCGGAAGCGAGGTGTGTGGTGGTCGATGCCCGTCTGCCCGGTGCCCCCACCACCGACCTGCGGTCCTCCACCCTCGCCGGCGTCCTGATCGGCGTCGCGATCATGGCTGCGGTGGACGAGATCGTCTTTCACCAACTGCTCGCCTGGCACCACTTCTACGACCGCTCCACCCCCTCGGTGGCGCTGCTCTCGGACGGGCTGCTGCACGCCGCCGAGGTGATCGCCCTGGTGGGCGGGTTCTTCTGGTTCGCCGACCTGCGTCGGCGGGCTGCCCTGTCGAGCCGGCTGGCCTGGGGTGGCTTCCTGCTCGGCGCCGGAGCGTTCCAGCTCTTCGACGGGCTCGTCGACCACAAGGTGCTCCGGCTGCACCAGATCCGCTACGGCGTACACCTGGTGCCGTACGACGTGGTCTGGAATGTGGCTGGCGCGGTGCTGCTGCTGGCCGGCGTCGCGGTGCTGTGGCGGGCCCGGTCCCACCGGCCCGACGCTGGCCCGCGATGACGGCGGCCGGGCCGCTGGCGCACGCCGGGCACGGTACGGCGGGGCCGACCTGGTTACCGCTGTTCCCGGTCGTGTTGCTGGCGGGCGGCTACCTGCTGGCCGCCATTCGCGACCCGCGCGGCTGGGACCACCGGCGCACCGCCTCCTGGCTGGTCGGCTGCGCCCTGCTGGTGGTGGCCGTCGGGCCGCTGGCCCCCCTTTCCGACGACCCGCGCGGGCACATGGCGCAACACCTGCTGCTCGGCATGCTGGCCCCGCTGGGGCTGGTGCTCGCCGCCCCGGTGACGCTGCTGCTGCGGGTCGCGCCACCGCCGGTACGCCGGTCGATCGGCCGGCTGCTGCGCGCCCGCGCGCTGCACCTGCTCGCCCACCCGGCCACCGCCGCGCTGCTGACCACCGGCGGGTTGGCCCTGGTGCTGCTCACCCCGCTGTACGCGGCGGCCGAACGGCACCCCGTGCTGCATCACGCCGTGCACCTGCACTACCTGGCCGCCGGGTACCTCTTCGCCTGGTCGGTGGCCGGGCCGGATCCGGCGCCGCGCCGCCCCGGCCTGGCGGTCCGGGTCGGGGCGTTACTGGCCGCGTCCGCCGGTCACGCCGTGCTGGCCAAGTACCTGTACGCCCAGGCCGGAACCCTCCCGCCCGGCCTTGTCGACGCCGACCCGGAAGCGTTCCGCTCAGCCGCCCAACTCATGTACTACGGCGGCGACCTGACCGAGCTCCTCCTGGCAGTAGCCCTCTTCACCACCTGGTACCAATCCCGCCGCCCCCGCCGCCGCCCCCGCCCCCGCCCCCGCCCCAAGGTGGTGATCAAGAGGTTTGCGTCACCGGAGGACGGATCCCTGACGCAAACCTCTTGATCACCGCGGTCAGGGGCGGTGCGGCCAGCCGGTGAGGATGTCCTCGACCGGTCGGAGGTCCTGTGTCGGGTCTGGTGCCGGGGTGGGCCGCGCGGTCGGGGTGCGGTCGAAGCGGGGTGCCGGGGCCGGCTGGATCTCACCGCCCACCTCGACGAACGTGCCCCGGGCAGCGTTGTGCGGGTGCCCGTGCGCCTCGCCCGGGGCGAGCACCGGCGCGACGCAGGCGTCCAGGTCGGCGAAGACCGCCGTCCACTCGTCCCGGGTGCGCTCGGCGAACCGCTCGGTGAACCGGCGACGCAGCTCGTCCCAGCCGCTCGGGTCGTACTGGGCGGGCAGGTCCGGGTCGTCGGCCAGGCCGAGACCGGTGAGCAGGACGGCGTAGAAGGCCGGTTCCATCGCGCCGACGGCCATGAACCCGCCGTCGGCGGTGGCGTACGTGTCGTAGAACGGCGCTCCGCCGTCGAACATGTTGCGCCCACGCGGGGCGGCCCACAGGCCGGTGCCGAGGAGCCCGTGCAGGAACGAGGTGAGCAGCGCCGACCCGTCCACCATCGCCGCGTCGACCACCTGGCCGGTGCCGGAGCGCTCCCGCTCCAGCAGCGCGGCCAGCACACCGACGGCGAGCAGCATGCCACCGCCGCCGAAGTCGCCGAGCAGGTTCATCGGCGGGTACGGGCGTTCGCCGGCCCGTCCCAACGGCTCCAACGCCCCGGCCACCGCGATGTAGTCGATGTCGTGCCCCGCTCGGGCGGCCAACGGGCCGTCCTGACCCCAGCCGGTCATCCGCGCGTACACCAGACGGGGGTTGCGGGCCTGGCACACCTGCGGCCCGAAGCCGAGCCGCTCGGCCACCCCCGGCCGGTACGCCTCGACCAGCACGTCCGCGCGTTCGACGAGGCGCAGCAGGTCCACCACCCCGGTTGGGGACTTCAGGTCCAGGGCGGTGACCCGCCGTCCGCGCTGCAACGGCCCGCTGGTCGGTGCGGCCAACCGGCCCGCGCCCGGGGCGCCCGGTCGGTCCACCCGCACCACGTCCGCGCCGAGGTCGGCGAGCACCATGCAGCCGAACGGCGCCGGGGCGAGGCTGGCCAGCTCGACCACCCGCAGACCGGCGAGCGGCCCGCCGCGCGCCGGTCTGCCCGACCCGGCGTGCGTCACCGCGTCCGGCTGCTCTGCCGCGGGTGAACCTCCCGGGGACGCCATCACACGGCTCCGGCGGGTTCGGCGGGGCGGGCGGCGAGCCGGTCGACCAGGTCGGCGGGGGGTGTGAACCGGTCGCCGTACCGGTCGGCCAACTCGGTGGCACGGGCCGCGAAGCCGGCCGGACCGCCCGCGTACTGGCGGACGTAGCGGATCACCCCTCCCGTCCACGCGGGGAAGCCGATGCCGAAGATCGAGCCGATGTTGGCGTCGGTCTCGGTGCGCAGGACCCCCTCGTCGAGGCAGCGCAGCGCGTCGAGCGCCTCGGCGAAGAGCATCCGCTCCTGAAGGTCGGTGAACGGCACCGCCCGACCCGCCTCGGTGGTCAGGTCCGCCAGACCGGGCCACAGCCGACTCCGGGTGCCGTCGTCGTAGGAGTAGAAGCCGCGTCCGGCGGCGCGCCCCGACCGGTCGTACGCGTCGACCAGTTCGTCGACGAGGCGGTGCGCCGGCAGCGGCCGGAACTCCTCGCTGGCCGCCTCGAACTGGCGGCGAATCCGCTGGATCAGCGTCAGGCTGACCTCGTCGGCCAACGCCAGCGGCCCGGTCGGGTAGCCGGCCTGGAGGGCGGCCTGCTCCACCGACGCGGCGGGAACACCCTCGGCGACCATGCCGACCGCCTCGTCGATGAACCGGCCGATCACCCGGCTGGTGAAGAAACCCCGGCCGTCGTTGACCACGATCGGGGTCTTGCCGATCCGTCGGCCCAGGTCGAACGCCCGAGCCAGCGCCACGTCCCCGGTCTGCTCGCCCACCACGATCTCCAGCAACGGCATCCGGTCCACCGGGGAGAAGAAGTGCATGCCGATGAAGTCGGCCGGCCGGTCGACGCCTGCGGCCAGCCCGGTGATCGGCAGGGTGGAGGTGTTGGAGGCGAGCAACGCGTCGGGTGCCAGCACGGGCAGCACCTCGGCGAAGACCTGCTGTTTCAGCGCCGGGTCCTCGAAGACCGCCTCGATGACCGCGTCGCAGCCAGCGAGGGCGTCCACCGAGTCGGTGGTGGTGATCCGGTCCAGCACGACGCGGGCGTCCGCCTCGGTGGTGCGGCCCTTGCGGACCGCGCGGGCCGACAACCGCTGCGCGTGCTCCCGGGCCCGGCCGGCCGCCTCCGGCGTGACGTCCTTGACCACGACGTCCAGCCCGGCGCTGGCGCAGGCGTACGCGATGCCCGCGCCCATCATGCCGGCCCCGAGCACCGCCACCCGGCGCACCGGCGGGGCATCCACACCGGCCGGTCGGGCCGCGCCACCGTTGACGGCCTTCAGGTCGAAGAAGAAAGCACCGATCATGTTCTTGGCGACCTGCCCGGTGAGCAGGCCGATCAGGTGTCGGGTCTCCACGGTCAGGGCGGTCTCCAGGTCGACCTGCGCGCCCTCGACGGCGGCGGCCAGGATCGCCTCCGGCGCGGGCAGCCGGGCACCCTTGAGCTGTTTGCGCAGCGTCGCCGGGAAGGCGGGCAGCTGTGCCGCCAGCGACCGGCTGGCCGGGGTGCCACCCGGCATCCGGTAGTCCGGCCGGTCCCACGGCTGTGCCGGGTGCGGGTTCGCCGCGACCCAGGTCCGGGCGTGTTCCAGCAGCTCCGCCGGCGTGGCCACCACCTCGTCGACCAGCCCGGCGGACCGGGCGTCGGCCGGGCGCATCCGCCGACCGGTGAGCAGCACGGTGGTCAGCGCGCCGGCCAGGCCGAGCATCCGTACCGTCCGGGTCACGCCGCCCGCCCCGGGCAACAGGCCCAGGGTCACCTCGGGCAGGCCGAGCCGACTGTCCGGCGCGTCCAGCGCGATCCGGTGGTGGCAGGCGAGCGCGATCTCCAGGCCACCGCCGAGCGCCGAGCCGTTGATCGCGGCGACCACCGGCCGGCCCAGCGTCTCCAGCCGGCGCAGGTCCCGTTTGATGGTGCCGAGCAGGTCGGCCAGGGCGGGCGCGTCCTCGCGGGTGGCCCGGATCATCTCGGGCAGGTCGCCGCCGGCGAAGAACGTCGACTTCGCGCTGGTCACGATGACCCCGACGAGATCGGGCTCGGCCTCCAGCCGGTCGAGGGCAGCGCTCATCGAGGCGACGTACGCCCGGTTCATGGTGTTCGCGGACTGAGTGGGATCGTCCAGGGTGAGCGTGACGATGCCGTCGGCGCCGCGGTCGTACCGGATGGTGTTCGTCATGGTCGTCCTCCCGGTCAGCAGCGCTCGAGAACGGTGGCGACGCCCATGCCGCCGCCGATGCAGAGGGTCACCACGGCGCGGCGCAGGTCGCGGCGCTCCAACTCGTCCAACGCCGTACCGAGCAGCATCGCTCCGGTCGCGCCGAGCGGATGGCCGAGGGCGATCGCGCCGCCGTTGACGTTCACCCGGTCCGGGTCGAGGCCCAGGTCCCGCACGTACTTCAGCACGACCGCCGCGAACGCCTCGTTGATCTCGAACAGGTCGATGTCGTCGACTGTCAGCCCGGCGACGGCGAGCGCCTTACGGGTCGCCGGGATCGGGCCGGTCAACATCAGCGTCGGGTCGGCCCCGCTGACCGCCGCGCCGACGATCCGGGCGCGCGGGGTGAGGCCGAGGTCCCGACCGACCTCGCCCGAGCCGATCAGCACCAGCGCGGCACCGTCCACGATGCCGGACGAGTTGCCCGCGTGGTGGACGTGGTCGATCGCCTCCAACCAGTGGAACTTCTGCAACGCGACCGCGTCGAAGCCGGCCGCCGCGCCCATCGTGGCGAAGGACGGGGTCAGCCTGGCCAGCGCCTCCCGGGTGGTCTCGGGACGCGGGTGCTCGTCGACCGTGAGGATGTCCAACCCGTTGCCGTCGCGTACCGGCACCACCGAGCGGGCGAAGTACCCGCCGGCCATCGCCTTGGCGGCCCGCTCCTGCGACCGCAGGGCGTAGCCGTCCACATCGTCGCGGGTGAAGCCCTCCAGGGTGGCGATCAGGTCGGCGCTGACCCCCTGCGGCACGAACGACGTGGCCAGCGCGGTCTGCGGATCGGTGGCCCACGCCGCACCGTCGGAGCCCATCGGCACCCGGGACATCGACTCGACCCCGCCCGCGAGCAACAGATGCTCCCAGCCCGAGCGGATCCGCGCGGCGGCGGAGTTGACCGCCTCCAACCCGGAGGCGCAGAACCGGTTGAGCTGCACCCCGCCCACCTGGTCCGGCAGCCCGGCCAGCAGCGCGGCGGCCCGCGCCAGGTCGCCGCCCTGCTCGCCAACCGGGGTCACGATGCCGAGCAGCAGATCCTCCAACCGGCCGACGTCCACGCCGGGGTTGCGTTCACGCAACGCGTCGATCAGGCCCACCACCAGGGAGATCGGCTTGACCCCGTGCAACGCGCCGGTGTCCCGGCCGCGTCCGCGCGGGGTGCGCACCGCGTCATAGACGTACGCCTCAGAGGGCACGGGCGATCAACTCCTTCATGATCTCGTTGGTGCCGCCGTAGATCTTCTGGACCCGGGCGTCGGCGTACATCCGGGCGATCGGGTACTCCGTGGTGTAGCCGTAACCGCCGAAGAGCTGAAGACACCGGTCGACGACCTCGCACTGCCCGTCGGTGAGCCACGACTTCGCCATCGCCGCTGTCGACACGTCCAACTCGCCGCGGGTGTGCCGGACGATGCAGTCGTCCAGGAACACCCGGCTGACCCGGGCCCGGGTGGCGCACTCCGCGAGCACCATCCGGGTGTTCTGGTGACCCATCAGGGTCTTGCCGAAGGCGGTGCGCTCCTTGGCGTACGCGACGGTCAGCGCCACCGCCCGTTCCATGACCGCGACCGCGCCGACGCCGATGACCAGCCGCTCCTGCGGGAGTTGCTGCATGAGCTGGATGAAGCCCAACCCCTCGACGCCGCCGAGCAGGTTGGCCGCCGGCACCCGGAACTCGTCGAAGAACAACTCCGCCGTGTCATTGGCGTGCAGCCCGATCTTGGACAGCAACCGCCCCCGACGGAAACCCTCCGGGTCGCCACCCACCTCGCACACCAGCAGCGACACACCGGACGCCCGCTGCTCCGGGTCCGTCTTCACGGCCACGATGACCAGGTCGGCCAGGCCGCCGTTGGTGATGAACGTCTTCGCGCCGCTGACCAGGTAGTCGTCGCCGTCCCGGACCGCCCGGGTCCGCATCGCCTGCAGATCGGAACCCCCGTCCGGCTCGGTCATCGCGATCGCGCCGACCAGCTCACCGCTGCACAGGCCGGGCAGCCAGCGCCGCTTCTGCTCCGCGCTGCCGTACGCCACCAGGTAGCCGGTGACGATGCCACTGTGGACGGCCAGGCCGAGGCTGCCCTCCCCGGCGTACGCCTGCTCGTGCAGCAGCACCGCCTCGTGGGTGAACCCTCCGCCCCCACCGCCGTACTCCTCCGGGACCGACAGGCCGAGCAGCCCCAGCTCGCCGGCGCGCCGGTAGTGCTCGCGGTCCGGGTGGCCCTGCGCCCGCAGGCGTTCGGCGTGCGGCAACACCTCGTTGGTGAAGAAGGTGCGGGCCAGGTCGGCCAGGTCGTCATGCTCGGGTTCGCGCCAGGGTGAGGGGGAGCCGTGGGGCGGGGGAGTCGGCATGCGCACCACCCTCGCCTGCTGTTGGCGACCTGTCAATAAGTCGTGATCAGCTGCCGGTGCGGGCGGGCGGCATCGTGCGGGCCCTTGGCCCGGCAGTCGCCGATCATGGACTTGTGGTGCCCCGCAAAAGGGAATGGTGTGGCCATACCGCCCACCACAACTCCATGATCGACCTATGTCGGGGGTGGCGCTCGGGCAAGCAGGCTGCGTCCGGCGCAGGGGGCATCGGCCATCGCGACTGGATGGGCGGAGGTCTTGGAGGCGGCTTTCCTGGCGGGCTCGCTGGAGATCTTGGACAGTTTCCGTTAGCTGCTAACGGAAACTGTCCAAGATTGCGAAAGTTTGCCCGCCGCGAGGGGGTGTTGGGCGCGGGTGGGGGTGGGGGTCGGGTGGGCCAATCGGGCGAACCGACGTTGTTGCGCAGCGCGGGCGGGCGGGCGGCGAGTGGGCGGGTGCAGAGCGGGGAGTGGGATCTACTCGGCCTCGTCGCCATCGGTGGGGCGCGGCGGGCGGTGCTCGGCGATCCACGCCTCCACGTCGGCGCGCAGCCACACCTTCATGCCGCGTAGCTCCTGGTAAGGCTTCGGGAAGCTCGGCCGCATGGCGATTTGCTGGAACCGGCTCCGGGAGACGTTCAGCCGCTGGCCGATCTCATACGGCCCCATCAGCTCGCCCGGCCCCTTGTCTCCCACACCTGGAACCTAGGCACGGTCGCCAACCCCCAATCGGGGATCCCCAATTAGGGGTCCCCGAAAGGTTGACTCTCAGTCGAAAGTGGCTGAGGGTGGTCGGAGTGCGTCGGCGCGCTACCGATTGGGCGGCGTGGAGTGTGGTGAAGGAAGGGGTGTCCCATGGATCAGGTGTCGGAGTTGGCGTGGTTGCGGGAGCGGGTCGGGGGATTGGAGACGGCGCTGCACTGCGCGCGGAGGGAGTTGTTCGATCTCCGTTGTCGGTTGACGTTGATCGGCCGGGTGGTTCAGGACGTCGACCGCGTGCAGCGAGCGCCCGGGGTGGCCCTCGGCGCGATCAATGCGGCGCTCTACTGCGAGGCGTCCAACTTGCGTCACCTGGGACGACACGTGGTTCGGCGTCGCCGGGGCGTGCGGTGATCGCTTGATGGTCGGCAGTTGAGGCGTTGGTGTGGCGACCGCTGAGCATCAAGCGATCCAGGTGAGGAATGGCGGTCGACCCGGTGGGCGGTCGATAGGGTCGGGCAAATGAGTGTCGAGACGGCTCCGCGCCGCCGCCGGTTGGAGCCGGACGCCCGGCGTGGGCAGATCCTGGCCTGCGCGGTCCGGCTGTTCGGTGAGCGCCCATACGCCGACGTGTCGACTACCGACGTCGCCCGCGAGGCCGGTGTTGCTCGCGGCCTGGTCAACCACTACTTCGGTGCGAAGAAGGACCTCTATCTGGAGGTTGTCCGGGTCATGGTGACCATCCCGGAGGTTGCCCTGGAACGGCTGCCCAAGGGTGATCTTCGGACTCGGGTCGACGCCAGCGTCACCTGGTTCCTCGACGTGGTGTCCCGGCACAGCACCTCGTGGCTGGCGGCGGTCACCGCCCGAGGGGTGGGCGGCGACGCCGACGTGGAGCGGGTGCTCGCCGAGGCCGAGGAGGTCGCCGCGGACCGGATGCTGGTCGCCGTCGGGTTGGCCGGCGAGGCGGAGCACCGCGAGGAGTTGCGCGGGATGGTTCGCGCGTACGGCGGGCTGGCGACGTCGACCGCCCGCGAGTGGCTCCAGCGCGGCGCGCTGACCCGCGCCCAGGTGCACCTGCTGCTCACCACCACCCTGCTGACCATCGTCGAGCAGGTCATCCCGCAGGTCATCGACGGTTCGGCCCGGCCGGCGCACCCGGCCAAGCCACCGGCGTAGGACGTACGGCGGACAAGGCGGACAAGGCAACCCGAACCTGCCTCGGTCTCGGGTCGGTCCGCGCTGCCCTGATCGCGTGACATCCGGCGGGCCTGATCCAGTGTGCCGCAGCCCACGAGCGTGAGTATGGCAGTGAAATAGGCGTAGTGGTTACGGTTATTTCAGTCCACGACGGGTATCCGGCCCCGACGTGCCGTCGACCGCGTCACCGGAGGAGGAGACATGACCACATCTGCCCTGTCCTACGAGGTATTCGTCTCAGACGGCCCGATGCGAGCCGGTGATCGGCGCATGCCGGACGGGTCGCGGCTCTACGGGAGCCCGGTCGCGTCCACGTTGATCTTCGGGGCCGAGGAGGCCCTTCTCGTGGACCCACCCTTCACCCACGAGCAGATCGCGAAGGTGGGCGACTGGATCGCCCAGTCGGGTAAGCGGCTGACGTACATCTACGCCACCCACGGGCACGGCGACCACTGGTTCGGTGCGGCTGAGCTGGTCAAGCGCTTCCCCGGTGCCGTCACCTACGCGACGCCCGGCACCATCGAGGTCATGCACCAGCAGGCCACGGTTGGCCGGAGTGAGGTGTTCGACCGGGATTTCCCCGGCCTGATCCCGGAGTCGCCGGTTGACGCGGTGCCCGTGCCGGCCGAAGGGTTCCTGCTGGAGGGCAACCTCATCCAGCCCGTCGAGACCGGGCACACCGACACCGACCGGTCCACCGTGCTGCACGTCCCGTCGATCGGCCTGGTGGTCGCCGGTGACGTCGTCTACAACGGGGTTCACCAGTACATCTCGGAGAGCGCCAACGGGGGCCTGCGGCAGTGGCTCGACGCCCTCGACCGCGTCGAGGCGCTCGCACCCCGCGCAGTCGTCGCCAGCCACAAGAACCGGGACCTCCCCGACGACCCGGCCAGCATCGACGAGACCCGGCAGTACCTGCTGAACGTGGAGCGGCTGTTGGCCGAGAAGCAGACCGCCCGCGAGTTCTTCGACGAGATCGTGCGACTCTACCCAGACCGGCTCAATCCGGGACCGGCATGGTACGGGGCGCTTGCCCTGCTCGGGAAGTGAGCTGATGGTGCCTTCGATCCCCGACCACCCGGCAGATGTGGTGGTCGGGTCGTGGCCTGCCACCGCGAGGTACGACCTGGACGCCGCCCCAGGCAGCCTCGGGCTCGTTCAGGATCTGCTCAACACGATCTCGGCCGGCGCGCCACGGCAACCGGACCTCCTCGACGATCTGGGCAGCGCCACGGAGTGGGCACGGCTGGCCGTCGCGCAGTGGTCGACGGCCACCGGGCGGCCGGCACCCGACGTCCCACTCGATCCGGCGGGGCTCCGGGCGCTGCGGATCCTCCGCGAGGAGTTGCTGGACGGGATCGACAGCAGGTTGCGCGGCACGCCGGACCTCGGGCAGTCCGCCGAGGCGTCGGACCGGGTTCCGGCCGGAACCCGTGCCACCGAGGCCACGCTCCGGCTCGACCGGGACGGGTCCGTCCACCTCGACCCGGCGGGGATTGGGGCCGATCTGCTGATCTCGCTCATCCTCGCCGGGTTGTTCGAGGCGCAGCTCGCCGACGTCGGGCGGCGGATCAAGACCTGCCGAAACCCCCGCTGCCGGGTGGCGTTCTACGACCGCTCCCGCAACAACAGCGGGGTCTGGCACTCCGTACGCGTCTGTGGGCACCCGACCAACCTGCGCGCCCACCGGGCGCGCCAACGGCAGGTGGACTGACGGTCAGGCGGCCCGGCGCTCGTCGCCCTGCCCGGTGCGGGGCCGACCGCTGTGCGCTGCCGGAGCGGCGTACCGGTCGGCGGCCTGCGCCGGGTACGACTCGGGGCGTACCACCCGCAGCGGCCGGTCCACCTCGTCGGACCCGAACCGCCAGCGGGAAGGTGTCGGCTGCCGTTGCGGTGCCGGCCCACCGGGCCGGAGGCCGGGCCGGGACAGCGCCACAGTGATCAGGTAGCCGACCACCAGGAAGCCGTGGCTGATCAGCCGCTCGCCGCCCACCGATCCGGTGGCCAGGTCGTTGACCGACAGCAGCAGCAACGTGCCGACGAAAGCGCTGAGCATCGGCAACAGCCCGGCGGGTGGGCTGCGGCGCAGCGCCACGAAGAGGAAGCCCGCCCCCACTGCCACGTTCCACGCCGCTGACTCGTGCCACAGGTGCTGACCGGTGGGGTGCAGGTGGTCGGCGTTCGAGCCACGGCCCACCTGGGCCAGGCCGAGCACCAGTTGCACCGCGCCGAGCAGCCCGAGCGCCGACCGCAGGCCGGCGACGAGCGGACCACGTCCGAACGCCGCGCGCAGGCCGGCGAGCGACCCACCACGCCCGAACGCCGGGCGCAGCCCGGTCGCCAACCGACCTCGGCCGGTCAGCCGCCGCCACCACGACCCACGGGCCGGCGTCGCCGCGGCGGCGGCCAGGATCGCCTCCGTCCGGTCGGGTACCTCAACAACCAACCGGGTACGAACCCGACGGGTCACCGCGGTCGCCGCCGTGAACCAGGCCCGGCACTCGGCACACCCGTCGAGGTGCCCCTGCGCCGCCGTCAGTTCGGCGGCGGTCTCCTCCCCGTCCAACTGCGTGGACAGGACCTCCCGCCACTGCTCACACCCCATGTATCGGTAGTCGCTCGGGCAGCCGCTCCGGTTCCCGGCGACCGTGACTGGTTGTGGAATACTCGCCGGATCATGACGCGTTACGGCCTGCTGATCCTGCCCGCCACCAACCGGGTGTACGCCCGCGCCGCCATCGACCTCACCCGGGCCGAGCTGGAGATCTTCGGCCGCTCGGCGCTGGACGGCCGGATCGGCGAGCTGGACACCGAGGTCGTCGGCGGGGCGTCCTACGTCACGTTCACGGGCGACGGGCTGACCGAGCGTGACCTGTCCGTGCTGGGCAACCTCTCCGCCGGGTACGCGCTCTTCGAGATTGTCGGTGCGCTGCTGCGGCCGGTCGAGTGGAGTCGACTGGACCGCTACGACGACGACCTGCTCACCATCCAGAAGTACCCGGGCAAGACCAACGAGCAGTTCACCAAGCTGCTGCTCAACGTCACCCTGCTCGCCTCGGACTGGGCCACCGAGATGACCAGCCGCCGGTTTCGGGTGCTCGACCCGCTCTGCGGTCGGGGCACCACCCTCAACCAGGCGCTGATGTACGGCTTCGACGCCGCCGGGGTGGAGCGCGACCAGAAGGACGTCGAGGCGTACCGGGCGTTCATCACCACCTGGCTGAAGCAGAAGCGGGTCAAGCACCGGGTGCTGGAGTCGGGGCCGGTGCGGCGGGAGCGCAAGGTGGTCGGTCGGCGGGTACGGATCGAGCTGGCGCCGACCCGTGAGGAGCACAAGGCCGGCCAGACGCAGCTGCTGGACGTGGTCAACGCCGACACCGCCCGCTCGGGGGAGTTCTTCCGCCCGGAGACCGTGGACCTGGTCGTCGCCGATACCCCGTACGGCGTGCAGCACGGCAGTCGTACCGCTGGGCAGGGGTTGGCCCGCGACCCGCTGGCGCTGCTCGCGGACGCCGCGCCGGTCTGGGCCCGGGTGTTGCGCCCCGGCGGCGCGCTCGGGATCTCCTGGAACACCCACGTCGCCAGCCGGGACGACGCGGCGGCGGCGTTGGCCGACGCCGGCCTGACCGTGGTCGACGAGGAGCCCTACCGCGCGCTGCGGCACCGGGTGGACCAGTCGATCATGCGGGACGTGCTGGTGGCCCGCCGCTCGGCCTGAAACGGCCTGGCACGTCCGCTCTGCCGCGCCGGGTGCGACCCACCCGGGTCGCGCCCGGTCCCTCCCGTCCTCCCTTTGCTCTGCACCCGCCGAGGCGACGCTCACGCTCGGTAGCCGGGTAGCTGGCGCCTCCGCAGCTCTGCACCCGCCGAGGCGACGCTTACGCTGCGCCGGGCGCTGGTGCCTCCGCAGGTGCAGAGCAAAGGGGCGGGCACACGCCCTTGACCCCGCGGACCAACCGCCGGCCTGTGCCGCATTTCACCTGTTCAGTGGGCAGGTGTGAAAACCACGTCAAGAAACGGTTCGCCGCCGTCATGGTCGCGTTATGACCTCTGCCGGCCGGCGGGTGGCGGGGCTTTGATTGCCCCGCGCGACCGGAAGGCGGTCGCGACGAACCTTTCCGGTATGAGGAGTCAGCGTGTCTGACGTGGTGTTCGTGATCCTGACGGTGGCGCTGTTCGCAGCGCTCGCCCTGGTGATCCGGGCGGTGGAGAAGCTGTGAACGCGGTCAACGCCGTCGGTCTGGTGCTCGCGATCGTCCTGGGCGCCTTCCTGGTGTTCGCCCTGTTGTTTCCGGAGCGTTTCTGATGACCATGACAACAGCGGGCGTCATCTTCGTGCTGACCCTGGTGGCGGCCCTCGTCGCCAGCTACAAGCCGTTCGGCGACTACATGTTCCGGGCGGTCGCCGGCACCAAGCAGTCGCGGGTCGAGCGGGGCATCTACCGACTGGTCGGGGTGAACCCGGCCGCCGAGCAGACCTGGGGCGTGTACGCCCGCAGCGTGCTGGCGTTCTCCGCGATCTCGATCCTGTTTCTGTACCTGTTCCAGCGGGTGCAGAACCACCTGTGGCTGTCGCTGGGGTTCGACCCGGTGGTGCCGCACGGCGCGTGGAACACTGCCGTCTCGTTCGTGACCAACACGAACTGGCAGTCGTACTCGGGTGAGTCGACGATGGGCCACCTGGTGCAGATGGCCGGCCTGGCGGTGCAGAACTTCGTCTCCGCGGCGGTCGGCATCGCGGTGGCGGTCGCGCTGGTACGCGGCTTCGCCCGCAGCCGCACCGGGCAGCTCGGCAACTTCTGGGTCGACCTGACCCGGATCGTGCTGCGGATCCTGCTGCCGATCGCGGTGCTCGGCGCCATCGTGCTGATGATCGGCGGGGCGGTGCAGAACCTCGACGGCGGCACCGACGTGAGCACGCTGACCGGCGGCACCCAGACCATCACCGGCGGCCCGGTGGCCAGCCAGGAGGTCATCAAGGAGCTGGGCACCAACGGTGGCGGCTTCTACAACGTCAACAGCGCCCACCCGTTCGAGAACCCGACCGCGTGGACGAACTGGCTGGAGATCTTCCTGATCCTGCTGATCCCGTTCAGCCTGCCCCGGGTGTTCGGCCGGATGGTCGGGCAGAACCGGCAGGGCTACGCCATCGCGGCGGTGATGGGCATCCTCGCGTTCGCCAGCGTGGTCATCACCAACGTCTTCGAGCTGACCGGCCACGGCACGGTGCCGCAGGCCGTCGGCGCGGCCCTGGAGGGCAAGGAGGTGCGGTTCGACGTGTCGAACTCGGCCACCTTCGCCGCCGCCACCACACTCACCTCCACCGGCGCGGTGAACTCGTTCCACGACTCGTTCACCTCGCTCGGCGGCATGATGACGATGGTCAACATGATGCTCGGCGAGGTCGCGCCGGGCGGCACCGGTTCCGGTCTCTACGGCCTGCTCATCCTCGCGGTGATCACGGTCTTCGTGGCCGGGCTGATGGTGGGCCGCACCCCGGAGTACCTGGGCAAGAAGATCGGGTCGCGCGAGATCAAGTTCGCCTCGCTCTACTTCCTGATCACGCCGATTCTGGTGCTCGTCGGCACGGCGGCGGCGTTCGCCACCGGCAACAACACCACGGCGCTCAACGTCGGCCCGCACGGCCTCTCCGAAGTGCTGTACGCGTTCACCTCGGCCAGCAACAACAACGGCTCCGCCTTCGGCGGCATCACCGTCAACACCACCTGGTGGGACACCGCGCTCGGGCTGTGCATGCTGCTGGGCCGGTTCCTGCCGCTCATCTTCGTGCTCGCGTTGGCCGGCTCGCTGGCCCGCCAGGCACCCACCCCCGCGTCCGAGGGCACCCTGCCGACCCACCGACCGCTGTTCATCGGCATGGTCGTCGGCGTCACCGTGGTCCTCGTCGCGCTGACCTTCCTGCCCGCGCTCGCGCTCGGCCCGCTGGCAGAAGGGCTCTGACCATCATGAGGAACGAGGACATGTCCGTCACGTCCGCCCCAACAGAGCAACTTCCCGGTACGCCCGCCACCCAGGGCAACCGGATCGGCGGGGGCCTGCTCGACCCCAAGCAGTTGATCCGGTCCCTGCCGGACGCGGTACGCAAGCTCAACCCCAGCACGCTGTGGCGCAACCCGGTGATGCTGATCGTGGAGGTCGGCGCGGCTTTCACCACCGTCCTGGCGGTGACCGATCCGTCGGTGTTCGCCTGGGCGATCACTATCTGGCTCTGGCTGACCGTGATCTTCGCGAACCTGGCCGAGGCGGTCGCCGAGGGTCGGGGCAAGGCCCAGGCGGCGACCCTGCGGCAGGCGAAGAAGGACACCATCGCCACCCGGCTGATCGACTGGAAGCCGGGCGCGCGGGCCAACACCTACCGCGACGAGGCGGTACCCGCGCCCGAGCTGCGGCAGGGCGACATCGTCCTGGTCGAGGCGGGCGGCATCATCCCCGGCGACGGCGACATCGTCGAGGGCATCGCCAGCGTCGACGAGTCGGCCATCACCGGTGAGTCGGCCCCGGTCATCCGGGAGTCCGGCGGCGACCGCAGCGCGGTCACCGGCGGCACCAAGGTGCTCTCCGACCAGATCATCGTGAAGATCACCCAGAAGCCGGGGGAGAGCTTCATCGACCGGATGATCGCCCTGGTCGAGGGCGCCAACCGGCAGAAGACCCCGAACGAGATCGCGCTGAACATCCTGCTCGCCGCGCTCACGATCATCTTCCTGCTGGCCGTGGTCACCCTCCAGCCCCTCGCCATCTTCTCCAAGGCGTACCAGGCGGCCGCACCGGACAGCGGGGCGATCACCGGCTCCGGTGTGACCGGTGTCGTGCTGATCTCGCTGCTGGTCTGCCTCATCCCCACCACCATCGGCGCGCTGCTCTCCGCCATCGGCATCGCCGGCATGGACCGCCTCGTCCAGCGCAACGTCCTGGCCATGAGCGGCCGGGCGGTCGAGGCGGCCGGCGACGTCAACACCCTGCTGCTGGACAAGACCGGCACCATCACGCTGGGCAACCGTCAGGCCGCCGAGTTCGTACCCGTCGAGGGGGTCGACGCGGCGACCGTGGCGGACGCCGCGCAGCTGTCCAGCCTGGCCGACGAGACCCCGGAGGGGCGCTCGGTGGTCGTCCTGGCGAAGAACGAGTTCGGGCTGCGCGAGCGCGAGCCCGGCGTGATGCCGCACGCCACCTTCGTACCGTTCACCGCGCAGACCCGGATGAGCGGCGTCGACCTCACCCCGGACGCCGGCGTGGACGGCGGCGCGGTGGGCGCGGCCCGCCGGGTCCGCAAGGGCGCCGCCGCCGCGGTCATGAAGTGGGTACGGGAGAACGGCGGCCACCCGACCGAGCAGGTCGGCGAGATCGTGGACGCGATCAGCGGTACCGGTGGCACCCCGCTGGTCGTCGCCGAGCACGTGGACGGTGAACCCGCTCGCGCGCTGGGCGTCATCCACCTCAAGGACGTGGTCAAGTCCGGCATGCGGGAGCGGTTCGACGAGATGCGCCGGATGGGCATCCGGACCGTGATGATCACCGGGGACAACCCGCGTACCGCGAAGGCGATCGCCGACGAGGCCGGGGTGGACGACTTCCTGGCCGAGGCCACGCCGGAGGACAAGCTCGCGCTGATCAAGCGGGAGCAGGAGGGTGGCCGGCTGGTCGCGATGACCGGTGACGGCACCAACGACGCGCCAGCACTCGCGCAGGCCGACGTCGGGGTGGCGATGAACACCGGCACGTCGGCCGCCAAGGAGGCCGGCAACATGGTCGACCTCGACTCCGACCCGACCAAGCTGATCGAGATCGTGGAAATCGGCAAGCAGTTGCTGATCACCCGTGGCGCGCTGACCACCTTCAGCATCGCCAACGACATCGCCAAGTACTTCGCGATCATCCCGGCCATGTTCGCCGGCCTCTACCCGAGCCTGGACGCGCTGAACATCATGCGGCTGTCCAGCCCGGAGTCGGCGATCCTGTCCGCGGTCATCTTCAACGCCTTGGTGATCATCGCGCTGATCCCGCTCGCCCTGCGCGGTGTGCGGTACCGGCCGAACGCCGCGTCGAAGCTGCTCAGCCGCAACCTGCTGGTGTACGGGCTGGGCGGCATCGTCGTGCCCTTCATCGGGATCAAAATCATCGACCTGCTCATCCAGTTCATTCCGGGGATTTCGTGATGCGCCTACCCACCTGGATCGCCCAACACCTCGCCGCTCTGCGCGCCGTGCTCGTGTTCACGATGCTGCTCGGGCTGGTCTACCCGCTGGCCCTGGTCGCGGTCGGTCAACTGCCCGGCCTCCACCACAAGGCCGACGGCTCGCTGATCACCTTGGGTGGGACGACGGTCGGCAGCTCGCTGATCGGCCAGTCCTTCACGGACGCGGACGGCAACCCCGTCGCCCGCTACTTCCAGTCCCGCCCGTCGGCCGCCGGTGACGGCTACGACCCGACCTCGACCTCGGCCAGCAACCTTGGCCCGGAGAGCGTGGTCGACACCATCGCCACCGACCCGGAGGAATCCAGCGAAAGCCTGCTCACCCAGGTCTGCGAACGCAGCAGGGCCGTCGGCGAGCTCAACGGCGTCGACGGTCGCCGCCCGTACTGCACCGACGACGGGGTGGGCGCCGTGCTCGCGGTCTTCCGCGCCGACGGTCTCACCGGCCCGGTCACCCGGGTGGTCAGCGTCAACCAGACCGCCCCGGCGACACCGTTCGTCTCCTCGTACGAGGGGGTGCCGGTGGAGCTGGCCAAGCCCGGCGAGGACTACGTGGCCGCCGGTGGGCTGGTCACCCCGATCCGGGGCGACGCGCCCGCCGACCCGGCCGTGCCCGCCGACGCGGTCACCGCCAGCGGCAGCGGCCTCGACCCACAGATCAGCCCGGCGTACGCCGAGTTGCAGGTCGATCGCGTCGCGCGGGAGCGCGGCGCGGACCCGGCGGCCGTCCGCAAACTGGTGGACGCGCACACCACCGGGCGGGCGCTCGGCTTCATGGGCGAGCCGGGGGTGAACGTGCTGGAGCTGAACATCGCACTGGACGAGCAGTTCCCGGCACGCTGAGCAGGCCCTGAGCACGACACCGGGCGAGACCGTTCCCCTCGAGCGGTCTCGCCCGGTCTCCCGCATCGGCGATCCCCACCAGGAAGGATGTTCCCGTGCCACGCGGAGAACTGCGCATCTATCTCGGGGCCGCTCCCGGCGTCGGCAAGACGTACGCCATGTTGGAGGAGGCCCAACGGCGGGCCGCGCGCGGCACCGACGTGGTGATCGGCTTTGTGGAGACCCACGGCCGCCCGCACACCGCGGCGATGCTCGGCGACCTGGAGCAGGTGCGTCGTCGGAGCATGGACTACCGCGGCGCGGAGTTCACCGAGATGGACCTGGACGCGGTGCTGGCCCGCCGGCCGCAGCTCGCGGTGGTCGACGAGCTGGCGCACAGCAACGTGCCTGGTTCCCGGCACGACAAGCGTTGGCAGGATGTCCAGGAGTTGCTCGACGCGGGCATCAACGTGCTGTCCACGGTCAACGTGCAGCACCTGGAGTCGGTCAACGACGTCGTCGCGCAGATCACCGGCACCACCCAGCGGGAGACCGTGCCGGACGAGATCGTCCGCGCCGCCGAGCAGGTCGAACTGGTCGACATGACCCCGGAGGCGCTGCGGCGGCGGATGGCGCACGGCAACATCTACCGCCCCGACAAGATCGACGCCGCGTTGGGCAACTACTTCCGGGTCGGCAACCTCACCGCGCTACGCGAGCTGGCGCTGCTCTGGCTCGCCGACAAGGTCGACGAGCAGCTCGACCGCTACCGCAGCCAGCAGGGGATCGCCGCCACCTGGGAGGCCCGGGAACGGGTCGTGGTCGCGCTGACCGGCGGCCCGGAGGGCGAGACGCTGATCCGCCGGGCGGCCCGGGTCGCGGCCCGCAGCAAGGGTGCCGACCTGCTCGCCGTGCACGTGGCCCGCAGCGACGGCCTGGCCGGCGCCGACCCGGCCCAGCTGGCCCGCCAGCGGGTGCTGGTGGAGAGCCTGGGCGGCACGTACCACCAGGTGCTCGGCACCGACGTGCCGGCCGCGCTGCTGGACTTCGCCCAGGGCGTGAACGCCACCCAGTTGGTGCTCGGGGCCAGCCGGCGGGGCCGCCTCGCGCAGATCTTCGCCCGGGGTGTCGGGGTGACCACCACCGCGCTGTCCGGCTCGATCGACGTGCACCTGGTCACCCACAAGCAGGCCGGCAAGGGCCGTCGGGCGGCGGCCGTCCCGGCGGCGCTGTCCCGCCGCCGCCGGCTGCTCGGCTTCGGCCTCGCGGCGCTGGGGATGCCGCTGCTCACCCTGCTGCTGAAGGCCATGCCCGACCTGACGTTGACCAACGACATCCTGCTGTTCCTCGCCGGGGTGGTGGGGGTGGCCCTGGTCGGCGGGGTGTGGCCGGCCCTGGTCGCCGCGCTCGGCGGTTCGCTGCTGCTCAACTGGTTCTTCACCCCGCCGTTTCGCACGTTGACCATCGCCAAGGCGGACAACCTGCTCGCCCTGGCCGTCTTCGTCGGGGTGGCGTTGGCGGTGAGCTGGATCGTCGACGTGGCCGCCCGGCGGACCCGGGAGGCCGCCCGGGCCGCCGCCGACGCGCAGACCCTCGCCGCCGTCGCCGGTGGTGTGCTGCGCGGCGAACGCCCGCTGCCCGCCCTGCTGGATCAGCTCCGGGAGACCTTCGGGCTGCGCGCGGTGAGCGTGCTGGAGTTGGCCGAGGAGGCCAGCGGGCGTCCGGCGCGCGCCCGCGAGGAGCACGCCTGGTGTGTCGTGGCCAGCGTCGGCGACCAGCCGGCCTGCACGCCCGACGGCGGCGAGACGGCGGTACCGGTCGACGACCGGATCACCGTGGTGCTCAGCGGCCGGCGGTTGGAGGCCGCCGACCGGCGGATCGTCGAGGCGTTCGCCGCCCAGGCCGCCGTCGCGCTGCGCCAGGAACGGCTCGCCGAGGAGGCCGCGACCGCCCGGCCCCTCGCCGCCGCCGACCGGATGCGCACCGCGCTGCTCGCGGCGGTCAGCCACGACCTGCGTACGCCGCTGGCGTCCGCCAAGGCGGCCGTGACCAGCCTGCGCAGCCACGACATCGAGTTCGACGAGTCCGACCGCGAGGAGTTGTTGGAGACCGCCGAGGAGTCGCTGGACCGCCTCGCCCGGCTGGTCGCCAATCTCCTGGACATGAGCCGGCTCCAGGCGGGCGTGCTGGGCATCTCGGCGACCGCGATCGGCCTGGAGGACGCCGTACCCCTGGCGTTGGACGAACTCGGTGCGGCGGCCGCGACCGTCGGCACGGACATCCCGGCCGACCTGCCGGCCGCGACCGCCGACCCGGGCCTGCTGGAACGGGTGCTGGTCAACATCATCGCCAACGCGCTACGCCACAGCCCGCCCGGTCAGCCGCCCAGGATCACCGCCAGCGCCCACGCCGGCCAGGTCGAGCTGCGGGTGATCGACCGGGGGCCGGGCATCCCGGAGGACCAGTGGGAGCACGTCTTCCTGCCGTTCCAACGCCTCGGTGACCGGGACAACCAGACCGGCGTCGGTCTCGGCCTTGCCCTGTCCCGGGGGCTGGCCGAGGCGATGGGTGGCAGCATCACCCCCGAGGCCACCCCCGGCGGTGGGCTCACCATGGTGCTGCGGCTGCCGGCCGCGCAGACCACCCCGGAAGGGCCGCAGGAATGACGCGCATCCTGGTCGTCGACGACGAACCGCAGATCCTGCGTGCCCTGCGCATCAACCTGCGGGCCCGCCGCTACGACGTGGACGTCGCCGGCACCGGGGCCGCCGCGTTGAAGGCCGCCGCCAGCCACCCGCCCGACCTGGTGGTGCTGGACCTCGGCCTGCCCGACATCGACGGCGTGGAGGTGATCCGGGGCCTGCGCGGGTGGACCAGCGTACCGATCATCGTGCTCTCCGGGAGGGCCGGCAGTGAGGACAAGGTCGCCGCGCTCGACGCCGGCGCGGACGACTACGTCACCAAACCGTTCGGGGTGGAGGAGCTGCTGGCCCGCATCCGCGCGGTGACCCGCCGCCTCGGCGCGTCCAACGAAGCGGTGCCGGCGCTGCGGATCGGTCGACACACCGTCGACCTGGCCGACCACCGCGTGCACCACGACGACGGCACCGAGGTCAAACTCACCCCCACCCAGTGGAGCGTGCTGGAGAAGCTGCTGCGGCACCCCGGCAAGCTGGTCAGCCAACGTCAGCTCCTCCAGGACGTGTGGGGGCCGGAATACCAGAACGAGACCAACTACCTGCGGCAGTACCTGGCCCAGCTGCGGCGCAAGCTGGAGGACGACCCGGCCCGCCCCCGGCACCTCATCACCGAGCCGGGAATGGGCTACCGCTACCGCCCCTGACCCTTGGTTGCCGCCCGGGCCTGCCGACCCGGCGGGTAGCGTCGTGAACGGACCATGATCGACGTACGAGGAGGCACAGTGCTGACGACGACGGTGGACATCCCGACCAGCGACGGAGTGGCGGACGCGAGCCTGACCCGGCCGGACGGGGACGGTCCGTTCCCGGCGGTGCTGCTCTTCATGGACGCCATCGGGCCGCGTCCGCGCCTGGTCGAGATGGCCGAGCGGATCGCCGCCCGGGGTTACCTCGTGCTGACGCCCCATCTGCTCTACCGGGGCGGCCGGGCACCGCTGTTCGACCTGTCCCGACTCGGTGAGGCCGACGGTCGCGCCGCACTCTTCGCGAAGGCCATGCCGTTGATCGGCGCGTTGACCGCGGACGTGATCAACCGGGACACCGCCGCGTACCTCGACTTCCTGGCCGCCCGCGACGACGTCCGGCCAGGCCCGGTCGCCATCACCGGATACTGCATGGGCGGCACCAACGCGCTGCGGGCCATCGAGGCGCACCCGGACCGCATCGCGGCGATCGCCAGCTTCCACGGCGGGCGGATCGTCACCGACGCGCCCGACAGCCCGCACCTGGGCGTCGCCTCGATCACCGGCGAGCTGTACTTCGGGCACGCCGACGCCGACCAGTCGATGACGCCCGAGCAGATCGCCACGCTGGAGAAGGCTCTCGACGCCGCCGGAGTGCGGTACCGCTCCGAGGTGTACGCCGGCGCCCACCATGGCTACACCATGAGCGACACCCCGGCGTACGACGAGCAGGCCACCGAGCGTCACTGGCGCGCGCTCTTCGACCTCCTGGACCGCGCCCTGCCCGTCGGCTGAGCGAGGGCGAGCGTCGGTGCTCAGCGGCGCAGCAGCACCGGCCCGGCGTCGATGCGGGTCCGGAACAACGCGTACGGCTTGCGCCGCAGGTCCTGGCCGCGCTGGTACTGCGGTTGCCGGTGCAGTTGGTTGGCGGTGACGTAGAGGTGCCCGTCGGCGGCCACCGACATGGTGTCTGGCCAGAGCAGTCGCGGGTCGTGCACCAGGGTCTCGTACTCGCCGTCCGGCAGTCGCCGCAGCACCGCGTTGTGCTCGTACGAGGTGAGGTAGAGCCGTCCCGCGTCGTCGCTCTCCAACCCGTCCGAGGCGGTGCCCTTGTCGCCCTCGTCGACCACTGTCGCGGCGACCGCCTCCTGGGTGACGCCCGGGTCGGCCAGCGCTTCGGTGGAGACGCTGTAAAGGCGCCGGGACGCCAACGGGCAGTAGTAGAGCCGGGTGCCGTCGGCGGAGATGGCGATGCCGTCGGAGCCCATCGCTACCGGCTTCGGCGGCCCGTCGGCCGGCCGTTCCAGGAACGGCCGGCCCTCGACAATCGGGCGGAACGACGTCAGCGGCTTCGCCTTGGTGGACGGGTGGTCGTGCAGCCGCCGCCAGGCGGCACCGCTGGCCAGGTCCACCACGATGATCCCGTTCGGCCCGGCGAACGCGGAGTCGGTGATGTACGCGACCCCCGACTCGCCCCGCCGCAGGTCGAAGCGGACGTCGTTGAGGTACGTCGTCGGCAGCGCCACGTCCGCCGGGAAGGTGATCACCTGGGCGACGGTGTCGGTCTCCAGGTCGACCCGGACCAGCTTCGGGCCGCCCGGCTTGGTGGGTTGCAACATCGGGCTGCCGGTGTCCAGCACCCAGAGCCGGTCGGCCGGGTCGACCACGATGCTCTGCACCGACACGAACGCGCCCGCGTCGTCGTCGCCGGACGGGTCGTTCCACGCCTGGTCCGGGTAGGGCACCTCCCGGCCGTCGCGCAGCTCGACGACGGTGGCCGGCACCTCGTCACCCCACTTGGGGAAGTTGACGAAGATCCGGCCCCGGTGCGAGACGCTCACCCCGGTCGGCATCGGGCCGGTGAAGGTGTGCACCAGCTCCAGTTCACCCATCGGCTCGTCGCCGACCGGCCCGTTCATGACGTCCGTCCCACGGTGTTCATCGGCTCGCTCCCTACCGGTCGGCTGGTACCGCGCTTCGGTGCGGTTGTTCCCGACCTGGCGTCCGATATGCCTCGGGTCAGCTCGCTGGCGCGGCGGCGTGCGCGGTGGGCAGGCCGGGCACCTGGACGTCCACGGCGAACAACGCGCCGTCCTGCGGACCGGGCGTGTCCAGCCCCACCCGGGCCGTGCCGATGAAGAGTCGGCGCAGGTCGGGGCCGCCCAGGCAGATGCCGGCCGGCTGCGTGGCAGGCAGCCGGATCTCCTGGTCGAGGGTGCCGTCGGGCCGGTAGCGGCGGACCGCGGAGCCACCCCACAGCGCGATCCAGAGGTGGCCGGCCGCGTCGAGCGTCATGCCGTCCGGGCCGCCGTCGGCGGGGGTCAGTCGCACGAACGGCTCCCGCCCGTGCAGGGCTCCGGTGGCGGGGTCGACGGTGAACCGGTCGATCTCGCCGCGGGGTGTGTCGGCCAGGTACATGGTGGTGCCGGTCGCGTCGAACGCCGGCCCGTTCGGGATGGTCAGCCCGGTCACCGCGGGGACCGGGTCGGCGCCCGGGGTGAGGCGGAACAGCGTGCCACCGCCGGGCACCATCGCGTACGTCATGCTGCCGGCCCAGAAGCGGCCGTGCGGGTCGGCGACCGCGTCGTTCAGCCGGGTCGGCTCGGGCGCGTCGGCGACCAGCTCGGCGACCGGTCGGGGGTCGCCGGTGGCGGGCAGCAGGGTGACGCCGGTCCCGGCGGCGGCCAGCCACTCGCCGGGCCGGTCGGCCACCGGGGCGACCGCGCCGAGCGGCCCGTCGAGGCGGCGCAGCTCCCGCAGCGGTGTCGGGGCGTCGCCGTCGGTCTCCCACAGTCGCCCGGCCAGCAGGTCGACGAGGACCAGCCGGTCGTCGACCCAGCGCAGGCCCTCACCCAACTCCAGCCGGTCGGTGCTCCAGACGGTCGGCTCGGTCAACTCCATGGTGCTCCTCCAAAGATCGTCAGCGGACCGTACCGCCGGGGCCGTGGTCGAGCAGCGCCAGCTCGGCCCGGTCGGGCAGACCCTCCCAGTCGCCCCGGGTGGCGACCGCGAACGCGCCGGTGGTGACGGCCCGGTCCAGGCGGGTCGGCGCGTCGAGGCCGTCGAGCCAGCCGGAGAGCAGCCCGGCCACGAAGGCGTCGCCCGCGCCGACGGTGTCCACCACCGACACCGTCCGGGCTGGACGGTGGGTCGTGCCGGTCGCGCTGTGGCTGGTCGCGCCACCGGCGCCGTGTTTGACCACGACCTCGGTGACGCCGGCCGAGAGTAGCGCCGAGGCCGGGTCGGCCGCGTCGGTCAGCACGGCCAACTCGTCGTCGGAGGCGACCACCAGGTCGATCGAGGGCAGCAGCGGGCGCAGCGCGGCGGCGGCCTGCGCCACCGACCAGAGGCGGTTGCGGTGGTTGACGTCCAGGCAGACAGTGGTGCCGGCCGTGCGGGCGCGCCGTACCGCCTCCACCACCGCCTGGTACGGCTCGACGCCGAGCGCGCAGGTGATGCCGGTGACGTGCAACAGCCGGGGTGCTGGCCCGGGCGTGTCGAAGGCGGGGGTCACGTCGGCCGGGCCCAGTCGGGATCCGGCCGAGCCGGCGCGGTGGTAGGTGACCCGGTTGATGTCGGCGACCCGGTTCTCGAAGAGGATCAGCCCGGTCGGAGCGGTCGCGTCGACCCGGGACCAGGTCAGGTCGACGCCCTCGGCGCGCAGCGTACGGCGGACCAGCTCACCGGGCTCGTCGGCGCCGGTCACTCCGACCCAGGCGGCCCGGTGGCCGAGCCGGGCCAGGCCGATCGCCACGTTCGACTCGGAACCGGCGACGGAGATCCCGGCGGTGCCGCCCAGCCGCAGTGGGCCGGTGGTGCGGAACGCCGCCATCGTCTCGCCGAGGGTGAGCAGGTCGGTCATGCCCGCACCGCCGCGAGGAAGGCGGCGACGCGGTCGCGCAACGCTGCCGTGTCGCCGCCTCGGACGGCGTCGCCGAGCAGTGGGGAGCCGACGCCGACCGCTGTCGCGCCCCGATCGAGGTAGCGCCGCGAGCCGTCCGCGTCGACCCCACCGACCGGCACGAACGCGGTGCCGGGGAACGGGTCGCGTAGCGCGCCGAGGTAGTCGGGCCCGCCGAGGGAGGCGGGGAAGAGTTTGATCGCGGCGGCCCCGCCGTCGTTGGCCTGCACGACCTCGGTGGGGGTGAGGGCGCCGGCGAGCACCGGCAGGCCGAGCCGGCCACCCTCGGCGAGGCTCGGTGCGATCGCCGGGGTGACCAGGAAACCGGCACCCGCGTCGGCCGCCGCGCGGGCGTCCTCGGCGCTGAGCACGGTGCCCGCGCCCAGGGCGAAGTCGGGCCCGATGGCGGCGCGGGCGCGGCGGAGAACGCCGAGCGCGTCGGCGCTGGTCAGCGAGACCTCGATCAGGGCGACGCCGCTCTCGGCCAGGGTGAGCACGGCGGTCAGCGCGGCGGCCGGGTCCGGGCCGCGCACGATGGCCAACAGTCGATGGGTACGCAGCTCGTCGAGCAGGTTCATCAGGTGTCCTCAGTGGATGCGGTGAGCGGAGATGGTGAGTCGCCAGGTGACCTCACCGGTGGGTGGGACGACCGCCGCGTCGTCGGGGCCGGCGTCGGCCAGGTCGAAGGCGGCGCCGAGCATCGGTTCGACGCCGACGCTGCGGTAGGGGCCATCGACCGGCCAGCCGCCCAGGTTGCGCCAGAGCGCGGTGCCGTGGGGTTGGTCCGCGCACTCCAGCTCCAGGGTCAACCGGTCGACTCCGTCGATCACCTGGACCCGGGCGCAGTCGAGCAGCACCGCGCCGAGCGCGGTTCCGTCGTCCGGACCGAATTCGTCCAGGGCCAGCCCGGCCGGGGCCGGCCACGGCCCGGTCAACCACGGGTCGCCGGTGGGCCAACCGCCCGGGGGCAGGAGCGCGGCGGCCTCCGGGTGCAGCCGGGTCGGGGTGCCGGCGGGCGCGTCGAGGCGGGCGGCGGGCGAGAGGTCGAGCAGGGCGTGCGCGGCCCAGACGAACCGGTGCCCAGGGTCGGCGGCCAGCCGGTAGTCGGCCACCACCACGCCGCTCTCGTCGGTGATCCGGCGGGTGAGAGTGAACGTCGGCCGTTCGATGACCACGGTGCCGGGGCCGGCGTCGCGCCACGGCCGCGACCACACCTCGCCGTGGTCGGGCTCGCCGCGCACGGTGGGCAGGCACTCCTCCAGCCCACCGGCGTCGACGAACGTGTCGTCGGGGCGTACGTCGTGCCGGCCGGGTGCCGGGCCGCGCCAGAGCCACTCCCGGCCACCGCCGTGCAGACTCGTCCACCGGCCGCCGTGCGCCGCGTCGTACGCCACCCGCAGCGCCACCGGCGTCGCGTCGGTCACCACTCGGCGAACGACCCGTCGGCGTGCTGCCAGACCGGGTTGCGCCAGGCGTGTGGGGTCTGGGCGGCCTTGCGGACCGCCGTCTCGTCGACCGTTATGCCCAGGCCGGGCCGGTCGAGGCGGGTGATGTGCCCGTCCACGAACCGGAACGGCTCCGGGTCGATCAGATAGTCCAGCAGCTCCGAGCCGGCGTTGTAGTGGATGCCGATGCTCTGCTCCTGGATCAGGAAGTTCGGTGTCGCGAAGGCCACCTGGAGGCTGGCCGCCAGGGAGATCGGGCCCAGTGGGCAGTGCGGGGCGAGCAGCGCGCCGTACGTCTCGGCCAGCGCGGCGATCCGACGGACCTCGGAGATCCCACCGGCGTGCGACAGGTCCGGCTGAACCACGGCGACCCCGGCCTGCAACGGGCCGAGGAACTCGGACCGGTCGTAGAGCCGTTCGCCGGTGGCCACCGGGATCGGCGTGCTGGCGACGATGCCGGCCAGGTGGTGTGCCTGGTCGGGCAGGACCGGCTCCTCCACGAAGAACGGGCGCAGGGCGGCCAGCTCGGGCAGGATCCGGCGGACGGCGGCCATTCCGGCGCGACCGTGGAAGTCCACCGCGATGTCCCGGTCGGGGCCGAGCACCTCGCGGGCGGCGGCGACCCGGCCGATGACCGCGTCCACCTCGGCCGAGGTGGGGATCGGCGAGAGCCGCCCACAGGCGTTCATCTTGACCCCGGTCAGACCGGCGGCGACCTGCGCGGCGGCGGCGTCGGCCACCTCGCCGGGTTCGTCCCCGCCGATCCACGAGTAGATCCGCACCCGGTCGCGCACCGGCCCGCCGAGCAGCGCGTGCACCGGCGCGCCGTACGCCTGCCCGGCGATGTCCCAGAGCGCCTGGTCGAGGCCGGCGACCGCGCTGGAGAGGATCGGGCCGCCCCGGTAGAAGCCGCCCTTGGTGAGCACCTGCCAGTGCTGCTCGATGCGCAGCGGGTCGGCGCCGATCAGATATTCGGCGAGCACCTCGACCGCGCTGCGCACCACCTCGGCGCGGCCCTCGACCACCGGCTCACCCCACCCGACCAGCCCGTCGTCGGTCTCCACCCGGCAGAACAACCACCGTGGCGCGACCAGGAAGGTCTCGATCCGCTCGATCTTCACTGACTGCCCCTTCGTCCCCGTGCCTTCTCGACGTCGCGGACGGCCTTGTCCAGCAACTGACGCATCGCGGTCTCGGCCGCCGTCTCGTCCCGGTCGCGCAGCGCGTCGACCACCGCGCGGTGGCTGGGCACCGGGTCGTCGTGCGGGGTGCCGCCGTGCACCAGCCGGTCCCGTTCGGCGAGCCCGGTCTCCATCACCACCTCCATCCGCTCCAGCAGCTCGTTGTGGGTGGCGGTGAGCAGCGCGCGGTGGAAGGCGAGGTCAGCGGCGATGGCGGCGGCGGGATCGCCGTTGGCCTGGGCCATCTCGTCCAGTGCCCGGTCGAGGGCGGTCAGGTCGTCCTCGGTGGCGCGGGTGGCGGCCAGTCGTGCGGCGGCCGGTTCGATGATGGCGCGCACCTCGTGCAGTTGGTCGAGCAACCGCTGGTCGGTGCCCTCGGCGAACTGCCAGCGAATCACGTCGCCGTCGAGCAGGTTCCAGTCCGCACGGGGTCGGACGAAGGTGCCGCGCTTCTGTCGCGCGTCGACGATGCCCTTGGCGGAGAGGACCTTCAGCGCCTCACGGAGCGCCGTGAGGCTGACGTCGAACTCCTCCTGCAACGCGGCGATGTTCAGGGTAGCGCCGGCGGCGATCTCACCGGTGAGGATGCGACGGGCGATCGCTTCGACGGTCTGCCCGTGGACGCCGCGGCGTGCGTACTGTGCCAATGCTCCTGGCCTTTTCGCTGGTCGGTATCGATCTCTCAGGCCGAGGCTTTCACCGCTGTCCAGCCACCGTCCACCACCAGGCTCGCGCCGGTGACGTAGGCGGCGTCCGGCGAGGCGAGGAAGGCGACTGTCGCGGCCACCTCGTCCGGTGTGCCGAAGCGCTTCGCGACGGTCTCCCCGATGCTGCGTCGCTGGTCCTCTTCGGACACGTCGGCCCACGCCGCGGTGAGGATCGGCCCGGGCAGCACGGTGTTCACCCGGACCTGGGGGCCGTACTCGACGGCGAGTTGGCGGCCGAGTGCGACCAGGCCACCCTTGGCGGCGGCGTACGCGGGTCGGCCGGGCAACCCGACCAGCGCGTGCACCGAGGAGATCAGCACCACCGCGCCCGAGCGGGCCCGCAGGTCGTCCAGGCAGGCGCGGACGCCGAGGAACGAGCCGGTGAGGCTGACGCCGAGCTGGTGGTCCCAGGACTGCCGGCTGGTCTCGTGCGCCGGGGCGACCCGCACGGCGTACGCGGTGCTGACCAGGATGTCGACGGGGCCGAGGCGGTCCCGTACGGCGCTCACGGCGGCCGTCCAGTCCGCCTCCTCGCTGACATCGGCCACTACGGACAGTGCGCGGTCGCCGCGCGCGGTCAGCTCCTCGGCCAGCGGGGTCGGATCGGCCACGTCGAGCAGCGCGACGCCCGCTCCCTCGGCGGCGAGCCGCCGCGCAATGGCCGCACCGATCCCACCCATTGCGCCGGTGACCAGCGCATTTTTGCCCTCAAGCCGGCGCATAGGCTGATCCACCTGACCCTCGCCTTGGTCTCGTCTAATCATTAATTACGAAGATATCTTGACAGCCGGCGAGGGTCGATGCAACCTTCTCGTCACAGCATTCACATGGACGACACATCGCGCGGTGACGCTGCGTGTCGTAGAGGAAGGGATACCTCCGTGAGCGACTTCGACCCCGGTCGCCGGCGATTCCTTGGCCACCTCGGGCTTGCCGGCCTGGGCGCGCTCGGCGCCAGCTCGTTCCTCAGCGCGTGCGCCAGCTCCGCCAGCGGGCCGAGCACGAGCAACGGCTCGGGCGCGGTCACCATCCAGTCCAACCTCTCCTCGCCGCAGGCCAAGGCGGCGATGGAGAAGCTGATCGAGACCTTCAACGCGCAGGGCAAGGGCACCGCGAGCCTCAACACCATCGCCTCGGAGACCTTCCGGACCCAGCTGCCGACCTACCTCACCTCGGCCAACCCTCCGGACCTCTACACCTGGTACGCGGGCTCGGTCGCCAACGACTACGCCAGCAAGAACCTGCTGCTGGATGTCTCCGACGTCTGGAAGTCGCTGGGCGACTACCCCGAGTCGCTGCGCACCCTCTCCACCGACGCCACCGGCAAGCAGATCTTCGTGCCGATGAACAACTACTGGTGGGGCTTCTTCTACCGCAAGTCCAACTTCGCCAAGTGGGGCGTACAGGAGCCGAAGACCTGGACCGAGTTCCTGGCGCTCTGCGAGACGTTGAAGAGCAAGGGCATCCCGCCCATCGGCATCGGCCTGGGCGACACCCCGTGGGTGGCCTCGGCCTGGTTCGACTACCTCAACATCCGGATCAACGGCGCACCGTTCCACCGCGAGCTGCTCGCTGGCAAGCAGCGCTTCGACGACCCGAAGGTCAAGGCGGTCTTCAGCCGCTGGCGCGAGGCCCTGCCCTACTTCGATCCCAAGGGCAAGGCGTACCCGTTCCAGGAGGCGACCACCGCGCTGCTGGCCGGCAAGACCGGCATGTTCCTGATCGGTACGTTCTTCGCCGACGCGGCACCCAAGGACGCGCTCGGTGACCTGGACTTCTTCCGGTTCCCGATCATCGACCCGGCGGTGCCGCTGGCTGAGGAGGCACCGACCGACGGCTTCTTCGCCAGCGCGAAGAGCGCCAACCCGACCGGCACCAAGGCCCTGCTCACCTACCTGGCCGGGGTCGAGGCGCAGGAGGCGTACGTCAAGGCCAGCTCCGGCATCGTGCTGCCGGCCAACCCCAAGGCCAGGGCATCGGACTCGCCACTGGTGGCCAAGGGCAAGGCGATGCTGGGCGAGGCCAGGGAGCTGACCCAGTTCTTCAACCGGGACTCCAGCGACGCGCTCCAGCCGACCGCGGATACCGCACTGACCAAGTTCATGGACAAACCGGACCAGATCGACGCGATCCTGCGGGAGTGGCAGGCCGGCGCCGAGAAGGTCTTCAAGGGCTGACGTGACGGCAACGATCTCCACGACTTCGGTCACCCCCACCCGGCGGCGGCGACGGTCGGCTCGACTGTCGCCGCTGCTGGTGGCGTTCGTCCTCGTACCGTTCGCGGTGGAGAGCGTCTGGGTGTTCTGGCCGGCGATCCAGGGCTTCTGGTTCTCCCTCACCCGCTGGGACGGGATGACGCCGCCGACCTTCGTCGGCACGGACAACTACGTCGAGTTGGCCGGCGACGCCACCTTCCGGGGTGCGCTGGTCAACACGGTGATCTGGCTGGTGCTCTTCGGTGGCCTCTCCGTGCTGGGCGGCTTCGGGATGGCGCTCGTCCTGCAGAAGGAGCGGCGCGGGGTCGGCTTCTACCGGGCCGCGCTGTTCACCCCGGTGGTGTTCTCGCTGGTGGTGACCGCTCTGGTCTGGCGGGTCTTCTACCAGCCCGACGGCATCGCCGACACGCTGCTGCGGGCGGTCGGGCTGGAGCAGCTGATCCGGCCCTGGCTGGCCGACCCCCAGACCGCCCTGTACGCGGTGATCCTGCCCGCGCTGTGGCGGCAGATCGGCTACGTGATGGTGCTGTTCCTGGCCGGGCTGAAAGCGATCGACCCGGCGCTGCACGAGGCGGCCCGGATGGACGGCGCGAACTCCTGGCAACGACTGCGGCACGTCACCATCCCCCAGCTCAAGGGAGTCAACGCGGTGGTGCTGTCGGTCATCGTGATCGACTCGCTGCGCTCGTTCGACATCGTCTGGTCGCTGACCAAGGGCGGGCCGTACCACTCGTCGGAGCTGCTCAGCACCTACATGTACTCGACCGCGTTCCAGAGCCTGCGGCTGGGCTACGCCTCCGCGATCGCTGTCGTGATCTTCGTGCTCGCGCTGGCCGTCATCCTCGGCTACCTGGTCCGCGCGTTCCGGGAGGAAGCGTCATGAACAAGCTCCGTACCGGGGCCTTCCACACCGGCATGATCCTGCTCTCGCTGCTCTGGCTGGGCCCGGTGCTCTGGGTGGTGGTGATGTCCACCCGGTCGTTCGACGACATCGCCGCGCACGGCGTGGGCAGCCTGCCCCGTTCGTTCACCCTGGACACCTACCGACAGGCGTGGACCGACGGCGGCGAACTGCGCGCGCTGATCAACAGCATGCTGGTCACCGTCCCGTCGGTGCTGGTGAGCCTGGGGCTGGCCGCGATGGCCGCCTTCGCGCTCAGTCGCTTCCGGATCCCCGGTCGGCGGACCATCCTGCTGTTGATGCTCGCCGGCAACCTGCTCCCACCGCAGATCCTGCTCATCCCGGTGGCCAAGTTCAGCGAGCTGACCGGTCTGTACGACACGCTCTGGGCGCTGATCGCGGTGCAGGTCGGCTTCGGGCTCGGCTTCTACACCTTCGTCCTGCACGGCTTCATGCGGGACCTGCCGCACGAGATCCAGGAGGCGGCCACCATCGACGGGGCCGGCACCGCGCAGATCTTCACCAGGGTGATGCTGCCGCTGACCCGACCGGCGCTGGCCGCTCTCGGGGCGCTCTCCTTCACCTGGATCTTCAACGACCTGCTCTGGGCGATCACCGTTCTGCGTACCGACGACAACATGCCGGTCACCCCGGCGCTGCTCGCCCTCCAGGGGCAGTTCGTCTCGTCCTGGAACGTCATCGCCGCCGGTACGGTCATCGCGGCCGTCCCCACCGTCGCGGTGTTCCTGCGCTTCCAGCGGCACTTCGTCTCCGGCCTGGCGCTCGGAGCGGTCAAGTGACCGCCGAGGCCGGGCGGCGCTGGACGCTGCGCGGTACGCACACCGAGTACACGGTGCGGGTGCCCGCCCACGGCCGCTGGCTGGAACTCGTCGCCTGGGGGCCGCACGGGGTCTCCGACGGGCCCTCGCCGGTCGGCTACGACGGCCCGGTCCCGTTCCTCACCGCGGGGGACGCGGCCCCGATCGAGTACGCCACCGATGCCGACCGCCCGTTCACCGGCGCCGACCTGGTGATCGAGACCGCGAACGGGCAGCGTCGGGTGGGCTTCGTGCACACCGACGCGCGGGTCGACGCCGACCAGCGGGAGCTGGCCGTCGACTTCGCCGACCCGGTCACCGGGCTGCGCGCCACCGTGCACTACCGGGTGCCCGTCGGCACCGACGTGGTGCAGCGGTGGGTCGAGCTGACCAACGACGGCACCGACGCGCTGCGGGTGATCCGGGCCGGATCGGGCGGGTTCTGCGTACCGACGCCGCACGGCGCGCTGCTCAGCCACCAGTGGGGGCAGTGGGCGCAGGAGTTCCAGCTCTCCCATATCGAGCTGGGCCACGGCGCGTTCAGCATCGGCAGTTCCCAGGGCGTACCCGGGCATCTGCACGTGCCGTGGCTGGCCGTGCGGGACACCGCCGAGCCGGCCGGACCGGCGTGGGGGATGGCGCTGGCCTGGACCGGCTCGTGGGAGATCAGCGCCGAGCGGGACACCGGCGGGCTGACCCGGGTCCGGGTCGGCCGTCAGCTGGTCGACGGCCCGTTGGAGTTGGCCGCGGGCGAGCGGCTGACCCTGCCGGTGGTCACCGGGGCGTACAGCCCGGACGGCCTGGACGGGCTGGCCCGGGTCTGGCACACCCACCAACGGTTGCTGGCCGCCGACCGGCTCACCGGACGCCCGGTGCTCTACAACTCCTGGGAGGCGACCTACTTCGCGGTCGAGGCGCAGAGTCAGCTCGCGCTCGCCCGGATCGCCGCCGAGCTGGGCGTGGAGACGTTCGTCGTGGACGACGGCTGGTTCGTCGGCCGCAACGACGACACCGCCGGGCTGGGCGACTGGACACCCGACCCGGCGAAGTTCCCGGCCGGGTTCGACGCGTTCATCGCCGACGTCCGCGCCCTCGGGCTGAACTTCGGGCTCTGGGTCGAACCGGAGTGCGTCAACCCGAAGTCGTCCCTGTACGCCGAGCACCCGGACTGGGTCTACGCCGTCGACGGTCGACCGCTCACCCCGGTCCGTAACCAGTACCTGCTCGACCTGGGTCGGCCGGAGGTCGCCGAGTTCGTCCACTCCACCGTCGACGGTCTGCTGCGCCGCTACGACATCGACTACCTGAAGTGGGACTTCAACCGGCCACGCACCGAGCCGGGGCGGTCCGGTGGGGTGGGCCCGGTCGACCTGGACGGCGCGCACGTCGCCAACCTGCACCGGATCTACGAGCGGTTGCGCCGCGACCATCCCGGTGTACTGATCGAGGCGTGCGCTGGCGGGGGCGCGCGGACCGACCTGGCGATGGCCGCCCGCGCCGACGTCTTCTGGCCCAGCGACAACACCGGCCCGCTGGACCGGCTGGCCATCCAGTACGGCTTCCTGCACGCCAACGCCCCGCACCTGCTCAGCTCCTGGGTCACCGACGCGCCCGGCCTGTTCGACCCCCGGCCGCGCACGCTGGCGTTCCGGTTCGTGCTGGCGATGGCCGGTGTGCTCGGCATCGGCGCGGACATCCGGGCGTGGACCCCCGCCGAGCGGGCCGAGGCGGCCAGCTGGATCGCCCGCTACAAGGAGATCCGGGACGTCGTCACGCACGGCGAGGTGCACCTGATCGGTGGCCCCGACCAGGCCCGCTGCGCGGTGCAGTACACCGCGCCGGACGGGGACCGGGTGGTCGTCCTGGCCTGGCACACCGGCCGGCTCGACGGCACCGGCCTGCTGCCGTCCCGCCCGGTCCGGTTGCCCCTGCGCGGCCTCGACCCGGCAGCCCGTTACTCGCACGGCGACCGGCACTACTCCGGCAGCCACCTAACTGCGGTCGGCCTGCCCGTGCAGTGGAGCGCGACCCATGACGCCGACCTCATCGTGCTGACCCGCGGCTGAGGTCGGAGTACCACCACCCCCACCCCCGAGGGACAGGAGTACCTCCATGCGCCTGAACCGACAGCTGACCGCTGCCCTGGCCGTGCTCGGCCTGGGCCTGGCCAGCCCCGTGCCGGCGATGGCCGGCCCACCCCACGCCGACCCACCGCAGGCCGGCCACGGGCCCGGCCGCCCCGGCCACGCCCCGACGGCCACCGGCGCGGAGGACCAGGGCGCGCCGACCTTCTTCAACAGCGGGCTCGCCCCCACGCCCTACCAGGGCTGGAACACCTACTTCGGTCTCGGTGGCGATCCCACCGAGGCCGAAGTGCGGTCGGTCACCGACCACATGGTCCACAGTGGCCTGCGCGACGCCGGCTACACGTACGTCTGGATCGACGGCAACTGGGCCGCGCCCACCCCGCGTAACGAGGCCGGCAACCTCGTCGCCGACCCGGCCCGCTTCCCCGGCGGAATGGCGGCGCTGGCGGCGTACATCCACAGCAAGGGCATGAAGGCCGGCATCTACACCGACGCCGGCCCCTACCTGCCGGGGCAGTGCGGGCTCGGCAGCAACGGCCACTACCAGGCGGACATCGCCCAGTTCGCCAGCTGGGGCTTCGACGCGCTCAAGGCCGACTGGCTCTGCGGCCGGGCCGCCGGCCTCGACCCGGAGACCACCTTCCGGGAGTTGGCCGAGGCGGTCCGCCAGTCACCCCGACCGATGCTGCTCAACATCTGCAACCCGGTCAGCTCGGACTGGGGCGGCGGCCCGTACACCCCGGAGCAGCTCTCCACCTGGAGCTACACGTACGCGCCCACCATCGCCGACTCCTGGCGGACCTACACCGACGTCGGGCTCACCGACCCGACCCCGCAGTGGGCGTACCCGTGGGTGCTGCGCAACATGGACGTCAACGCGTACCACCCGGCGGCCACCGGGCCGGGACACTACAACGACCCGGACTACCTGCTGCCGATGCGTCCGTTGCCCGACGGCGGGTACGAGCTGAGCCTGGAGGAGTCCAAGACGCAGCTCGGCATGTGGGCCATCATGGCCGCGCCGCTGGTGATCGGCTCCGACCCGCGTGGCCTGCCGCAGGAGATGATCTCGGCGCTGACCAACCCGGAGATCATCGCCGTGGACCAGGACCCGCTGGTGCGGCAGGGTGTCAAGGTCGCCGACACCGGCACCGACGCGCAGGTCTGGAGCAAGGTGCTCGCCGGCTCCGGCAAACGGGCCGTCGCACTGCTCAACCGGCACGACACCGTCCAGCAGATCACCGTGAATTTCGCCGACGTCGCTCTCGGCGGGTCGGTCCGGGTCCGTGACCTGTGGTCCCGGTCCACGGTGGACGCCCAGCCGGGCACCCCGGGCGTACAGCCGTTCACCGGCTCGTACACCGTCGAGGTGCCGGCACACGGGGTGGCCATGCTCGGCCTGACCGGCACCGACCAGGTCGCCGGCGCCGACCTCGGTGGCACCGCCAGCGCCAGCCCCGCGCTGGTCCGGGTGGACGACACGCACGCCACCGCCTTCGTCCGCGACGCTCAGGGTGCCCTGACGGTCAACACCCGTTCCGGTACGACGTGGGAAAGCCGGTGGACCTCCCTCGGCGGCCCGGTCGGCGGCCGGATCCTCGGCCAGCCGACGGCGTACGGCTCCGCCGACGGGCGGATCGACGTCTTCGTCCGCGGCACCGACAACGCTGCCTGGCAGCGCAGTTACGTCGCCGGCAGGTGGGGACCGTGGCACAGCCTCGGCGGCACGCTCACCGACGCACCCACTGTGGCCTGGACCAGCCCGACGCGGTGGACGCTGGTCGCCCGCGGTGCCGACGGCAAGCTCTGGTCGCGCACGCCGAGCGCCGGCTGGACCGGCGTGGGTGCTCCCGAGGACCGGCCGTTCTACGGCCGGCCGAGCGCTGTCGTCGACGACGCCGGCGTGCTGCACGTGGCGGTCCGCAGTCGCACCGACGAGGTGTGGTGGAGCAGCCGGACCGGCACCACCTGGTCGGCCTGGGCCAACCTGGGCGGCACCACCAGCGGCAGCCCGACCCTGCTCGCCACCTCCGGCCGGGTCTACCTGTTCGCGTTGGCCGCCGACAACCGGCTCTGGCAGCGCAACCTGACCGACGGCGCCTGGGGCGGCTGGTTCCGACGCGGTGAGTTCGCCACCGACGCGTTCCGGGGTGCGCCCGGGGCCGCCGCCGGTGCCAACGGCAGCGCCTGGCTGGCGGTACGCGGCGTGGACGACCGGGTGCACCAGGTCATCCTCTGATCCACGGTGGCGGGCCGTCGGTTGACGGCCCGCCACCACGCCAGCGTGGTCAGGCCGGGACGAGTTCCCGGCATCGGCGCAGGGCGGCCAGGGCCAGCGGTGCGTCCCGGCCCGCGATCCCGGCCTCCAACTCGGCGACCGCCGCCGCGGCCCGTGCCGGATCACCGGCTGCGGCTGCCGCCTCGGCCAGCACCAACACGGCATCGCCGGCCCACGCCAGGATGCCCTTTCCGCGTACCAGCGCCAGCGCGTCCGTCGCGTGCCGGACGGCCTCGTCCGGGCGTTCAGCCAGGGTCAGTCGGGCCAACGCCGAGAGCGCCTGCACCAGCGGCCAGATCGCCCCGACCCGTCCCGCGTCGGCCACCACCTCCCGCAGCGCCCGTTCGGCCATCTCCACCTCCTCGGCGCTGTCGTCGCCGCCGCTGGCGGTGCCGGCGGTACGGGCCAGCACGGTCGCCAGTTCGGCCCGCGCGTCCAGGAGGGTGACCGGCATCCGTTCGGCGCTGGCGACCAGCCGGCGGAGCCGTTCGGCGAGTCCGTCCAGTCGGCCAGCGGCCCGGTCCAGTGACAGTTCGGTCGCCTCCACCAGGGTCGCCAGCCGCTCGTACCCGGTCTCGTCGACCAGTACCCGCCCGGCCGCCAGGAGCGCTTCGGCCTGCTCCGGGTGACCGGCGTGCAGCGCGCCCTGGGCCCAGTTCAAGCAGGCCCGCGCATGCTCGCGGGGTCGGTCGGCCAACTCGGCGGAAGCGCGAAGCTCCCGGATGATCGCCCAGGCCGCCGGGTCGCCCAGCTCCAACAGCAGCGAGGCTCGGGCGATGCGGACCGCGAGGTGCGCCGCCGGATAACCGCTGGCCTCGGCGACGCTCTCCGCCTCCTCGCAGCGGGCCAGGTGGTCGTCGACGTGCCGGCCGACGACGGTGTCGGGGGCGGCGAGGACCGCGAGCGCCGGGGCCTTGCGGCGCGGCGCGCGCAGGTACGGCACGGCACGCTCGATCTCGGTGTACCCGCGCAGCGCCTCGCCCTGCTGGCGCAGCATCCGCCCGAGCACCAGGCCCAGCTCACCGCGGGCACCCGGCGGCAGCCGCCGGTCGCCGAGCAGTCGTTCCAGCACCGGGATCGCCTCGGCCTGGCTGAGCCCGTCGATGGCCGACCGGCCCAGCTTGGCGGCCAGCCGAACCCGTACCGGTCGGGGAAGTTCGGCGATGTCCATCGTCTGGAGCAGGAAGCTGGCGGCGGTCGCGTCGTCGCCGCGCTCGGTGGCCAGGTCAGCGGCCGCCTCGGCATTGCGGACGAAGTCTGCCCCGCTGCCGGCCCGACGGTAGTGGTGCGCCAACTGGGCCACCGGCCTGGGCAACTCCTGCTCCAACACCCGTGCGACGCGCAGGTGCAGCCACTCCCGGCTTTCCCGGGGCACCAGGTCGTAGACCACCTGTCGGGCCAGGTCGTGGCGGAACCGTAGGCCGTCCTCGGCGTCATGCAGCAGGCCGGCCCGGTGTGCGGCGGTCAACGCCGTGCCGATCGCCATCCGGTCCAGACTGAGCACCGAGGCGAGGATGCGCTGATCGGGCGTCATCCCCAGCACGGCCGCCGCGCCGAGCACCTCCCGGGTGGCCTCGTCGAGCGGGCGCAGCCGCCAGAGGAGTACGTCCCGGAGGACGAACGGGACACTGTCGTCCGCCAACGGGTCGCCGCCCCGCTCGGCGAGCGTACGCAGCACCTCCTCGACCACGAACGGGATGCCGGCGGTGCGGTCGAGCAGGGTGGCGGTCAGCTGCTGCGGCGGGTCAGCGAGCCGCAGGGTGCGGGCCGCCAGCCGGCGTACGTCGTCGGCGTCCAGTGGACCGAGCGGAACGCGCGTGACGCTCCACGGAGGAGTCCGCGCAAGGGTATCGTGGATCGGTGTGCTGCTCCCCGGCGTCGCCGTACGCGCGGTCAACACCACGGCCAGCCCGGCCACCGGGTGGGTGCTCAGGTAACCGACGAACTCGCAGGTCACCGGGTCCGCCCAGTGCAGGTCCTCCAGCAGGAGGGTGGCGGGGCTCAGGGCGGCGAGCACCGCCGCGACGGCACGGAGCAGGCGATGCCGCTCGGCCGCCGGGTCGGCCAACTCCGGTGGCGCGTCCGGCAGTACGTCGACCAGCTCGGGCAGCAGTGGCACGAGGGCGCCGGCCACCGGGCTGAGCGGGCCCAGTCGGTCGGCGCTGCCCCGGATCGCGTCCAGCAGGACGCCGAGCGGGAAGGGCTCGGGCACGTCGTCGCACTCGCCGACCAGGTGCCGCCCGGGAAGGTCGGCGAGCAACTCGGCGACCAGGCGACTCTTGCCGATGCCGGGTTCGCCTTCGAGCAGGATCAGGCAGGGCGGGGTGGCGACGAGCTGGCGTAACTGGGCCAGCTCCGTCGCGCGGCCGACGAACTCGACGGGCCCGCGCAGACGTTCGGGGCGGACGGGAGATGGGCTCCCGCCGCCCCGTGTCGTGTCCTGGCCGCCGTCGATCACCGTGGGCCGAGCAGATCACTCCGGCGGTGGCCAACGGCCAGCCGGCGGACCGATGGTGACCTGGGTCACGCACCGGGCCGCCGGCCCGTCAGGTCTGTCAGGTCCGTCAGGATTCGACGGTGACCGGCACGGCCTTCAGCGAACCGTCACCGTTGCGGAACTCCAGCACCCCGACGTAGCGCTTCCCCGGGGCGAGCCCGGACCAGCGCAGGGTCAGGTTCGCCGTCGCGCCCGGCTGCACGCTGCGCTGCTTCGGGTCGACGACGGTCCGGCCGACGGAGGTGCCCGGCGCGCCCGGCAGGTAACTGGTGATGGTGTACGTGCTGTCCTCGTGCCCCACCGGCATGTTCTCGGTGTACACCTGCGTGAGGATGAGGGTGTAGTCCCCGGGGCCCTCCGGCAGCTCCACCTTGGCACCGATGCGACTGCTGGGGTGGCCGCCGATGTACTTACCGGCCTTGTCGTAGACACTGAGGTCGAATTCGACGCACTCCGTCGTGTCGTCGCCATCTTCCGGGTCGTACGAGCAGGTGCGCAGGTCGGACGTCACGTGCACGTACGGGTTGCGGGTGCCGGCCGGCACGTGCAGCGTGCTCTTGTGCATGGACGCGGGCAGCGGTGCCGGCAGGTTGTCCAGCGAACCCCAGTCCCAGGACGGGCCGTCACCGTGCAGGGTGACCTCGCTGCTGGTCCCCGCGGTCAGGCCGGAGAGCTCCGAGATCAGCTTCCCCTTGTAGCCGACCTCGGCGGCGATCCGGACGCTGCCGGAGGTGCCCTTGCCGGTGATGGCGTCCGGGGCGATCAGCCCGGAGTTGCGTACGACCAGCGGGCTGCGTACCTCGTGCTTGAACTGGTCACGCCAGGTCAGCGAACCGTCGGACCAGGTGTCGAACGCGCCGCCGGTGTTGGTGACCTCCACGGTGAAGCGGGCGGTCCGGCCGGGCTTGATGTGCATCTTGGCCGGGGTGACCTTGACCTTGTAGCCCGGCGGGGCCTGCACCGACGAGGTGTAGGTGCTGGTCTTGTCGCTGACGTTGGTGACGGTACGGGTGACCGACTGCGTGCCCACCATCCGACCCAGCGAGATCGACGGGTAGTTGAGCTGGGCGGTGTCGATCGCGCCGATCGTGTCGCAGCCGTCCAGGTCGCCGAGACCGTACTCACCGCCCCGGTCGGCGGACACCCCGCACAGGTACTTGATCCAGTCCTGCTGGTTGGAGTCGTAGACCAGGCCCGGGTCGAAGGCACCACCCGGCTCGACCTGACCGGCACCGTAGTTGAGCGGGGTGGCGTCGTACGTGCCGATCTTGATCGGGTTGCCCTTGTCGGTCTTGTCCACCGCGCTGGTCATCAGCGCCGAGCGGACCGCAGCCGGCGACCAGCCGGGGTGCTTGGCCAGCAGCAGGGCGGCGATACCGGCGATGTGCGGGGCCGCCATCGAGGTGCCCGACTCCAGCGCGAAGTCGTTGCCGCCGATGGACGGGGAGAACGCGGCGATGATGTCCTGGCCGGGCGCGCTGATGTCCGGCTTGAGCAGCTCGCCGGCGTTCAGGTTCGACGGGCCCGCCGAGGAGAAGGCGGCGACCGCGGGAGCCTCGACGATCTCCAGCTTGCTCGGCGAGATGGTCGCCGTGGCGTTGCCCTTGGCGACGTACGTGGTGACCGTGGCCAGGTCGACCTCGTTGATGTGCACGGTCGGCACCGTCTGCACGTCGGCGTTGAGGGAGTTCAGCTCGTCGTTGTACAGCACCATGCCGACCCCGCCGGCCCGCGCCACCTCGATGCTCTTGTCGGTACGTGGGACCTCGCCGCGCAGGCAGAGCACGATCGCGCCCTTGACCTTTGCCGGGTCCAGTGTGTCGTCCGCGCAGAAGCTGGCACCGTAGGCGCTGTTGGGGTCGACCGCGCTGTCCTTCGAGAAGACCAGTCGGGCCGGCCCGACGCCGGTCTCGCCCATGCCCACACCGGCGATGGTGGTGCCGTCGCCGAGGGTGAGCGTGCGGGTGTTCTGCCGGTCGGTCGTGCTCGCGGCCACCGTGGTCAGCCAGGGCGTCGAGTTGTCGACGGTGTTGGCGAACGGGCCGGAGTTGCCGGCGGCGGCGGCGACGAACACCCCGGCAGCGGCCGCGTTGAAGAACGTCGCGTCGACCGCCCCGAACCGCTCGGTGTCGTCACCGATCGAGTAGTTGATCACGTCGACGCCGTCCGCGACCGCGTCGTCGATGGCGTGCACGATGTCGATGTCGGTGCCGGTCGCTCCACCCGCACCGTTGTCGTACAGCGCTTTGTAGATCGCCAACCGGGCGGCCGGCGCCATGCCGGAGATCATGCCCAGGTCCTGGGTGCCCGACGTCGCCCGCACGCCGTGGATGCCGGCGGCGGTGCTCGCGGTGTGGGTGCCGTGGCCGTTACGGTCGCGCGGCGAGGCGTAGTCGTCCGGGAACGCGTCGGCGATGCCACTGTCGTTGTACCAACGCGCCCCGATCACCTTGTTGTTGCAGGTGACCGGCGCCTCGACGCCGACGTCGCAGGTGCCCTTCCACTTCGCGTCGATGATGGCCTGGTCGGGGCGTGGACTGGGCAGCGGCGCGAAGCTCGCGCTCTCCGGCCAGAAGCCGCTGTCGATGACTCCGACGATGACGCCCTCGCCCGCGTGCGGGTCCCCGCCGAACTCCTTCTCCCACACCCCACCCTTGCCGGTCAGGCCCAGGTAGTCCGGCGTGTGTGAGGTGGCGGCGTGCACCTTGCGGCTCTCGTACACCGCTCGGACGCCCTTGGTGGCGCGCAACTGGGCGGCCTGTCGCCCGGTCAGGTCGGCGGCGAAGCCGTTGAACGCGGTCTCCATGGTGACGCGGGTGCGCTCGGCGGGCACGCCGACACGGTCCAGCACCGACTGACGCTTCTGACGCAGGTGATCCCGGTAGGCGTTGGCGTTCCCGGACGTGCGGTTCAGCTTGGCGCCGTCGGCCGGCTTGGTGGCCGCGATCCCGGGGACCCCGCCGGTGTAGGTGGCCAGCGGCTCCTCGTCGAGCTGGACGAGGTAGCGGACTGTCGGTCCACTGCTGGCCGGCGCCGCGGTGGCGCTGGCGGGCAGGCTGGTCAGGCCGGCGGCGGTCAGCGCCGCCGCGGCCAGCAGGCTGATCCCGTGCCTGGCCCGTCCGGTCCGATGTGTGTTCGGTTGTGGCACGTCGTTGCCTCCACGTTCGGTGCCGGCCGCCACGACTGATGGCGGTGGCCGAAACCTAGGATCGGTACCGATCATCGAGAAGCGCCCGTAACCTGGCCGTCATCTTGGAAACAAGCTCGTAACACAACAGGTACTTTGCGCGTCATTTCGGGACGTCGACTCGGGGGATCCATGACGATTAGTCGACTGTCCGTGCCGCCGGTCGAGTCCGCCTTCGTGGTCTTCGACGCCCAGAGCTCCGGCTGCCTGTCGTACGGGGTCGAGGAGGCGGGCCGCCGCTGGCTCGTCAAGACGGCCGTCACGGTCGAAGGCCGAGCCTCGCTCACCCGGGCCTGCGCGATGCACGCCGCAGTCCGCCATCCGGCGATCGTCCGTCCTGTCCGGACGATCCACGGCGCGGCTGGTCCGACGCTCATCTACCCCTGGCACGACGGCAGCGTGCTGAACCATGCCACCGTGCACGGCACGGACCGCAGCGCGCTGGCCCGATTCCAGCAGCTCCCGCTTCCGCACGTCGAGGCGGCGCTCGACGCGATCCTCGACGCCCACCTCGCCGTCAGCGCCGCCGGCCTCGTCGCCGTCGACCTCTACGACGGCTGCTTCCTGTACGACTTCGCCGCCGGTCGAATGCGGTTGGTCGACCTCGACGAGTACCGACCCGGGCCGTTCGTGCTGGAGGCGGACCGGCTGCCGGGATCACGCCGCTACATGGCGCCGGAGGAGTTCGTCCGTGGCGCGGTCATCGACGAGCGGACCACCGTGCACGTGCTCGGCCGCACCCTGCACCACCTGCTCGATTCGCCGGAGGGCACCGGCGATGCCGCCGGCCACCGCCGTTCCGCACGGGCCGCGAAGCGCCGGCGGGATACACCGGAGGCTTGGCGGGGCACCGCCAAGCAGCGCCGGGTCGTGGAACGAGCGACGAGGCAGGCGCCAGCCGCCCGGTACCCCGACGTGCCAGCCCTGGTCCACGCCTGGCGGTTGGTGACGCCATGAACCGGCCCGTGGCACGTCCCCACCGACGGGCCGCGTGCCGATCATGTCGGGTGCGGGGTGCGGGGTGCGGGGTGCGGGGTGCGGGGTGCGGGGTGCGGGGTGCGGGGTGCGGGGTGCGCGAGGGCGCAGGGCCAAAGGCCCGAGGTTGGGGTGTGGGACCGGGGTCCGGGGGTGGTGGGCCAAGGCCCAGGGCCGGGTGCGGGGCCGGTGTGTGGGGGTCGGGGTGTGGGGGCCGGGGTGTGGGGGTCGGGGTGTGGGGCCCAAGGCCCTGGTGCGGAGCCAGCCCACCGCCAGCGGCGGGAGTTGCGCCGCCAGGGGGCGCGGGGTCGGGGTGTAGGGCGTGGGCGCGGCCCAAGGCCTGGGGGCCGGCTGCGGAGCCGGGGCCCGGGGGCCAGGTGCGGGGCGGGGCCGGGGCTGCGGGGGACGAGCGAGGGCTCCTACGTGCGTCGGTGGTAGTGGTTGCGGCGGGGGAGTTGTTTGGGGTCGAGCCAGGTGGGTGGTGTGAATTCGGGGTGGCCGTCGTTGGCGAGTCGGACGGTCCAGTTGGTGTGGTGGAGGTGTCGGTGGTGGTGGCCGCAGAGCAGGACGGCGTTGGTGAGGTTGGTGGTGCCGCCGTCGGCCCAGTGGTGGATGTGGTGGGCGTGGCACCAGCGGGGTGGTCGGTCGCAGCCGGGGAAGGCGCAGCCTTTGTCGCGCAGGACGAGGGCGCGGCGGAGGGGTCCGGTGATGAGGCGGCGTTGTCGGCCGAGGTCGAGTGGTTGGCCGGTGCTGTTGAGGACGGCGGGGAGGATGGCGGCGTCGCAGGCGAGGCGGCGTACGACCTCGGGGGTGAGTTGCGGGCCGGTGTCGAGGGTGCCGGTGCCGAGTTGGTGGGTCAGTTCGTCGTAGGTGGTGGTGACGACGATCTGGGCGGGTTCGCCGCCGCTGTCGGGTAGTTCGCCGGTGCGTAGGGCGAGTCGGCAGACGTCGGTGAGGGCGTCGTGGCGGCGTTGCCCGGGGGTCCGGGTGTCGTCCGGTCCGGACGGGGCGGTGAGTGGGTCGATGGTGGCGCGGAGAAGGCCGGCGGTTTCGGCGTCGAGGATGCCGGTGAGTCGTAGGCGGCCGTCGGTTTGTGTGGACAGGGTGAGGTGCCGGTCGCGGTCGGCGCGGGCGGCGTCGGCGTCCAGGGCTTTTTGGGTGGCGGCGTCGGCGAGGTCGGGGGCGACGTGGTCGAGGATGCGGGTGCCGAGTTTGCGCAGCAGGGTGGGGTCGAACTGCCCGGCCCACTCGACGAGCACACCGACCGCTTTGTCGGCGGCTTCCGCGCCGGCCGTGGTCTGCACGGTGGTGACGGTGTCCGTGATGACCCGGGCCTGATCCAGGGTGATGACACCGTCGGCCAGCGCTTGGCGGACGCCGGGGTTGCCGCTGTCCAGGGCGGTGGCGAGGTCAACGAGCCGGCGGGCGGCCGGAACGGTCAGCCGCAGCCTTTCGCGCAACCAGACCGCGGTGCAGGAGGCCCCTTGCGCGCGGGCGATGCCACGACCGTCGACCTCGCGGACCAAGGCGAGTTTGACGGCGGCGAGACGCTGCTCCAACCGGTGCGCGGCCTCCAGCGCACCGACCAGATCATCCTCGCTGAGAGCCCAGGCGGCAGCGTCAACACAGGCGGCGACCGCGTCGTCTGCCTGCGCCAACTCCTCAACCATGACCCAAGACTAGAACACGTGTACGACACTTTCAGTCGCCATGATCAATGGTTGGCGGCGCCTAATGCCAATCAAGGCGCCTCTGCGACCAGGCCGGGCCAGGCGCGATCATTTAAGGACCGTGTGGCGCTGTGCCGCGCCGCGCCGCGCCGCGCCGCGCCGTGCCGCGCCGCGCCGTGCCGCGCCGCGCCGTGCCGCGCCGCGCCGTGCCGCGCCGCGCCGTGCCGCGCCGCGCCGTGCCGCGCCGCGCCGTGCCGTGCCGCGCCGTGCCGTGCCGCGCCGTGCCGCGCTGCGCCGTGCCGTGCCGCGCCGTGCCGTGCCGCGCCGTGCCGCGCTGCGCCGTGCCGTGCCGCGCCGTGCCGTGCCGCGCCGTGCCGCGCCGCGCCGTGCCGCGCCGCGCCGTGCCGCGCTGCGCCGTGCCGTGCCGCGCCGTGCCGTGCCGTGCCGTGCCGTGCCGCGCTGTGCCGCGCCGTGCCGTGCTGCTTGAGCCGCCTGTGCCGTGCCGTGCCGTGCCGCGCTGCGCCGCGCCGCGCCGCGCCAGCTCGTGGTTGCCGCCGGGGCAGGTGACGCGAGAGAGGTCGTGCCAGGGTGTCGCGAGAGGGGCCGGCCGGCGAAGCGCGGGCCGGAACCGGTGGTCCAGGGTTGCGTGGTCGGTGACGCTCTGGTCAGTCGCGCCTGACGAGTCCGGGCCCGGCGGTGATGTCGATCTCGCCGTGTGTGATCTCGTGGCCGGCGGCGCAGCGGAGTACCGCGCGGATCGGTTCACCGCAGTCGTGGTGGGTGGCGATGACGGAGGGGCCGGTTTCGGTGGGGGCCCAGGTGTCGCCCCAGTTGCGCAGTGCGGTGATGACGGGCAGGAGTTCGCGGCCCTTTTGGGTGAGTTGGTACTCGTGGCGGGTGCGCTGACCGGGCTCGCGGTAGGGAATTCGTTCGAGCAGTCCGGCGGTGACCATCTCCTTGAGTCGGGCGGCCATGGCGGGCTCGCCGACGCCGACCCGGCGGACGAAGTCGTCGAAGCGGCGTGTGCCGAGCAGGGCCTCGCGCATGATCAGCACCGTCGACCTGCCGCCCACGATGTCCATCGCCCGGGCCACCGAGCAGTTCTCACTCGTCCAGGAGTCGCGATCGTCACGTAGGTCTGCCATGCCGTCCAGCGTACCTGACTTGCGTTAGGAGTAGCCAGGTGCTTCACTGGGTCGCGCTGACTTCGGCACAAGCAAGTCAGACTCTAGCCTGAAGGATCTTCAGTGACCACCAGCGCCCCGGCCCCGACTCCACCCGCAGCGACCCCACCCACAGCGACCCCACCCACAGCGGCGCCACCTGGGCCGGCCGCCACTGCCCGCTCGTCGTTCCGCGGCTCCCGCCCGGTGACCCTGATCGCCATGTGTCTGGGCGCGATGATCACGTTCCTACAGATCACCGCCACTGTCTCCGCGCTGACCACGATCCAGCGGGACCTGCGGGTCGACCCGACCACCGTGGTCTGGATTCCCAGCGCCTACACCCTGATGGTGGCGAGTGTCGTGCTGTCCGGGGCCACCCTGGGCAGCCGCTACGGCCGCAAGCGCATGTTCGGTGCCGGGATCGTCACGATGATCATCGGCGCAGCTGTCGTGGCCAGCGGTCCGACGGTCGCCTGGGTGATCGTCGGGCAGTTGATCGCCGGCCTCGGCGGAGCCCTGATCCTGCCGAACAGCCTGGCGATCCTCGGCGCGACCTTCACCGACCCGCACCGACGGACCGAGGTCATCACCGCCTGGTCGGCGGCGTCCGGCATCGGGCTCGCGTTCGGCCCGCTCATCGCCGGTGCCCTGCTGCGGCACCACTCGTGGCACAGCGTCTACCTGTCGACGATCGCGCTGGGCGTGGTCACCCTCGTCGTCGCCATCGTCGGGGTGGCCGAATCCCGGTCGAGCGCCGCTCGGCTCGACGTGCCCGGCCTGCTGCTGGGCACCGTCGCCATCGCCGCCGCCGTGTACGCGCTGATCCAGGGCGGCAAGGTCGGCTACACCAGCCCGGTGGTGTCGACGGCCTGGGTCGTCGCGGCCGTCGCGCTGGTCGCCTTCGTGCTGGTCGAGCTGCGTACCAGCGCGCCAATGCTTGACGTACGGCTGTTCCGGTCCGCGTCGTTCAGCGCTGTCATGGTCGTCGGCGCGGTGTCGTTGTTCGGTTTCACCGGTGTGGCGATCCTGCTGGTGCTCTTCCATGAACGTGCCCAGGCGCTCAGCCCGCTGGACACCGGCTGGCGGATGCTGGTGCTCTTCGGCGCCTACGTGCTGGTCGCCTTCGGTGCCGGGCGGGCGATCCGTCGTACCGGATTCAAGGCGCCGTTGACCCTCGGCCTGGTTCTCGCCGCGGTGGCGAGCTTCGCCCTGGCGAACCAGGGACCGACCACGTCGTTCGGTGACCGTTGGGCCCTGTTCGCCCTGTTCGGCGCGGCCAGCGCGCTGGTGGTGGCTCCGGCGACGGCGGCGGCGATGGCCAGCGTCGCGCCTGCCCAGGCAGGCATGGCCTCCGGGGCGGTCAACGCCGCCCGGCAGGTCGGCTCGGTGCTCGGTTCGTCCCTGCTCGGCACGCTCCTCACCACCACGATGGTGGCCGACCTGCCGGGTCGTCTCGCCGCGCACCAGGTCGGCGAACCCACCCGCACGGCCGTGCAGGCGGCGGTGGCCTCCGGTGCCAGCGGCGACCAACCGCTGCCCGACCCGGTCCGGGCGGCCCTCGCCGAGGCACTGACCTCCGGGGTCCAGGCCGGGCTGCGGATCAGCGGGATCGTCTTCCTCGTCACCGCCGTGCTCGCGCTCACCCTCATCCGCAACCGGCCGCACAAGCACTAGTACACCGGCCGCACGCGCACGAGGACGCCGGCCGCACAAGCACTAGCACGCCGACCGCGCACGCACGAGCACGCCGGCCGCGCACGGACTAGAACGCGAGCCCGTCCAACTCCTCGATCGCGTCGGCCGGCATTTTCAGGTCGGCGGCGGCCACGTTCTCCCGCAGGTGCGCCATGCTGGAGGTGCCGGGGATCAGCACGGTGGTGGGGGAGCGCTGGAGCAGCCAGGCGAGGGCGACCTGCTGCGGTGAGGCGTCCAGTCGGGCGGCCACGCCGTCGAGCCTGTCGGACTGCAACGGCGTGAACCCGCCGAGCGGGAAGAACGACGCGAACGCGATGTTCTCGGCCGCGCACCTGTCCACCAGGGCGTCGTCCTGCCGGTTGGCGAGGTTGTAGAGGTTCTGCACGGTCACCACCGGGGCGATGGCCTGGGCCTCGGTGAGCTGGTTGAGCGTGACGTTGCTGAGTCCGAGGTGTCGGATCAGCCCCTGGTCCCGCAGCTCCGCCAGGGCGGCGAACTGCGGACCGAGCGGCGCTTCGATGGCGCCCCTCGGCGTACCCACCCGAAGGTTGACCACGTCGAGGACGTCCAGGCCGAGATGCTCAAGGTTCTCCCGGACCTGGGCCTTGAGGTCATCCGGCGTCAGCGACGGGATCCACGAGCCGTCGGCGCCGCGTCGCGCGCCGACCTTGGTGACCAGGTGCAGATCCTCGGGGTACGGGTGGAGCGCCTCGCGGATCAGCTCGTTGACGACGACGGGCCCGTAGAAGTCGCTGGTGTCGATGTGTCGGACGCCCAGGTCGACGGCCTCACGGAGTACGGCGAGTGCCTGTTCGCGGTCGCGGGGCGGGCCGAAGGCACCCGGGCCGGCCAACTGCATCGCCCCGTAACCCATCCGGCTCAGGGTGAGGCCGTCGGCGGGGGTGACAGCACCGCCGGGAAGGTTGTCGCTCATGTCATCCTCTGTCCGTTGTCGTGACGTCTGCGGCCGGTGGGAGGCGGCCCTCCGACGACTGTCCGCCGACATCCACCGGGGTGGCAGGGCGAGCTGTTCCTGGTAGTGACACAGCCAGTCACCGGGCCGTCCGGCGATCTACCGTCGGTGTCATGGACGCAACGAACCCGCTCGGCGACTTCCTGCGTGCCCGCCGCGAGCAGACCCGGCCCGAGGATGTCGGGCTCGGTCCGGGCGTCGGCCTGCGCCGGGTGCCGGGGCTGCGGCGTGAGGAGGTGGCGATGCTGGCCGGCATCAGCGCCGACTACTACCTCCGGTTGGAGCAGGGTCGCGAGCGGCACCCCTCGGTGCAGGTCCTCGACGCCCTGGCCGGGGTGCTGCGGCTCGACCCGGAGGCGACCGCGTACATGATCGGGTTGAGCCGTGCGCGGTCGCGGCGGGCGGCCCGACCGGCCGCTGAGCGGGTGCCGGCCAGCATCCTGCACCTGCTGCGCGAGCTTCCCATGCCGGCCTTCGTGCAGAACCGCTACCTCGACATCCTGGCCTCGAACTCGATGGCCAGGGCGCTGTCGCCGAATCTCGCCCCGGGTGCCAACCGACTCCGTGCGGTGTTCCTGGACCAGGCCGAGCGGGAGCTGTTCCGTGACTGGCGGCAGGCGATGCAGGGCGTGGTGGGGCAGATGCGTGCCGACTCGGTCGGGGCGACCGACGACCCACGGTTGACGGCGCTGGTGGGGGAGTTGTCGCTCAAGAGCGACTGCTTTCGGCAGCTGTGGGCGCGCCACGAGGTGCGTCGACGGGAGGGCATCGTCAGCCGGCTGCGGCATCCCGAGGTGGGCGAACTCGACCTGTACTGCGACAAGCTCGCGGTGGCGGGTGCCGACGGGCAACTTCTGGTGATCTACCACGCGGAGCCCGGTACGGAGTCCGCGCGTTCGTTGGCGCTGCTCGGCTCGATCGCCGCCAGCACCGTGGACGACGTGCCGGACAGCCTCCGCCCCGGTGACCCGGCGCGCCTCTATCCGCTGGAGTGACGCGCTCGTTCGGGTCGAGGGTGGGATTTTGCACTCACAGTGCACTTGTCTCCGGTTGCGAGGCTGTCTAGCGTCACCTCATGGCTGACTCATGGACCTTCGCCGTGGCGCGTGACGACCTCGGGCAGACCACGCTCGTCGATGGCGTCGCCCCCGCCGTGGCCGACGGCGAGGCGCTGCTGCGCGTGGACCGCGTCGGCCTCACCGCCAACAACGTGACCTACGCGGTGCTCGGCGACTCGATGCGCTACTGGCAGTTCTTCCCGCCGGCGGCCCAGGGGCTCGGGCCGCGGTGGGGCCTCCCGCCGCTCTGGGGGTTCGCCGACGTGGTTGCCTCGGCGGCGGCAGGGGTCGAGGTGGGGCAACGGATCTACGGTTACCTCCCGCCCGCCGGTCACCTCGTGGTGCGGCCGGACCGGGTGGACGCGTCCGGGTTCCGTGAGGCGAGCCCGCACCGGGCCGAGCTGCCGTCGCCGTACAACGCGTACCGGTCGACCACCGGCGACCCGGCGTACCAGCGCGACCAGGAGGACCTGCTGATCCTGTTCCGGCCGCTCTTCTTCACCTCGTTCATGCTGGCCGACCAGGTTGTCGACAACGACTTCTACGGTGCCGAGGCGCTGCTGGTGTCATCGGCGTCCAGCAAGACCGCGTACGCCGCCGCGTTCGAGCTGCACCGGCGCGGACCGCGCATGGTCGGTCTCACCTCACCCGGCAACCTGGCGTTCACCCGGTCACTCGGCTGCTACGACGAGGTCGTGTCATACGACGACATCGACTCCCTCGACGTCGTCCCGACCGCCTACCTCGACCTGTCCGGTGCGCCCGCGACCCGGGCGGCCCTGCGCCAGCGCCTTGGTGACCGGCTCGTCCGGGACATCGCGGTCGGGCTCACCAACCAGACGCCGAACGCCGACGCCGCCGAGGAGGTGTTCTTCGCGCCGGTGCAGATGCGCAAGCGCAGCCACGACTGGGGCCGCGACGGGCTCGACCAGCGGTTCACCGAGGCCTGGCAACGCTTCGCCGCCATCGTGGGCGGGTGGCTCGACGTTCGGGTGGGTGCCGGGCCGGAGGCGCTGCGACACGCGTGGCTCGACGTTCTCGCCGGTCGTACGCCGCCACGGGTGGGCCACGTCGTCCAGCTCTGAACGGCCGGCCGTGCCGGCTCAGGCGGCGATGTCGTCGCTGAGCTGGCGGCGGAGCGCGGCCAGCGAGCGAGTGATCAACCGGGACACGTGCATCTGCGAGACGCCGATCCGGTCGGCGATCTGGGCCTGGGTGAGGTTGCCGTGGAAGCGCAGGCTCAGGATCTGGCGTTCCCGCTCCGGCAGCGTGGCGAGGGCCGGGCCGAGGGCGACGCGGATCTCGACGAGATCGAACGCGTGGTCGTCGTCGCCCAGGGTGTCGCTGAGTTCGCGGCTGCCGTCCGCGCCGGTCGGGGTGGACAGCGACGTGGCCCGGTAGGCCCGCGCCCCTTCCAGCCCTTCCAGGACGGTCTCCTCGGACACGTCGAGGTAGGCCGCGACATCGGCGACGGTCGGCGAGCGACCGAGGTTCTGGGTCAGGGTGCTGTTCGCCGCGCTGATCGAGAGACGCAGCTCCTGGAGACGGCGGGGCACGCGCACCGACCAGGTGCGGTCCCGGAAGTATCGCTTGATCTCGCCGATGATTGTGGGAATGGCGTACCCGCTGAAGTCGATCCCCCGGCTGTGGTCGAAGTTGTCCACGGCCTTGATGAGCCCGACGAAGGCGGTCTGGGCCAGGTCGTCGTCGGGTGCGCCGCGTCCGCTGTAGCGGCGGGCCAGGTGCCGGGCGAGCGGCAGCCACGCCTCGATGGTGCGGTCCCGCAGGGCCGGCCGGTGAGGGTCGTCCGCCGGGGTCACCGCCAGGTCGGCGAGGAGGTCGTCCGGGCTCTGGTCGCTGCTCCGCTGGCCGATGCGGGTGCTGCTGGCGTTCTCGACGATGGTGGACATGAAATGGTCCCTCCCGCGCACGCCCGCCGATCGGGTCGACCGGAAGGATCTCCGAACCGGCTGTAGCCGGGGCGCACGTGCGGGCGAGAAGTGCGCTGTCGCAAGGCCACGATCACGGGCCACGCCACCGCGTCATGTCGTTCAGTTGATGACCTGGACCCTACCCGAAAGGCCGACGATTTACTACCCGAAAGTATGAGTCGGGGCAGGTGTGCGGGTGGAGGGGGTGGACGGCGCGAAATCAGCCGCGCTGATCGGGGGCGTCGACAGCGGCCGGGGCCGGCTGGGCGGGCTTCACCGCGAACGGGTGTCGCAGTCGCCGCATGGCCTCCTCGCTGCTGTCGAAGGTCACCGCCGGTCCGTCCAGCGCGTCGCCGTTCGACGTGGCGAGGAAGAGGGCGGGACGACGGTCGTCGTTCGATGTCATGCAGGGATCCTGTCTCTACGGAAAGGGTGCGGCTGAGGCCTCGGCGTCGGCCGTGCGAGCTGGTGACACGTCGGCGCACACGCTGGCGCCCGAATGGCGGTGTCCTCTGCACGGGCGAGCGCCCGGCGACACCGACACCCCGCACCATACCCGGCACCGTCGCCCCGTACGCACCGCCGACGGACCCACGTCACTTCTCGTTGAGCAGGCTGCCTGAGAATTCTGTAATCCCGCCTGGTGTCGCGAGTCTCCGATCTTGAGGGCGGTCAGCGCATCCAGCGCGGGCGCCGCGCGGACGAGCACACAAGGAGTGGAACCCATGTCGTCAGCCGGTCGAGCACTGCCCGATGTCGGGTTGGTCGTCGCGGCCCGGCAGGGCGACCAGCGCGCCCTCGACGACGTCGTCGCGGCCTCGCTCCCGCTGGTCTACAACATCGTCGGGCGTGCGCTGCGCGGGCACGCCGACGTCGACGACGTGGTCCAGGAGACGTTGGTACGGGTGATCCGGTACCTGCCCGCGCTCAACGACCCGGCGGCATACCGGTCCTGGCTGGTGGCGATCACCATCCGCCAGGTGCGGGACTGGGAGACGCGCCGCCGCGTCGCGCTCAACCGTGACGCCGGGCTCGACGCGATCCACAACGTGCCCGACCCGGCCTCCGACTTCGCGGGGATGACGATTCTCCGGCTCGGCCTCACCGACCAACGACGCGAGGTCGCCGAGGCGACCCGTTGGCTCGACCCGGACGACCAGGAGCTGCTCTCACTGTGGTGGCTGGAGGAGACCGGCGAGCTCACCCGCAACGAGGTCGCCGACGCGCTCGGGTTGTCACCCGGGCACGTCGCGGTACGGATCCACCGGATGAAGGAGCAGATCCAGAGCGCCCGCGGCGTCGTACGCGCCCTCCGTGCCCGCCCGGGCTGCCCGGACCTCGGCGTCGTGACCGCTGACTGGGACGGCACGCCGAGCCCCTTGTGGCGCAAGCGCCTGGCTCGACACGTCCGCGACTGCGCGTTCTGTGACCGGTTGGGAACCACGCTGCTGCCGATCGACCGGCTCCTCGCCGGCCTGCCGTTGCTGCCGCTGCCGGCGGGCCTCGGCGCCCACCTGCCGAGCGCGGCGGCCCCCGCAGCCGCCGCACCGGCCGTCGCGCCTCCGGGCCCGCCGGTCGGGCCGTCCGCCGGGGCGACCCCACCCGGCGGAGCGCCCACCGACGCGGGCGGCGGCCCGAGCGTCGTCGACCTCGCGGTGAACCGGCCCCGTGGCCTCGTGCCGTCCCTCGCCGCCGGTGTGGCCGCCGCCGTCCTGGCCATCACCACGGCGGTGGTGATCCTGCCGGACGATCCGTCCGCGCCCTCGTGGGCGGCTCCGCCCACGGCGGCGCCCACCGCCGTCGCCACCCCGACCGTCGCGCCCACACCGAGCGTGCGGCCCTCGTCGAAGCCCTCGGTCACACCGGTGGTCAGCTCCACGCGCAAGGGCGTCGGGGTGTGGAACTTCGCCGGGGCGAGTCAGGCGTTGGCGAACTCCAAGGCCAGCTGGTACTACACCTGGGGCACCCAACACCCGGGGATCAGCACCCCGCGCGGCGCGACGTTCGTGCCGATGATCCGCAGCGCGGAGAACGTCACCGCCCCCGAGTTGGCTCGGGCCAGGGCCGCCGGGCCGTACCTGCTCACCTTCAACGAGCCGGACCTGGCCGAGCAGGCGAACATGACCGTCGAGCAGGCGCTGGACCTGTGGCCGCAGTTGATGGCGACGGGCAGCAGGCTGGGCAGCCCAGCGGTCGCCTGGGGCGGCCCGGACCCGCAGGGTTGGCTGGACCGGTTCATGACCGGCGCCCAGGCCCGCGGCTACCGGGTGGACTTCATCACCCTGCACTGGTTCGGCGCCGACTTCACCACCGCCACCGCGGTGGCCCAACTCCGGCAGTACCTCCAGGCCGTCTACCAGCGGTACCGGAAGCCGATCTGGCTGACCGAGTTCGCGCTGATCCGCTTCGGCGGGGGCGGTTCGCAGTTTCCCAGCCAGGAGCAGCAGGCCGCCTTCCTCACCGCGGCCACCGCCATGCTCGGCCAACTCTCCTACCTCCAGCGGTACGCCTGGTTCGGGCTACCCGCCACGGACAAGGATCGGTCCGGGTTGTTCAGCACCGGGACCGAGACGACAGTTGTCGGCCGCGCGTTCCAGGCCGCCCGTTGAGCCGGGGAGCAAGCCGCCCGTTGAGCCGGGGAGAAGGGGTCGACGAGCCGATCAGGGCGGAGCGCCCCGGGCTTCGCCACCGGGTCGGGCGCAAGGTCGGCGTCGTCGCGACCCTGGTCGCCACGGCACTGGCCGTCGGTCTGGCCCAGGGTTGGGGCCGCGCCGAGCGCCCCGACCAAGCGCCGATGGCCTCGTCGGCCGCCGCGTCGTCGGCCGCCGCGTCGTCGGCCGCCGCGTCGTCGGCCGCCGCGTCGTCGGCCGCCGCGTCGTCGGCCGCAGCGGTGCCGGCCGCTGCGGTGCCGGCTGGGCCGGTGGTGCTCAACGCCACCGACGACGCCTTCATCCAACTGTTGATCCCGATGAACGAGGGCGCGCTCGCGCTGATCGACCAGCTCGACACCCGACCGACGGATCCGTCGTTGCGGGCCCTCTTCGGCGAGGTCCGGCAGGCTCACCAGGCGGAGCTGCGGGACCTGCGAGGGCTGCTGGCCGCGGGCAACATGCCCGAGCTGAACATCCACGAGGGGCACCAGATGCCCGGCATGGTCACCGATGCCGACCTCGCCGAGTTACGTGCCGCGCCCGACACCGAGGTGCCGTCCCGGGCGGCCGCCCTGATCCGGGCGCACCTCGCGCAGACCGTGGTGCTGTGTCGAGGTGCGCAGAACGCCGGGGGGAGTCCGGAGCTGAAGGCGATCGCCGGCCGGATCCAGAAGGCGCGGGCCGCCGAGTTGAGCGCGCTGGACAATCGGCCCGGCGCGCCCGTCGCCGTACCGGTCGGTTGAGCATGCCGTCCAGAAGACCGACCGATGCGTACGTCTGACCTGCACACCGACCTTCGCCCCCCGGCGCGGGCGGCCCGCCCCGCGCGCCGGGCCGTCGCGCCGGACGTCGCCCGCCCGATGCCGCGCGCGGCGCACCGGCCCCGCAGCGGGTCGCCGCCCGACGCGGTCGCCTCGGCACCGACGGCAGGGTGGCGCGGTGGCCACCGTCGCGCCGCCGGTCGTGGCGCGGCCGTCGCCTCGGTGGTGGCGGTCAGTCTCGGGTGGCTGCTCGCGGTCCTCGTCGCGCCGCACGTCGCGCTCTCGCCGGGTGCGCGGATGATCGCCCTCTTCTGCCACCTGACCTGCCTGGTGGTGGGCTTCGGTGCGGTACTGACGGTGGACTGGTTCAGCCTCCGCTGGGTGCTGCGCCGGGAACCGCTCGGCACGGTGCTGACCGCCGCCCGCGGTGCGCACCTGCTCATCTGGCTTGGCCTGGTGGGTCTGCTCGCCAGCGGGGCGGCCCTGGGGCCCGACACCTCGTCCGGGCTGGTCTGGGTCAAGTTGCTCGCGGTGCTGGTGGTCGGCATCAACGGGCTGTTCCTCGGCCGGGTGCGTGACCGACTCGTGGCCGTGCCGGGCCGCCCACCCTGGTCCGCCCTGCTGCCGGGTGTCGCCGCCGCCACGATCTCGCAGATCGGCTGGTGGACCGCGACCCTCGTCGGCTTCTGGAACGCCAACCGCTGACGTCCGCGAACCGCTGGCGGTCGCGAACCGCTGACGGTCGCCGGCCGCGGACGGCCGCCAAGCGCCGCCGACCGCTGACGGCCGCTGGTCAGGCCGGCGTCGGGTGTCGCTCCGCGAACCGGGCGCGGGTCAGGAACGCGAGTTGGGCCCGCTTGTCCGGCATGTCGATCTCCGAGTCGAAGGTGAAGCCCTCAATCTCCAGTCGGCGCAGGGCGAGGTGGTTGCGGACGTCCGGCTCGACGACGATCCGTTGCGCGGCCGGGTCGCGGAACAGGAAGCGGGCCACCGCCGGGCCGACCGCGTTGGTGAGGCTGCGGGCGAGGCGTCGGTCGGGGCTGAGCAGCAGGTGCATCCCCACGTCGCCGGGCTGGACGGGGTAGCGCTCGCCGACCGGGTCCGCCTCGGGTTGATAGCTCTGGAAGAGGCCGACCGGCTCCCCGTCCACCATGATCAGGTACGCGTGGTGGGTGGGCAGACTGTCCACGAAGGCGTAGATCTCGCGTACCTCGTCGAGGCTGTGGGAACCCATGCCCCAGAAGGAGTTGCGGGGCAGGGTCACCCAGCCGTGCAGGAGTGCGGCGTCCCGGTCGGGGTCCACGGTCACCAACGACAGCTCGCCGAGACCGTCGATCTTCTCCTGGTACGTCATCGGGCGCTGTCCTCTGTTCCATCCGGGGCGCAACTTAGGTTAACCTCCCCTAACCAAGGATGACCTTACCTGGAGGGGTGCGTGAAACGGAACTGGGAGGCCCTGGTCCTCAAGGCCATGGGAGGTCGGGACTTTCGGTTGACCGTCCTGAGCACCGAGTCGATCGACGGGCACTACCAGCGGCTTCTCCTGGACGGCGGCGGCCTGTTGGAGACCTGCGGGGTGCACCCCACGATGTGGATCCGGCTGTGGTTCGACGACGACGGCCGGGCGCACCAGCGCGCGTACACGCTGGTGGACCCGGACCCGACCACCGGCCGCTTCACCCTCGAATTCGCCATCCACGACGGCTGCGCGGCCCGCTGGGCGACCACGGCCACGGTCGGCGACACCATCGGCGCGACCGTGCAGGGCAGCGCGTTCGAGCTGCCCGACCCCGCGCCCGAGCACCTCTACCTGGTCGGCGACGCGGCCTCCCTGCCCGCGGTGAACAGCCTGCTCGACGCCGGTGCCGACATTCCGGCGACGGTCTGGCTGGAGTACGCCCACGAGGGCGAGAAGGCGCTCGCACTGCGGGCCCGGGCGCACCACGACGTCACCTGGGTGCCGCGGCGGGACGCGGGTCGACACCTCGTCGACACGGTCTGCGCCGCCCTGCCGGCCAGCGACACAAGCCACTACTGGGTGGCCTGCGAGGCGGCCACCACCCGGGGCATCACCCGACACATCCGGCGGACGCTGGGTGTCGGCAAGGAGCGGCTGACCTCCCTCGGTTACTGGAAAGCGGCATGAAGGGCCGGCTCGGCACCCTGACCGCGCTGTACGTCACCCAGTACCTCGGGGTCGGCTTCATCACCGTCGGGCTCACCGCCATCCTCCGCGACGGCGGTACCTCGCTGGACACGCTGGCGTTGTTGCAGATCGTCGGCCTGATCTGGCCCGTCAAGTTCCTCTGGGCGCCGATCCTCGACCGGTACGGCTCACGGCACCGCGGCCACTACCGCTCCTGGCTGCTCGTGCTCCAGACCGCCCTGGTGCTCGCCCTGCTGGCGCTGCTGCCGTTCGCCAGCCCGGCCGACGCGCTCGGCCCGATCATCGCGATCTGCGCCGCGTACGTGTTCTTCTCGGCCACCCAGGACATCGCCGTGGACGCCGTCGCCGTCCGGATGCTCGCCGAGTCGGCCCGGGGGACCGGCAACGGCATCCAGGTCGCCGCGAGCTACCTCGGCAACCTGCTCGGTGGTGGTGCCTGCGTCCTCGTCTACGACCAGTTCGGCTGGGTGCCGGCGATCGGTCTGCTGGCCGCCATGACGGCGGTCGGTCTGCTGGTGGTGTGGCGGTTCCGGGAGCCTCCCCGTACCGATCGGGTGGAACGGGTCGGCGCGGCCTACCGGGCGTTGCTGTCGGTGTTCGGCCAGCCGGGCTGCCGGTGGTGGACGTTCGGTGTGGTGCCGCTGGTCTACGTCGGCGCGGGGATGGCGTACGCCCTGGTCACCCCGGCGCTGGTCGACGCCGGCTGGTCGTTGGGGCGGATCGGCGTCGTCACCGGTGTGGTGACCAGCGCCCCGGCCATCGTGGCGGGTCTGGTCGCGGGGCTCGGGATCGGGCGGTTCGGGCGCGCCGGTGTGCTCGTGGTCGGCGGTGGGGCGCTCACCGTGTCCACGCTGCTGCTGCTGCCGCTGATGAACGGCCAGGCACCGCTGGGCGGGACGGTCGCCGCGCTCTGCTGCTTCATGGTGGCCTACACCATCGCCAACGTCGTGCTCTACACGGTCAACATGGACTACTCCCGGCCCGACACCGGCGGCACCGACTTCACCGTCCTGTCGTCGTTCGGCCTGGTGTGCTCGTTCGTGGCGGCGTCCATCGGGCTCGCGGCGGCCGACCGGGTCGGCTATCCGGCGGTCGCCGTGGCGGCCATCGTGCTGGTGGCCGCCGGGGTGGCCCTCGGCCTCGCCCACCAGCGCCGCTTCCCACGCCGGCCCGGCCCGACCGCCGGCCCGCCGAGCGAGCAGTCCGCGGCGGACGGCGTCCCGGCGGTGGCGTGACAAGCGGTATGCGGCTCTACCTGACCGCGCTCAACCCCACCGACGCCGTCCTGGACGGGTTTCTCCCGGCGGCGGCGTCGCTCGGGTTGTCGGCCACCGTGCTGACCGACCGGCCCGCCGAATGGCCGACGGACGTGCCGGTCACCCGGTGCGCGGTCCGCGACGCGACCGCGGTGGTCGCGGCGGCGGCATCGACCCGACCGGTGGCGCTACTGTCCAACAGCGACCACCTCCAGGAGGCCACCGCGATCGCCGCCCGCAGGCTCGGCCTGCCCGGCAAGGACCCGGAGGCCGCCCGTCTCTGCAAGGACAAGGCCGCGGCCCGCCGGGCCATCGCCGCGGCGGGCCTCGATCTGGTACGCACCGTCACCATCGACCCGCACGCCGCGCCGGAGGTGCCCAGCGGGATGTTCCCGGCGGTGGTCAAACCCCGCGAGGGGGTGGCCAGTGAGGACGCGTACCTGGTGACCGAGCCCGCCGAGCTGGTCGTCCGGGTCGCCGAGATCCGCAGCCGGCGGCCGGAGGTGGCGCTGGTGGTCGAGGAGTACCTCGACGGCGAGCTGCGGACCTTCGAGACCCTCGGCGACGGCACCGAGCTGGCCGACCTGGGCGGGTGGCATACCGGCCTCGGCCCGCCACCGACCTTCACCGAGGAGAGTCTCGCCTGGTCGCCCCCGGACGCGCAGGCCCGCGCCCAGCTGCGGGAGCGGCTCGACGCGCTCGGGGTCGGCTTCGGCGCCTGCCACACCGAGTACGTCATCTCCGCCGGCCGAATCCGGCTCATCGAGGTGAACTACCGCCTCATCGGCGACCGGATGGACCTGATCCTCGCCGACCTGCTCGGTGTGCCGTTGTTCGAGTACGTCATCCGGTTGCACCTCGGCGAACCACTCGCCGCCCTCGGGCTCCCCGACACGGTCGACCGCTACGCCCGGGTCGAGTACGTCTGCGCGGACCGGTCCGGCCGTCTCGTCGCCGCACCGGGCCGGCTGGACACCGTCCACGGCGACGTCCGGCTGGGCTGCCATCCGCTGCGCGAGGTGGGCCGCACCGCCGAGCACACCGGCACGAACCGCGACTACCTCGCCGTGCTGCACGGGATCGGCCCCGACGAGCGCACCGTCCGGCGGTCGCTGGCCGCCCTCCGCGGCGACCTCCAGTGGACCATCGTCGAGTGAACGACGACTGCGAGCGGGAGGTCTTCACCCGGGTGCTCGACGCCCTGCTGCGCGAGGATCACCTCGGTCTGCTCAGCGCCGGCCGCGCGGACGGACCCGACTGGTGGCAGGTGCCGCACCCCGCTGGCCTGCTGCGGATTCCGGTCCGTGCGGACGGCTTCCAGCAGGCACTGCGCAGCGCCGCCCCGATGGTGCTGCTGGTGGTCGGCGACGGCGACCCGCGGCGTACGGAAACCCTCGACGGGCTGTTGACGCTGCTCGCCCCGCACGGCAACGCCGAGGCCGAGGCCGGCTGGCGGGACTTCGGCGTCGAGTGCCGCGCCGACCTGCGGGCCCGACGGCTCGCCGCGCGGAACCGGCCACGGGTGCTCACCGAGGTGGCCGCCGAACGCGCGGTCACCCCGACCGGCCTGCCGGCGGCTCTCCTGGACGACGTGCTCGCCGCCCACCACGGCCACCCCGTCTACCCCACCGACCGGTGCCGGCACGGTCTGCGCGACGACGAACTGCTCCGGTACGCCCCGGAGCACGCCCCACGGTTCGCGCTGCGCTGGTACGCCGCCCCCGCCGCGGACGTCCGGCTCACGGGCGAGCTCCCGGCGTGGTGGCCGCGTACGCCGCGATCGGACCGGCTGCTGTTGCCAGCGCATCCGATCACCGTGGCCCGCGAGGCGTTCCCGGTGGTCGACCTGCCGGTGACCCCGGTGCGGCCAACCCTGTCCATGCGGACGGTGGCGCTCGACCACGACCCGTACCTGCATCTGAAACTGCCGCTGCCGACCGCGAGTCTCGGCGCACGCAACCGACGCACGCTGCAACCGGGGTCGCTCGCCGACGGCGCGGCGGTCGCCGCCCTGCTCGACCGGATCGCCAGCGCCGAACCCCGCTTCGCCGGCCGGATCCGGCACGCCGACGAGAGCACCTGGGCGCACGTCGACGGCGACGAGCGACGCGGTTTCCTGCTGCGCCGATTTCCGCGCGACCTGGCCGGCGTGCAGGTCGTGCCGGTCGCGGCCCTCGCCGCCGCCGACCCGGTGGCGGGAACCGTCCTCGAACGGATCAGCCCGCACCGGCCCGTGGCGCTCCTGGAGTCCTACCTGGACCTGCTGCTCGACTGGCACGTCTTCCTCTGGCTCCGCCACGGGATCGCCCTGGAGGCGCACCCGCAGAACATCCACCTGCTGGTGCGCCCGGACGGCGCGGCCGGCCTGCTCTACAAGGACAACGACGGCGCCCGGCTCGACGCACGGCACGCCGGCCCGAGCGGGCTCGCCCTGCACGACGACCGGATGTGGGCGCGTGACCCGCAGGAGTTGGCCGACGTGTTCATCACCATCACCCTGCACCTGGCCGCCGCCGCGCCGCTGCTCGCGCTGGCCGCGCGCGGGCTGCCCGTGCCGTCGCCCGCCGACGCGCTGGTGCCCCGGCTCGCCGTCGCCGGTGACCGGTGGGGCGACGGACCGGCGGTGCGGACGTTCGCCGAGCGGGTCCTGCACGCCACCCACCTGCCCATCAAGGCGATGCTCACCGCCGGCACCCTGCTGCCCAAACACCGCCTCGGCTGCGCCGACATCAACAAGTACTACCTGCGTACCGGCCCGAACTATCTGCGGGAGACACGATGACGAGCGCGCAGGTGCGCTCCCGGCCGGTCGTCGACACCGGTCAGGTCGCCGACCAGGCCGCCGCGCACGCCCTCTTCGGCTGCCTGCTGCGCGAGCTGGCCCCGCCGGACGGCAGCCCGAGTGTGGTCGACGGTGCCGTCCGGCTGCTGCTGCGGCACCTCGACGTCACCGTGCGTTGCGAGGTCGCGCGCGCCTCGCCGCTCGGCGCGCACCGTTACACCGGACCGGTGCAACGCAGGACCGGCGGCGGACGGTGGGAAGACCTGGACGCGGACGGGCTGGCCGCCCTGGTCGCGGCGGAGCTCACCACCCGTACCGGCGTGGCGAACGACGAGTTCGTCGAGCAGGTCCGGGCCAGCCGGGACACGGTGGCCCGGTTGCTGTCCGACCGGCCGGCCGAGGATCCGACCCCCACCGGTGAGCCCGCCATCGACGCGTACGTCGACTCCGAGCAGTCACTGGTCTTCGGTCACCCGCACCACCCCACCCCGAAGTGGCGCAGCGGCGACCCGGCCAGCTGGCGGGCGTACGCGCCGGAGCTGCGCACCGCGTTCCGGCTGCACTGGCTGGCCGTACCGGACGACCTGACCGCCGACGCCGGGCCGTTCGACCCGCTGCTGGCCGCCCTCGACCCGCCACGACCCCCGCGCGGGCACCGCGTCCTGCCGGTGCACCCCTGGCAGCTGTCGCTGATCCCGCCCACCGACCCACGGCTGCGCCAGCTGGGAGCGGCCGGTGCGCCGGTGCGGCCAACGGCGAGCGTCCGCACCCTCTACGCCCCCGAGGCCGACCTGTTCGTGAAGACCAGTCTGCACGTGCGGATCACCAACTGTCTGCGCAAGAACGCCCGCTACGAGCTCACCGGCGCGGTGGCGCTGACCGACCTGCTGGCCCGGGTGCCACTGCCCGACGGGGTGCGGCTGCTCGCCGAGCCCGCCTACCGCACGGTCGACGCCCCCGGCGCGGACGAGGCGTACGGGACGATTGTGCGCACCGGACTGCGCCCCCACCTGCGTCCCGGCGACACCCCGCTGCTGGCGGCGGCGCTGGCCGCCGCGCCGCTGGTCACACCGGATCCGGTGGCCTGGTGGCGGGGGTACGTCGGCCTGCTGGTGCCGGCGGTGCTGCACAGCTGGCTCAGCCACGGCGTCGTGTACGAGGCGCACCTGCAGAACGTGGTCGTCGTGCTCGACCGGGATCGCCACCCGGTACGCATGCTGCTGCGCGACCTGGAGGGGGTGAAGGTGGACGCCGACCGGTGGGGCGGTTGGCCGGACGGCGTCCCGGTGCAGGTCCGTTACGACCCCCGGGCCGCCCACCGCCGGGTCGTCTACTGCCTGTTCGTCAACCATCTCGCCGGCATCAGCGGGGCTCTCGCCGAGGCGCACCCGGGCATCGAGCGGCGGCTGTGGCACGAGCTGCGGACCGTCGTCGAGGCGGTCGCCGCCGACCTCGGTGATCCCGTCGAGCTGCGCGTGCTGCTCGACGGGGAGCCGTTGCCGGCCAAGGCGAACCTGCTGGTCCGCTGGCGGCGCGACGCCGACCGGGCCGCGCCGTTCGTGCCGCTGCCGAACCCGATGGGTGGGCCACGATGACCCGACCGGTCTACGTCCACGACCTCGACGCGCTGGCCGGGCAGGCCCGAGCCGTCCGGGCGGCGTTGCCCCAGCCGGTCGAGCTGCTCTACGCGGTCAAGGCCAACCCGGACCCCGGTGTGCTGCGAACCCTCGCCCCGATCGTCGACGGGTTCGAGGCCGCGAGCCGGGGCGAGCTGCGGAGGCTGGCCGAGGTGCTGCCGGGACGGGCGCCGGCCGCGTACGCCGGGCCGGGCAAGACCGACGCGGATCTCGCCGCCGCGCTCGACGCCGGGGTGCACCGCATCCACGTCGAGTCGCCCGCCGAGCTGGCCCGGCTCGGCGCGCTGGCCACCGCCACGGGCCGGTCGGCTCAGGTGCTGCTGCGGGTGAACCTGCCGGTCGAGGCGCCGGGCGCGAGCCTGGTCATGGGCGGTGGGCCCAGCCCGTTCGGCATGGACCCGGCCGACGCCGTCGGGTGTGCCCGCCGCCCGCCGGCCGGCGTCGACGTCCGCGGAGTCCACGCCCACCTGGCCAGCGGGTTGGATGCACCGCTCGCCGCGACGGTCGCCGCCGCGGTGGTCGACTGGGCGGTGGCCGAGGTCGACGCCGCCGAGGTCGACGTCGGCGGCGGTATGACTGTCGACTACACCGACCCCGACGCGCGGTTCGACTGGGAGGGCTACGGCCTGGCCCTGGCGGACGTCCTGGACAGCTACCCAGGTGTGCGGCTGCGCATCGAGCCGGGCCGGTCGGTCACGGCCCACTGCGGGGCGTACCTGACCGAGGTCATCGACGTGAAGCGCTCCTACGGCGAGTGGTTCGTGGTGGTGGCCGGCGGGACGCACCATCTGCGGACACCGGCCGCGAAGGGGCACGCTCAGCCGTTCACCGTGCACCGGCGACGCGGTGCCGCCGGTCCCCGTACCGACGGTGGGCCGGTCACCGTGGTCGGGCAGCTCTGCACCCCGAAGGACGTGCTGTCCTTCTCCAGCACCGCCGGGCCGATCGGCGTGGGCGACGTGCTGGCCTTCGCCATGGCCGGCGCGTACGCCTGGAACATCAGCCACCGCGACTTCCTCCTGCACGAACCGCCGCATTTCATCATCGGTGACCTGCGGGAAGTTGCCGCCGAATGGGCAGGCCGGCCGCTCGGCAGGTGAGCCTGGAGGGCTCGATCGGCTCGGTGTGTTATCGATAACATGCTATCTTTCATCCGGAGTGAAGGGCGCACTCCCGGTCACCTGAGCCGGTCGGTGACCAGTCCGGGCCCCGTCGATGCCAGGCGACCATTGTTGGTCGTCAGTCGATGTCGCGCCGGCCGCAGACCCAGCTTCCGACGCTCCACCGCAGGCAGTCCGGGCCGACGGGTGGCAGCTGCACATCGCCTTGTGCCGCTGCCAAGTCACGAGCACCAGACGCCGAACGGCAAGGAGCCCAAGCAATGCTGAGACGTAGGTTCTTCCTCCCATCCATCGCGGCCGCGGCGCTTCTCCTCGCGGCCACCACCGGCGGCGTGTTGAGCGGCGGCTTTGGCGCGACGGCGGTGGCCGCCACCAACGGCACCCTCGCGGCGACCGCCGGCTGCGGCAAGGCCCCCACCCTCGCCAGCGGGACGCGGACGATCCAGAGCAGCGGACAGAGTCGTACGTACAACCTGCGGATCCCGGACGGGTACGACCGGAACCGCCCCTACCGACTGATCTTCGGTTTCCACTGGTTGAACGGCTCGGCCAACAACGTCACCTCGGCCGGCTACTACGGCCTCCAGCCGCTGTCGAACAACAGCGCGATCTTCGTCGCTCCGCAGGGTCTCAACGCCGGCTGGGCCAACACCAACGGTCGGGACCTGACCCTCTTCGACGACATCTCCCGCCAGATCGAGAACGACCTGTGCGTGGACACCACCCAGCGCTTCGCGCTGGGCTGGAGCTACGGCGGGGCGATGAGTTACGCGGTGGCCTGTGCCCGGCCCACGGTCATCCGCGCCGTCACGGTCATATCCGGCGCCAACCTCAGCGGATGCAACGGCGGCACCCAGCCCGTTGCGTACTTCGGCATCCACGGCATCTACGACAGCGTGCTGAACATCTCCCAGGGTCGGCAGCTGCGCGACACGTTCGTGCGGAACAACGGGTGCACCGCGCAGAGCCCGCGCGAACCGAGCCGGGGCAGCCTCACCCACATCACCACCGCCTACTCGGGTTGCCGAGCCGGCTACCCGGTGCAGTGGGCGGCGTTCGACGGGGACCACACCCCCAGCCCGGTCGACGGGTCGGGCAGCCCCAACGACTCGCGCACCTGGACCTCGGGTGAGATCTGGAGGTTCTTCAGCCAGTTCGAGTCGACGACGCCTCCGACGACTCCGCCGCCCACGGACCCGCCGACGGATCCGCCGACCACCCCGCCGCCGACCGGCGAGCCAGGTGCCTGTGCGGCCACCTACCGGACGCTCAACACCTGGCCTGGCGGCTTCCAGGCGGAGGTGACAGTTGCCAACAACTCCACCGCACCCCTGAACGGCTGGACCGTGGGCCTGACCCTGGCCAGCGGTCAGGCCATCAGCAGCCTGTGGAGTGGCGTCAACACGGGCACCACCGGCAGCGTCACCGTCCGGAACGCCCCCTACAACGGCACGGTGAACCCGAACGCGTCGACCACGTTCGGCTTCACCGCCACGGGCAACGGTGCGACCGCACCCAGCAACGTCAGCTGCACCAGCCCCTGACCGGGGCAGGATGAGGGGCCCGGAGCCTCCTGGCTCCGGGCCCGCGGCTGACACCCGCCGGCGCTACCGACTCACCCTCTGCTCAGGCTTCGCTCTCCAGCAGGTCGCGGAGGGCGTCGAGGGCGGCGATCTCCTCCTCGAACGTCTTGCCGACGACCGGGCCGAGGAAGCGCGACAGCCCACTCGGCTGCCACGCCAACTTCAGGGTGAGCGCGGTGCCGCCGCCGTCGGACGGCGCGAGCGTGTACTCGCCCTGGGTACGCACCACGCTGCCGGTGGCCTGGAAGGCCAGACGCCGCCCCGGCTCGAACTCGGTCACCTCGTAATCGGCCGGGATGCGGCTCCCACCGGGGCCCTTGAGCCCCTGTCTGTAGCGGGCGCCGACCCCCTCTCCCGAAACCCGCGCGACGTCGAGCACGTTGGGGCGCCAGCGCGCGTCGTTCTCGCCACGGGCGAGAAAGGCGAAGACGGCCTCAGGAGTCCGTCCGATCTGCACAGTCTTCTCTGCGGAGGGCACAAGACACCTTTCTCCGGGTCAGGGAACGATCTTCATCTGTGCCATCATCCCACTCGCGGAGTGGTCGATCATGTGGCAATGGTAGACATACCGCCCAAGGTACGGCCCGAATGTCGCCTGGAGTCGGACCGTCTCGCCCGGCCCCACCGCGATGGTGTCCTTCATCCCGGCCTCGCCCGGCGCGGGCGGCTGGCCGTTGCGGCTGAGCACCCGGAACTGGACCAGGTGCGGGTGGAAGTTGTGCGGGATTCCGAAGAGCGTGTCGCCGTTGGTCACCGTCCACACCTCGGTCGTGTTCCGCTTGATCTCGGTGTCGACCCGGTCGGCGTCGAATGTCTTCCCGTTGATGAGGAACTGGCCGGTCGACGGGTTGAGGTTGAGGGTGAATGCCCGCTCCTTCGTGGCCGCCGGCAGTGTGGGGATGGTGCTCAGCCGATCCGGCACCCGGCTGCTGTCGGCGGCGGCCCGGTTGACGTCGAAGCGCAGGACCGGCCCGGCCTCGACGTCGTCGAGGAAGACCTGACTGCCGATCGGGAACGCGCCGAAGTCGACGACGATCTCGATCCGCTCACCGGGCGTCAGGCTCCAGGAGCGGATCGGCGTCGGCCCGGCGAGCAGCCCGCCGTCGCTCGCGATCTGGGCGACCTCGACGTCGTTGCCGAGCCGCAGGGTGAACGTACGGAGGTTGGACGCGTTCACGAAACGCAGCCGGTACTTGCGGGCGGCCACCTGGAAGTAGGGCTGCGGCTTGCCGTTGGCGAGGATCGTGTTGCGGAACTGGAAGTCGTCGTGTTCGAAGACCAGGCTCGCGTCGTCGGCGAACCGGGCGTCGCGCAACATGATCGGGATGTCGTAGTTGCCGGACGGCAGCCGAAGCTCCGCCTGGTCCGGGTCGTCGATCAGGAAGAAGCCGGCGAGCCCGCGGAACACATGCTCGGCCTCCATGTGGTGGGCGTGGTCGTGGTACCAGAGCGTGGCCGCCCGCTGCTTGTTGGGGTAGCTGTAGATCCGGCTCTTGCCCGGCTCCAGCACATCGGTGGGGAATCCGTCGCTGCTCGACGGTGTGTGACCGCCGTGCACGTGGACCGCGGTCGGCATGTCGAGGTGGTTGGTGTGGGCGATGACCGCGAGCCGGCCGGTCCTGACCCGGAACGTCGGGCCGGGAAACAGCCCGTTGTAGGTCAACACGTCGGTGCGCGTCCCGGGCAGGATCTCCGCTTGAGCCTTACGTGTGGAAAGGAGGTAGAAGTCGGTGTTCGCTACCGAGGCGATCGGTTGCTGCACGGGCGGTATCGGCATCCGGACACTGAACGGGGCGGCGGCGGCCGCGACGTGGGCTGTCGCCCCGTGGCCGGTGTGGGTGCCGTGGGCTGGCGTCGCGGGTGGGGTGGACCCGTGGGCCGCTGCCGCGGCAGTGGTCGTGACCAGCGCGGCCGCCCCCGCGGTGGCCCCGGCCTTCATGACGTTGCGTCTGCTCACCATTTGGTCGCTCCACTCCTGGTGGTCGAGGTTTCGGTGAACTGTCGCGGAGATCGCTCGACGCGCCGTCGAAAGCTGATAGCGGCAAAGTCTGGATTTCACCTTAAGTTTTGGTGCGACTACCAAAAGCTAAGCTTCGATGCTTCCAACGGCGCGCGGTGAGACCGTAGACTCGTGCGAGTAATCGGCTGTGACAACTCGTAGAAGGCCGATCCGATCTGAGTGCTTTGTCGTCCACGCAACGGGGGGGTCGACGACACGGTGGGCAGCCGGCGCTGGGGGGAGCGTTCGTGCCCGCACCTGGGGAGCAACAAGGCACACACCGGGGGATCCGCAATGGTTGTTGGAAACGATGCGCTGCGGAGGACCGCTGCCGAGGTTCTCGAACGCAGGCGTCAACCGATTCTTGCCGCCTACCGTCAGCGTCTCGCCGCCGCGAGTGACGACCTCGCCGCGGCCGCTGACCTGATCGACAGCTACACAACGCAGGCCGACGTCCTGGTCCGGGAGGCGTTGGCCGAGCTTCGTGGCGCGCCGACCGATCCACTGTCGACACCGCCGCCGACGGTCTGCGCCGACGCCGTCGAACTGCACCCTCGCGAGTGCTTCCGCGCGGTCATCGCGCTGGCCGACATCGTGCTGGCAGACGCACTGGAGCAGATGTGCGGTCAGCCCAACCAGAGCGCGGTGCTGGCGCTGGTCGCCGACGCGCTCACCCGCACGACCCTGACCCGGCTGCTCGACTCGAGCTCGCGCTACGCCGCCGGCCTGATGAACGAGGTCCACCAGGCGCAGATCGCGGAACGCTCACTGATCGCGCGCGAGCTGCACGACCGGCTGGGTCACAGCCTCAGCGCGGCGTACCGCAACCTGGAGGCCCACGAGCTCGCCCAGGAACGGCGCAACGAGGACGTCGACCGCCGGGTGGTGATCGCCCGTGAGTCACTCCACGACGCGGTCGGCTACCTGCGTGTGCTCATCGCCGACCTGCGGCTCTCTCAGCCGCTCGGGTCACTCGACGAGGCGCTGGCCAACTTCCTGTCGACCGTCGAGACGGGCGGGACACGTCTGCACACCGAGATCAACGGCGACGAGTCGTGGGTGCCGCCCGAGGTGCTCGACGAGGTGTTCCTGGTCGTCCGTGAAGCACTGCGTAACGCGGTCGCGCACGCCGACGCGCGAGTGATCCGCGCGGTCGTCGACATCACACCGCACGAGCTGCGGGCGACAGTCGCCGACGACGGGGTGGGTTTCGACCCCGCGACGGCGCGCGACGGCTCCGGCATGCGCGCGATGGCCGAGCGGGCAGCCGCCGTCGGTGGTCGTCTCGCCGTTCGGGCGGCAGGCCGTCAGGGCGTTTCGGTCGAGCTCGTCGTGCCGCTGCTCGCCGTCGGGGCGGGGGTCGGCCGGTGACCGCCACGATGATCGAGCCGACCCGCATCGTGCTCGTCGACGATCACGTCGTGGTGCGCGACGGCCTCCGGGAGATCCTCGACGCTCAGCGTGACCTCGTGGTCGTCGGTGAGGCCGGCGACAGTTGTGCCGCGATCAACGAGATCCGCGTCCGGCAGCCCGACATCGTGCTGCTCGACGTGCAGATCCCCGGTGACAGGGTGACCACCACGGTCCGTCGGATCCGTGACGTCGCGCCAGCGAGCCGAGTCATCATTCTCAGCATGTTCGACGGCCCGGCCCTGCTGCGCGAGCTGTTGACCCTCGGCATCTGCGGCTACCTGTTGAAGAACTCGACGCGCCAGGAGCTGGTGGCGGCCATCCGCGGTGCCCGCGCCGATGACGCGCCGGTGATGCTGGCGGTGTCGCGCGAGAGCCTGACCCAGGTGCAAGGGCCGGTGCACAGCACGCTGTCGGACCGTGAGCGCGAGGTCTTGCAGCTGGTCGGTCAGGCGATGAGCAACGCCCAGATCGCCGGCCGGCTCTGCCTGTCCGAGGCGACGGTCAAGCGGCACCTGCGCAACATCTTCGCCAAACTCGGCGCGGTGTCGCGGATCGACGCGGTCAACCGGGCCATCGCGGCTTCGCTGATCGTCCTGCCCAGGCTCTGCGTCGACCCGACGTTTCACGGTGGATAGCGGGCTGGTCGAGGACTGCTGTGGGTAACTTGCCCGCAAACGGGCACTCGTGTTCGACTAATGCCGTGAATAGCACTCGCCTGTTCGTACTCGGAGCGCTCGCACGTGGCGGCCCCATGCACGGGCACCAGATCCGCCGGGCAGCGCAGGTCGACCGCACTGAGCTGTGGAGCGACGTCAAACCGGGCTCGCTCTACGGCGCGTTGCACCGGATGCAGGTCGAGGGCGTCATCGAGGCGGTCCGTACCGAGCAGGAGGGCAACCGGCCCGCCCGCACGATCTACGCGCTCACCCCGGCCGGTGCGGCGGAGCTGATCGACCACCGCGACGAGGCGCTGCGTGACACCAAGCTTCGTCACGACCCGGTCGACCTGGCCCTGCAGAACGTGATCGACCTCGACGAAGAAGCGCTCCGCGCCATCATCGTCGAGCGTCGGAAGGCGCTCGCCGCGCAGCTCGACTCGTGGCTCGCGCTCCGTGAGCTCGCGGCACCGCACATTCGCGGTCTGGAGTGGACGACCTTCCGTCATACCGAGCTCCGTCTCCGTACCGAGCTCGCCTGGCACGACGAGCTGCTCGACCAGCTGCCCAAGCTGATGGCCAACCAGCCGACATCGATGACCACCTCGTGACGGCGCCAGCCCCGGCCCCGGTCGCCGCTGTGGTGCCGGGGCTGGCGCGCTGTCACTGCGCGGGCTCGGGCTCGGTGGTGACGATCCAGTCGGTTTTGCTCGCCTGGGCCCACGGCTCTTCGGGTCGGCGGGGCAGCAGGTAGACGAGCAGGAAGGTGAGGATCACGCCGACCAGGACGGCGCCGACCGTCCACTGGACCGCGCGGTTGAAGTTGGTCTCCAGCGCCGACGTGGCCGCGTCGTCGAAGGCCGCGCCGACCGGACCTGGCGCCGAGTCCTCGCAGCCGGGCGGTGTGGCCGTCGGGTCCGACGCGCGCGACTGGCGGATGAAACAGTCGGCGAACGCTGTCGTCGCCGCGCTCGCCTCGGCCGGCGGCAGACCGGCGGCCACCAGCGACGCCTGGAGTTCCGGGCTCGCCTTCTCCGCCGCCGTCGCCGAGTAGGAACCGAGCGTCCCGAAGAGGACCACGCCCGCCACCGCGACGCCGATCGCCTGGCCGAGACGCTGTGCGGTGCCGAGCACACCGCTGGCCGCGCCCGCGTCCTGCCAGGGCACGCCGGCCAGCACGATCTCGACGCTCGGCGCGATCACCAGGCCCGAGCCGAAGCCGGCAAAGAGCAGGGCCGGCAGCAGCTCCAGGCCGGAGCCCCACCAGTGGATCGTCGCGATGATGCCCACCATGCCCACGATCACGATGCCCGCGCCGAGCATCAGGACGCCGCGGCCGAGCGCACGGGCGACGTTGTCCGAGATGGCCGCGCCGACCAACGTGCCGAACGAGAACGGCAGCAGGATCAGACCCGTCGTCAGAGCCGACTTCTCCAGGCCGATCTGCAGGTGCAGCGAGAGCGCGAAGAGCAGGCCGATGAAGCCTGCGAAGTAACAGAGGCTGATACCGACGCCGGCGGAGAACGAACGGTGGGCGAACAGGCGCATGCTCACCAGCGGGACCTGGGCGCGTCGGGCGCGGCGCAACTCCCAGCCCGCGAAGGCTGCCAACGCGGGCAGTGCCGCCGCCATCGAGACGAACGTCCAGGCCGGCCAGCCCAGTCGCTGCCCCTCGACCAGGGGGATGGCCAGCAGCAGGACGGCGACCGAGACGAGCAGCATGCCGATCACGTCGAGCCCGCCGCGGCGGCCTCGGGACTCGGGCACCAGGATCAGCGCCGCGACGAACGTGGCCAGGCCGATCGGTACGTTGAGCAGGAACACCGGCCGCCAGTCCCAACCGCCCAGGTCCCACGCGATCAGCAGGCCGCCGAGGAGGGGGCCGCTGGCGGTCGCGATGCCGCCGATCGCGCCGTAGATGCCGTAGGCCTTGCCGGTCTCTTTCGCCGGGAACGTGGTCTGGATCAGCGCCAGCACCGGCGGGTTGAGGATGCCGGCCATCATGCCCTGCACCACCTGGAACGCGATGAGCTGGCCGGGGGTGGCCGCGAGCGCCGACGCCGCCGAGGCGAGCGTGAACCCCGCGACGCCGATGAGGAACAGCTTGCGGTGGCCGAACCGGTCGCCGATCCGGCCGGCCGGGATGAGCAGCAGGCCGTAGCCGAGCGCGTAGCCGGCGATGACCCACTCCATGGCCGTGTAGGTCGACTGGAGGTCGCGTTGGATCGGTGCGATCGCCACATTGACGATCGTCGTAGCCAGCAGGATCATGAACGCCCCGGCCAGAACGACGGCCAGGACCAGCCATCGGCGCGGATTGGGTGGTGCCGCGCTGTGTTCGTCGGTCCAGCTCTCCGTCATCGCGTTCCTCCTGATGTTGGACGGGGGTCGATAGCGGACCCACCCATCCGACTACACGCTGTCGCATACGAATAGTCAAGTACGGCTATTTGCGTAGGACATGTACGGCACATGAGGAGGGCCCGGGTCAGCAGCTGACCCGGGCCCGGTGACGCAACGGCGGCTACCAGTCGGAGGAATCCGCGCCCCATTCCGACGTCGCCGGCCACGCCAGCTCGAAGGGGAAGTCGTTGGCGCGAAGCTCCAGCGTGCTCTCCAGCACGGCGTCGGTGAGCCGGTCGACGTCGGCGTCGCTGTGGGCGCCGCCGGCGAAGAACATCGGCATGCCCAGCGTGTAGATGCCGCGCTTGCGCAGCAGCAGGGTGAGGATGAACGTCGCCGGGTTGAGCGCCCGCGAGTAGTCCCGGTAGTCGGTGTAGGAGTCTTCCGGGAGGAACTGGAAGCACCCGATGTAGTCGCCGAACCCCACCATGCGCAGCGGAATCCCCTCGGCCGCCCGGAACGCCGCCAGCCGTGCCTGAACCCGGTCGATCCTGGTCTTCAGGTCGGTGTAGTAGGCGGGTCCCTTGTCGCGGAGCAGCTGGAGCGTGGCCAGCGACGCCGCCACCGACAGGTAGTTGCCGGTGTGACTGCCCTGCAGGCCGGTCTTCTGGCCGAAGTCGGTCCACGACTGCCCACTGGTCTGCGAGATGTCGAGGATGTCGGCCCGACCGCCGATCGCCGACAGCGGCAGCCCGAGCCCGCTGATCACCTTGCCGTAGGTGACCAGGTCGGTCGGGATGTCGAACTTCTGCGCGGCGCCGCCGAGCCCCGATCGGAAGCCCGTCAGCACCTCGTCGAGGATGAACGGCACCCCGAGCCGCCGGGCAGCCACCGCCACCTCACGGATCATCGGGATCGTCGTCTCCTCGAACGGGAACGACGACGCGGCCGGCTCGGCGAGGATGCAGGCCAACTCGCCCGCGTGACGCTCGATCAACTCAACCGCGAGCGCGGTGTCGTTGGGCAGGATCAGCAGGTCGCGCGGTTCGGCCGGGGTGACACCGGCGAACGCCGACACCAGCGGGATGCCGTCCTTGCCGATCTCCGGGAACGGCACCGCGGGGTGCCCGTGATACCAGGGCGCGGTGTTGTGGACCGCCAGGTCGTGCGACCCGTGGAGGGTGCCCTCGAACTTGGCGACCATCCGCCGCCCCGTGAACGCACGACAGAGCCGAATCGCCGACTGGGTGGCACCCGTACCCGAGTGCTGGAAGGCGAACTTCTCGTTGTGCGGGAGGATCTCCCGCAGCAGCGTCGCGAGTTCCAGCTCCAACGCGTTGGTGTAGCCGTTGCCGGTGCCCTTGCCGAGCCGCTCGCGGACGAAGTCCACGACCGGGGCCGGGTTGTGACCGTGCAGCGCCTGAGCGCCGTACCCCATGTGGCAGTCGAGGTAGGTGTTGCCGTCGATGTCGGTCAGTGTCGATCCGTTCGCGGTGGCCGCGATGACCGGAAACGGCGGTGCCTGGAACGGCCAGAACACGTGCGCGGCGGCGTCGACCGCCCTCAGTTGCTCGACGTGCGCGGCCGAGGCACCCTGGCGCGCGCCGATCTCGCCGAACAGCTCGTAGACCCACTTCTGCTGCATGAGGTCCTGAATGACCTCGATCGCTCCGCGCTCCTGGTGGCTGGCGCCCATCGTGTCCCCTTCGCATGGCGGCCGTGACAGGCGCAGCCTGCGTCGGGCCACTCGAACCTTGCTGGAGAACGGGTCGATCGACGCGGTTTCGAGCCGGTCTCGAGCGCCGTCGTCGAAGCTCGCCGCCATGACGGAAAATCGGGTCAATCTCTACTCGCTGACCGACACGATCACGCCGTGGGCAGTGCGGGCCGCGGCGACGCTCGGCCTCGCCGACCTGATCGCCGCGGGCACCACCACGCTCGACGAGCTCGCCGCGGCGACGAAGGCCAATCCCGACGCGCTGCACCGGCTGCTGCGCTACCTCTCGGTCCGTGGCGTCTTCAAGGAGACCGAGCCGCGGGTGTACGCCCTGACGGAAGCCGCCGAGTTCCTCAAGACCGACCACCCCGCCGCCCAGCGCCCCTGGCTCGACGTCGACTCGATGGCCGGCCGGATCGAGGGCACGTTCAGCTCGCTGACCCACTCGATCCGCACCGGTGACGCGGCGTACCCGGTGCGTTACGGCATCGAGTTCTGGGACGACCTGGCCACCAACCCCGACCGGGCCACGTCGTTCGGCGCGCTGATGGCCACCCACGCGAGCTACTTCGACCAGGTCGTCCAGGGCTACGACTGGAGGGCCGTCAACCACGTCATCGACGTCGGCGGCGGCACCGGCGCCCTGCTCACCGAGATCCTCAAGGCCCAACCGCACCTGCGCGGCACCGTGGTCGACCTGCCGGGCGTCGTCGAGCAGGGCCGGGCCCGGTTCGAGGCGGCCGGCATCGCCGACCGCGCCGAGGTCGTCAGCGGGAGCATCTTCGACCCGCTCCCGGCCGGCGCCGACGTCTACATCCTGTCGAACGTTCTGCACGACTGGAACGACAGCGCCGCCGAGAAGATCCTCCAGCGGGCGGCGGACGCGATCGGCACGACCGGAAAGGTGCTGATCGTGCAGATCCTCGTGAAGGACGAGAACGACAACTTCCCCGACGACCCGGCCCGGCTGATGTTCATCACCCAGATGGACCTGCGCCTCCTCTCGCTGATGGCCGGCAAGGCGAGGACCTGGCGCGAGTACGCCGAACTGGGCGAGAAGGCCGGGCTCCAGGTGGACGGCAGCACGGTGATCCCCACCGGGCAGACCCTCCTCACGCTTCGCCGAGCCTGAAGGGACGGGCCCCTTGCTGACGGTTTCCGGGTCAGGAAGGGGCCCTCGCTAACGGACCGTGCGCGCGTCGTACCGTTGCGGACATGACCCCGGCCATCCGCCGCATCGCGATCGATGTCGTCCTCGGCATCGTGGTCGCGGCCGTCGTCGCGGTGGCGATCCGAGTCGCCAACGAGCCCGGCGCCCGGCCGCCGGACGCGCGCGCCTACGCGATCGGCGCGGCGATCGGGCTGCTGCTGGTCTTCCGGCGGCGCTGGCCGCTGCTGGTGCTCGTCGGCTCGGTCACCGCGCTGATGATCTACTACGCGCTCGAGTACCCCGGCATCCCGCCGGCTCTCCCGCTGGCCGCGGCCCTCTTCTCCGTCGCGGCCGCCGGCCGGTTCACCTGGGCGCTCGTCGTCGCCGGGTTCTTCGTCGTCCTTGAGCTGATCATGCGGTACTCGCTGCTCGGCGAGGGCTTCTTCCCCGCGCTCTCGGCCACCCTCGAAGAGGGCTCGCTGCTCGCGGCCGTGGTGCTGCTCGCCGAGACGATCCGTACCCGTCGGATCCGGCTGGCCGAGGCGCAGCAGCGTCTCGCCGTCATGCGCCAGGAACGTCAACACGAGGTCGCCCAGGAACGGCTCCGCATCGCCCGCGAAGTCCACGACGTGCTCGGTCACACGATTGCCGCGATCAGTGTGCAGGCGAGCCTCGCCGACGACATCTTCGACAGCAAGCCGGCCGAGGCGCGGGCCGCGCTGCGGAGCATCCGGGGTGCGGCCCGCGACGCGATGCACGAGGTCCGCGCGGCGATCGGCATGCTCCGCGACGCCGGGGAGGTGCCCGATCTGGCCCGCGTCTACGCGGTCGCCGAACAGGCCGGCGTGAAGGTGCGCTCCGGCGTTGTCGGCACCCCGCGCCCGATTCCGCCGGAGGTGGCGCTGTCGGTCTACCGGATCGTGCAGGAGTCGATCACCAACACGGTCAAACACGCCGAGGCGACGACCGTCGACGTCACCATCACCTACGCGGGTGGCGCCGTCACGGTCGAGATCGTCGACGACGGGGTCGGGGCCGGCGCGAGCCAGCGGGGGCACGGGGTGGCCGGCATGCGGGAACGGGCCACGGCCGCGGGCGGCTCGCTCGAGGCCGGGCCCCGGCCGGAGGGCGGGGGGTTCCGAGTGGCCGCGCGGCTGCCGGTCGAGGTGGAGGAGACAGCGTGACGATCCGGATGGTGCTGGCGGACGACCAGACCCTCGTGCGGGCCGGTTTCCGGGGCCTGCTCGACCACAGCGACGACCTGGAGGTGGTCGGTGAGGCGGCCAACGGCGCCCAGGCCGTCGAGATGGTCGCCGCGACCCGACCCGACATCGTGCTGATGGACGTGCGCATGCCCGTGCTCGACGGGGTGAAGGCCACGGCCGCGATCGTCGAGCGGTTCCCCGCCGTGCGGGTCATCGTCCTGACCACCTTCGAGCTCGACGAGTACGTCTTCGAGGCGCTGCGCGCCGGCGCGAGCGGGTTCCTGCTCAAGGACATCGAGCCCGATGAGCTGCGCCAGGCGGTGCGGGTGGTGGCCGGCGGGGACATGTTGATCTCGCCGCGGGTGACGAGTCGGCTGGTGAGCGCGTTCGTCAGCAAGGTCGCGCCGGCACCGGTCGACGGCGGCCGGCTGGCGGTGTTGACCGACCGCGAACGGGAGGTGATGAGCCTGGTGGCCAACGGGCTGACGAATGAGGAGATCGGGCGTCGGCTGTCGATGAGCCCCGCCACGGCCCGCACCCACGTCCACCGGGCCATGGTCAAGCTGCGCGTCCGCGACCGCGCGCAACTCGTCGTGCTCGCCTACCAGACGGGGCTCGTCGCGCCCGGCAGCTAGCTACGGCCCCTGTTTCGCCGGGGATTCCGGCTACGGCGATCGCCGTACACCCTGGTCGGTCGTCACCGGATGCCATGTGTCGCACACCTTCCGTATGTTGGCGTCATGTTTGAGGTCGGAGAGAACGCCGATGGGATCCTGGCCGGGGTCCTCTTCCTGATCTGGCTGGCCGCGGCGATCCTCGCCACACGGCTGGCCTGGCGGCCCACGCCCGAGGCACTGCGGAAAAGCGCCCGCCGGCTGCTGCGCCTGCTGGTCGCCGCGCTCGTGGTGCTGGTCGTCAAGTGCGTCGCGATCGGGTTGATGCTCGCCGTCGACTGGATCTTCGCCGACAACCGGGTGATCGTGCAGATGCCGCTCCTGCTGCTGCCGATGCTGGCCGTCGCCGTCTGGACCGTGCCGGGCCTGCGCGCCCTGGCCAACCGCGACGACGCACCGCTCGACGTGGCGACGCGCTCCGCCGCCGCCGATCCCCGATTCGTCGTTCCGGTCCAGGTGACGGCCGTGGCGACGGTCGTCGGCGTCTACTTCGCGTACGTGTCGCGTCCGGTCCCCTCGTACCTCGACGACATCGCGACCCACGCCGCGCCGATCCTCCTCTCGGTGCTGGTGCTGTGGTTCTGGCAGGGGCGGCGCCTGCGGGCCGCCACGGCGACCGACTTCGTCCGCCGGGGCCGACGGGCCAGTGCCCTGCGCGCCACCGCGCAGACCGCCGTCGTGGTGCTCGTCGTCGCCGCCGGCATCGCCTACGTGGCCCAGAGCAGCAGGCTGCCCGACCGCATGAGCATGACGTCCCACGACAACGTCGACTACGGCGGCGGCCCCTCGTTCGGCCACGGTGGTCACGGTGGGGTTTCCGTCGACGACCTGCGCGGGCCACAGACCGGCAAGCCCAACAAGGCCTTCACCCTGACCGCGAAGAACGCCACGGTACGGCTGTCGTCGGGCACCGAGATCAAGGCCCTGACGTACAACGGTCAGTCCCCGGGGCCGGAGCTGCGGGTCCGCGAGGGCGACCTCGTGGAGGTGACGCTGCACAACGAGATCCCCGACGAGAACGTGACCCTGCACTGGCACGGCCTCGACGTGCCCAACCGTGAGGATGGTGTGGCCGGCGCGACCCAGAACGCGGTGGAGATGGGCGGCAGCTTCACCTACCGGTTCATCGCCGAGCAGGTCGGCACATTCTGGTACCACACGCATCAGAACCCGCTCGAGGCGATCCGGCGAGGGCTGTTCGGCGCGCTGATCGTCGAGCCGCGCGACGGCCCACCACCCGGCGAGCGTGACGTCGTCGTGATGGCGCACGAGTGGCGTACGCCGGACGACAACATCGTCTCCTTCGGCACCAGTGACACGCTGCAACGCCAGGAGATCGCCCCGGGCACGCCGGTGCGGCTGCGCCTGATCAACACCGACAACAATCCGTCCACCGACAGCCGTCCGCGGTCCCTCACGGTTAACGGCACGCCGGTGCGGGTCGCGGCGATCGACGGGGTCGACCTCAGCGGCCCGACCCCGCTGACCGACCCTCGGTTCGGGTTGGCGACCGGCGGACGCTACGACGTGACGTTCACGATGCCGGCGAACGCCGTGCGCCTGACCGACCTCGCCAACCGGGACGGCGGGTTGGTGTTGGCGCCGCCCGGTGACACCTCGACGCCGAAGGTCGTCGACGACGGGGACCAGTTCGACCCGCTCTCGTACGGCTCCGAGGGCTCCCGGCCCTTCGACGCGGGCTCGTCGTACGACCGCTCGTTCACCCAGCTGCTCGACGACCGGTTATCGTTCTACGACGGCGGGCTCCACCTGGTGCCGATCATCAACGGGAAGAGTTTCCCCAATACGCCGACCTTGATGGTTCGGATGGGCGACCTGGTCAAGGTTCGGATCGTCAACCGCAGCCACCAGAACCACCCGATGCATCTGCACGGCCACCACGCGTTGGTGTTGTCGCGCGACGGGGTCCGCGCGACCGGGTCGCCGTGGTGGATCGACAGCCTCGACGTGATCCCCGGCCAGATCTACGAGATCGGCTTCAAGGCGGACAACCCGGGGCTCTGGATGGACCACTGCCACAACCTCGACCACGCGGCCAACGGCATGGTGATGCACCTCGCCTACGAGGGCGTGACGTCCCCCTATGAGCTGGGGCGCGGCACTCCCAACCAGCCGGAGTAGGCGGGCCTGTCGAGCCTCCCTCCACCGGGCCTCGAGGCAACGCCGGCAGCGTCGTTCGCATCCGTACCCCTCTTGCTGAGGAGAACCCATGCTCGACGCGATGCGACGAACGTTGTCGCTGGCCGTGCCGCTGGTACTGGTGGTCGGCATTGCCGCGCCCGCCACCGCGGCCACATCGACCAACGGGCGACTCACCGTCGTCGCCCGCAACCTCGACAACCCGCGCGGGGTCGCCATCGACCGTGCCGGCACCGTCTACGTCGCCGAGGCCGGGCTCGGCGGCGACGACGTCTGCATCCCCGGCACGTTCGGCACGAACCTCTGCTACGGCTCGACCGGTGCGATCACGGCCGTCCGGCACGGCTGGCAGAAGCGAGTCGTGACGGGCCTGCCGTCGCTGCGCAGCACCGGTGGCGGCTTCTCCGTCTACGGCGCACACGACCTGGCCTTCGATCGGCACGGCAAGCTGTTGGTGGCGATGGGTTACAGCACCGATCCGGTCTCACGTGACCTGCTCGGCGCGGCCGGGGCCACGATGGGGACGATCCTGCGGGTCGAGGGGAAGCGCCGGTGGTCGGTTGTCGGCGACCTCTCCGCCTACGAGGGGCTGCACAACCCAGACGGCGTCATTCCGGAGAGCCAGCCGTACGCCGCCATCGACGATGGGCGGAACATCTACGCGCTCGACGCGGCCGCCAACGACGTGCTCCGGATCGACCGTCGCGGCAGGGTCACGACCGAACACGTCTGGCCGCAGGAAGACGTGCCGGCCCCACCGGAGTGGGGTCTGCCGCCCGGCTCGACGACGCCGATCCAGTTCGTGCCGGTCACCATCGCCCGTGGCCCGGACCACGCCCTCTACATCGGCCAGCTGACCGGACACCCGTTCCCGAACGGCGGTGCCCGGGTGTGGCGGCTGGTGCCCGGCCAGGAGCCGACGATCTATGCGACCGGCTTCACCAACATCATCGACCTCGCGTTCGACAAGCGGGGCCGGTTGGTGGTGTTGGAGATCGCGAAGAACGGGCTCAGCTCGGGCGATTCCACCGGTGCGTTGATCCGGGTGGAACGCGACGGCAGCCACCGGGAGTTGGCGAGCACGGGTCTCGACTCTCCGATGTCGTTCGCCATCGCACCGGACGGCAGCTTCTACATCGCGAACAAGGGCCTCGGCAACGGCGAGTTGGTTCGTCTGTCCATACGAGACTGACAGAATCGCGCGGCGATCGTGGCGTTCTCGTGTCGGGAGGACGCCACGATAGCCGTGGCGTCACGCGTCCGCGATACGGTGCCCATCATGCGCGCGCTGGCGGCGGGGGATGGGGTCTGGGGGTCAGGTTGACGCGGTCCGACGGTGGGTCCTCCGCCGGCGCCACCACCATCCTCATCGTCGACGACCACGCTCTCGTCCGCGAAGGGCTGCGCTGGGTGCTTGAGGTCCACGCCGACCTCGACGTGGTCGACGAGGCGGGCGACTCCGCCAGCGCGGTCGCCAAGGCGGCGTCCGAACGGCCCGACGTGGTGTTGCTCGACGTCGAGATTCCCGGCGACGATCCGGTGGTCACGGTACGTCGCATCCGTGAGGTGTCGCCCGACAGCGCAGTCGTCATCCTCAGCATGTACGACAGCCCCGACCTGCTGCGCCGTCTGATCGCCGCGGGGGTGCGTGCGTACCTGCTCAAGAGCGTGGGCCGGGAGGAGCTGGTCGCCGCGATCCGTAAGGCGCGGGACGGCAGCGGCTCGGTGCTGCTCTCGGTCTCCGGCCAGAGTCTGGTGCAGGTGCAGAACGCGGAGCCCGCCATTCTGTCCCCCGTCGAGCTGGCGATCCTCCAACTCGCGGCCGAGGCGATGACCAACGCCCAGATCGCGCGCCGGCTCGACCTGACGGAGGCCACGGTGAAGAGCCACCTGCGTCGCATCTTCGCCAAGCTCGGTGCGGTCTCCCGCATCGACGCGGTCAACAAGGCGGTGGCAGCGTCACTGGTGACGCTGCCACACGACCGGTTGGTGCCACGCCCTCGCCGCCCGTCGCCTTAGCGACCGCGGACGTTGCTCAACAGGCGGCCTTGAGGTCGGCGGCCCGGTCCGTGCGCTCCCAGGTCAGGTCCGGGAGCTCACGGCCGAAGTGGCCGTAGGCCGCCGTCTGCTGGTAGATCGGGCGCAGCAGGTCCAGGTCACGGATGATCGCCGCCGGGCGCAGGTCGAAGACCTCGCCGATCGCCTTCTCGATCCGGTCCAGCGGCACCGTCTCGGTGCCGAACGTCTCCACGAACAGGCTCACCGGGTGGGCCTTGCCGATGGCGTACGCCACCTGCGCCTCACACCGTTCCGCCAGGCCCGCGGCGACCACGTTCTTCGCCACCCACCGCATCGCGTACGCCGCCGACCGGTCGACCTTCGACGGGTCCTTCCCCGAGAACGCACCACCACCGTGCCGGGCGTACCCGCCGTAGGTGTCGACGATGATCTTCCGTCCGGTCAGGCCCGCGTCGCCCATCGGGCCACCGATCTCGAACCGCCCGGTCGGGTTGACCAGTAGCCGGTAACCCTCGGTGTCGAGGTCGAGCGCCTCCAACTCCGGCGTGATCACGTGGTCCCGGATGTCCGGGGCGAGTAGTTCGTCCAGGGAGATGTGGGCCGCGTGCTGCGAGGAGACCACGACGGTGTCGAGCCGGACCGGGCGGAGACCGTCGTACTCGACGGTGACCTGGGTCTTGCCGTCCGGCCGCAGGTAGGGCACCGTCCCGTCCTTGCGGACGGCGGCCAGACGACGGGCCAGGCGGTGCGCCAGCGCGATCGGCAGTGGCATCAGCTCCGGCGTCTCCGAGCAGGCGAAGCCGAACATCATGCCCTGGTCACCGGCGCCCTGGGCGTCGAGCCCGCCGCCGGACGAACCGTCGCGCAGCTCGATCGCCGTGTCGACGCCCTGCGCGATGTCGGGCGACTGGGCGCCGATCGAGATGCTGACGCCGCAGGAGCCGCCGTCGAAGCCCTTCTTCGACGAGTCGTAACCGATGTTCAGGACCGTGTCACGCACGATCCGTGGAATGTCGGCGTAGGCCTGCGTGGTGACCTCGCCCGCGACGTGGACCTGGCCGGTGGTGATCAGGCTCTCGACGGCGACCCGGCTGTGCGGGTCCTGCGCCAGAAGCGCGTCGAGGATCCCATCGCTGATCTGATCGGCGATCTTGTCGGGATGACCTTCGGTGACCGACTCGGAGGTGAAGAGACGGCGCGACATGTGTGACTCCTAACCCAGGGGGCGTGCGGGCCCGGCGAGTCTGCCCTCCGCCGGTGGAGGTTGCCTGGAGGAAGCATCGAGCGATCAAAGGGGTATCCGTCGTACAACTTTCGACACACATCGATCCTCGGAAGAACCTGCGATGTCGCTACCTGCGGTCATTCCGACACACCTCGCTCATCCATAGCTTGAGAGCGTCTCGACGAGCGCTATGGGGAATGGGGGACCACTGTGGTCAGGTACGAGATTCTCGGGTCGCTGGAAGTGATCCACGAGGGCCGGATCTGCACGCCGACGCCGCCGAAGGTGCGGACCGTGCTGGCGCTGCTGGTGATGCGGGCCAACCGGGTCGTCCTGGTCGACTCGATAATCCGAGAGCTGTGGGGTGACGATCCGGCGCGCAGTGCGGTCACCACGGTGCAGACCTACATCTACCACCTGCGCAAGCTCTTCGCGAAAGAGGGCATCGAGACCCCGGAGCGGACCGTGCTGGAGAGCCGGGCCCGCGGCTACCTGCTCAGGGTGGAGCCGGGCCAGCTCGACGCCGAGGTGTTCGAGACGCTGCTCGACCAGGGCCGCACCCACATCGAGTCGGACCGGCCCGAGGAGGGCGCGGAGGTGTTGCGGCGGGCGCTGGCCATGTGGACGGGGCCGGTGGGCGCGAACGTGACGTTCGGGCCGGCCCTGGAGGCGCACGCGATCCACCTACAGGAGCAGTGGATCCGCGCGTTGGAGCTGCGCATCCAGGCCGACATCACGCTCGGGCGCCATCGTGAGCTGATCGGCGAGCTGCGCTACCTCGTGGGTACGTACCCGCTCAACGAGTGGTTCCACCGCCAGCTGATCGTGGCGCTCAGCCGGTCGGGACGACGGGGCGAGGCGTTGCAGGCGTACCACCACCTGCGCCGGGTGCTCAGTGAGGAGTTGGGCCTGGACCCTTCGCCTGACCTCCAGCGGCTCCAGCGGGAGGTGTTGGCCGCCGGTGCGCCACTGCGCCCCGGGCTCGCCAGGGCCTCGTGACAGGCCCTCGACCGACGCTCCAGCGCCGTTCGACCGGCCGTCCCTAGCTTTCACACGGACATCGCGGCCAGGAGGTCTTCCATGACGAGCACATCCGACCGTCGGGTGGTCATCACCGGGATTGGCGTCATCGCCCCCGGTGGACTGGGCACCAAGGCGTTCTGGGAACTGTTGACCGCTGGCCGTACGGCCACCCGTACCCTGTCGTTCTTCGATGCCACCCCCTTCCGGTCGCGGGTGGCCGCGGAGGCCGACTTCGACCCGGCCGCCGAGGGCCTGTCGCCGCAGGAGATCCGCCGGATGGACCGCGCGGCCCAGATGGCCGTGGTCTGCACCCGGGAGGCGCTGGCCGACAGCGGCTTCGAGGTCGCCGACCCGACCCGCGTCGGCGTCAGTGTCGGCACGGCCGTCGGGGCCACGATGAGCCTCGAAGAGGAGTACGTCGTGGTCAGCGACGGGGGCCGGAAATGGCTGACCGACCACCGGTACGCCACCCCACACCTCTACGACTATCTGGTGCCGAGCTCGTTCGCTCGTGAGGTGGCGTGGTCGGTCGATGCGGAAGGCCCGGCGACGGTGGTCTCCACCGGGTGCACGTCGGGTCTCGACTCGGTCGGTCACGCCCGGGAGCTGATCCGCGAGGGCTCGGCCGACGTGATGATCGCCGGTGCGACCGATGCCCCGATCTCGCCGATCACGGTGGCCTGCTTCGACGCGATCAAGGCGACCACGGCCCGCAACGACGACCCGACGCACGCGTCGCGGCCGTTCGACAACAGCCGCGACGGGTTCGTCCTCGGCGAGGGCTCGGCGATGTTCGTCCTCGAAGAGCTGGAGCACGCCCGCCGGCGGGGTGCGCAGATCTACGCCGAGCTGGTCGGGTTCGCCTCCCGCTCCAACGCGTTCCACATGACCGGTCTGCGACCCGACGGGCGGGAGATGGCCGAGGCCATCCGGGTCGCGCTCGCCGACGCCCGGCTGCCCGGCGACGCCGTCGACTACATCAACGCGCACGGTTCGGGGACGAAGCAGAACGACCGGCACGAGACAGCGGCGTTCAAGCGGAGCCTCGGGGACCACGCGTACCGCACACCGGTCAGTTCGATCAAGTCGATGATCGGCCACTCGCTCGGTGCCATCGGGTCGATCGAGATCGCGGCGTCGGCCCTGGCGATCAAGCACGGTGTGGTGCCGCCGACAGCCAACCTGCATGAACGCGACCCGGAGTGCGACCTCGACTACGTGCCGCTCACCGCCCGCGAGCAGCAGACCGACGTGGTGTTGAGCGTGGGCAGCGGGTTCGGCGGCTTCCAGAGCGCGATGCTCCTGGCGCGTGTGGCATGACCACTGTCGTCACCGGGGTCGGCGTGGCCGCGCCCAACGGGCTGGGCCGCGACGCCTTCTGGGCGGCCACCGTCGCCGGGGTGGGCGGCATCGGGCCGATCAGCCGTTTCGATCCTTCGGACTACCCCGCGCAGCTGGCCGGCGAGGTTCCCGGATACGCGGCGGCCGAGCACATTCCGAGCCGCTTGATGGCGCAGACCGACCACATGACCCGGCTGGCGCTGACGGCGGCGCAGTGGGCGCTGGCCGACGCGTCCGTCGACCCGTCGGCGCTGCCCGAGTTCGGCATGGGTGTCGTCACCGCCAGCGCCTCCGGTGGCTTCGAGTTCGGCCATCGTGAGCTGGAGAAGCTCTGGAGCAAGGGCTCCGAGCACGTCAGCGCGTACCAGTCGTTCGCCTGGTTCTACGCGGTCAACACCGGTCAGATCTCGATCCGGCACGGGATGCGCGGGCCGACCGGGGTGCTCGTCACCGAGCAGGCGGGCGGGCTCGACGCGGTGGCGCAGGCCCGGCGGCAGGTACGCAAGGGCGTGCAGCTGGTGATGACCGGCGGTGTCGACGCGTCGCTCTGCCCGTGGGGCTGGACGGCCCAACTCGCCAACGGCCTGCTCAGTACGGGACGCGATCCGGCCACGGCGTTCCTACCGTTCGACGCCAACGCGTCGGGTTACGTGCCGGGCGAGGGCGGGGCGATCCTCGTGTTGGAGGACGAACGCGCCGCCGCCCGACGCGGGGCCGCCGTCTACGGGGTGATCGCCGGTTACGGCGCGACGTTCGACCCCCGGCCCGGCTCCGGCCGCCCGCCGGGCCTGCGTCGCGCGGCCGAGATGGCCCTGTCCGACGCCGGTCTCACGCCAGCCGACATCGACGTCGTCTTCGCCGACGGCGCCGGGGTCGCGGAACTCGACCGCGTCGAAGCCGAGGCGATCACCGCCGTCTTCGGTGCCCGTGGGGTGCCGGTGACCGCACCCAAGACGATGACCGGCCGGCTCTACTCGGGCGGGGCGGCGCTCGACCTCGTCTCCGCGCTGCTGTCGATCCGACACGGTGTCATCCCGCCCACCACCAACATCCGCCAGCCGGCCGAGGGCCTGCAACTGGACCTGGTGCGCGACGTCGCGCGGGAGACACCCGTACGCGCGGCGCTCGTGCTCGCCAGGGGCTACGGCGGGTTCAACGCGGCCATGGTCGTGACCGACGAAAGGAATGGACGATGACCGACGCCAGCCTCGCCGCCGTCGCGAACTTCGACGATCAGCAGGCGCTTGACCTGCGTGAACGGCAGATCGCGGTGCTGGGAAGCGCCAAACAGATCGCCAACGTGATCTACGTGGTCACCGAGCTCGGCGTCGCCGACCTGCTCGTCGACGGCCCGGTGCCGGTCGCCCGGCTGGCGGCGGCGACCGAGTCGCACGAGGACGCGCTGCGGCGGATCCTCCGCGCGGCCGCCGCGGTCGGCATCTTCGACGAGCAGGAGGACGGGTCGTTCGCGCTGACCCCGTTGGGCGAGGGGCTGACGTCGGCCCGGATCGGCGGCCTGCGGCCGATGGTGCAGTTCAGCGGCGCCGACTTCAACCGCCTCCCGTACGCGGAGATCATGCACAGCGTCCGCACCGGCGAGCCGGCGTTCAACAAGGTCTTCGGCATGGGCTTCTACGACTACCTCCAGGCTCACCCGGAGGCGAACCGGTTCTTCGAGGGCTTCATGGCGCACTGGAGCCGGCGGCTCGCCGACCGGTTCGCGGCGGAGTTGGCGCCCGAACGGTTCGGCCGGATCGCCGACATCGGCGGCAGCAACGGCTACTTCCTGGCCAAGATGCTCCAGCGCCACCCTGAGGGCACCGGCGTCCTCTTCGATCTGCCCGAGGTGGTGGCCGACGCCGAGCCGTTGCTCAAGGAGCACGGTGTCACCGAGCGGGTCGAGGTGCGCGGCGGTGACTTCTTCACCGACGAGCTGCCCGCCGGCGCTGACGCGTACATCCTGAAGTCGATCGTCCACAACTGGCCGGACGACACCTGCGTCACGCTGCTGCGTCGGATCCGCGCGGCGATCGGCGACGCCGACTCCCGCCTCATCGCGATCGACCAGATCGTGCCGCCGCGCAACCAGTGGGACCACGCCAAGATCATCGACATCGACATGCTGGTGCTCTTCGGCGGCAAGGAGCGCGACCTCCGCGAATGGCAAGCGCTGTTCACCGCGTCCGGTTTCGAGCTGGTCAACACCCCCGCGTCCCGCGGCTGGGCCCTGCTCGAAGCGCGTCCGATCTAGGAAAGGAAGCCCGCAATGGCACACATCGGCATCGACCAGCCGGTCGTGACGATGGTCAACGTCTTCACCGTCGAGCCGGCCAACCAGCAGAAGCTCGTCGACATCCTGATCGAGGCAACCGACGCGGTGATGTCCAAGGTCGACGGGTTCGTGTCGGCGAACATCCACGCCAGCCTCGACGGCACCCGGGTCGTCAACTACGCGCAGTGGAAGAGCGAAGAGCACTTCACCGCGATGCTCAAGAACCCCGAGGTCCACCCGCACTTCGGCGAGGTACGCGCGATCGCCACGCCGGAACGCCACCTCTACAAAGTCGTCTACACGGAGGACGCTCATGTCTGACGGAAGCACCGACGTCCTGATCGTCGGCGGTGGCCCGGTCGGCCTCTCGACCGCGCTCTTCCTGGCCCGCAAGGGGATCCGGCCGATCCTGGTCGAACGTCGGCCCCGGCTGTCGACGATCCCTCGCGCGACCGGTCTGCACGCCCGCACGGTGGAGATCTTCCGCACCGTCGGCCTGGAGCCGGCCGTGCAGGAGGCCGGCATGAAGATCGTCGGGCCGGGTGCCGAACTCGACCTCGTCCGCGCCGGCCGAGCCACGCCACTGGTCATGCTCGGCGCCCAGTCGCTGGCCGACCTCCACAAGTCGTTCGTCATGGAGGCGCACGACGTCGACTACGACAGGTTCACTCCGAGCTGGCCGATCTGGTGCGGCCAGGACCACTACGAGCCGCTGCTCTTCGACGCCGCCGTCGAAGCGGGCGCGGAGATCCGCTTCCAGAACGAGCTGGTCGGGCTGGTCCAAGACTCCGACGGGGTGACCGCGACAGTCAACGACAACGGCACGCCACGCACCATCCGGGCGCGCTACGTCGTCGCGGCGGACGGCGTGAAGAGCCCCGTCCGCGAGATGCTCCAGATCGGAAACCGCAGCAACGGCGTGGCCGGGAACTTCGTCAGCATCATCTTCCGCGCCAAGGTCGACCTGCCCGACACCGCGCCCCGGTTCACCCTGATCTACCTGATGAACCAGCTGGCCCAGGGCCTGCTGCTCTTCATCGAGCCGGGGCGGTGGATGTTCGGCGTCAACTACTACCCCGAGCGGGGGCAGTCGCCGGCCGACTTCACCCCGGAGCGCTGCGTCGAGCTGGCCCGCATCGCCGCAGGCGACCCCGAGCTGGAGGTCGAGGTCGAATCGGCCCAGCCCTGGGACGCGCGGCACATGGTCGCCGACGCGTACCAGTCGGGGCGGGTATTCCTCGCCGGCGACGCCTGTCACGCCCACCCGCCGGCCGGCGGCTTCGGCGTCAACGCCGGCATCCAGGACGCCCACAACCTGGCCTGGAAACTCGCCGACGTGCTCCAGGGCCACGCCGACGAGAGCCTGCTCGACTCCTACGAGGCCGAGCGTCGTCCGGTCGGTGCCGCGACCGCCGACCAGGCGTGGATGCTGTTCCGCACCCGGGGGCAGCTCGCCGACGAGGACAAGGCCGCCTACCGGGACTTCGTCATCGTGACGATGGGCTACCGGTACACCTCGAACGCGATCGTCGGGGCGCCCGCCGACGCCGAGCTGCTGCCCCGCGAGCTCACCTTCACCGGCCAACCCGGATCGCGTGCGCCGCACGGCTGGGTCGACCACAACGGCAGTCGCGTGTCCACGATCGACGTGCTGACCGAGGGCTGGACGTTGGTCACCGCTCCCGGCGACGGCACCTGGCTCGCGGCCGCCCAGGCCGTCTCGGCGCAGACCGGCCTCCCGATCCAGGCGCTGACCGCCGGCCCCGGCGGCGACCTCGCCGACGACGGCACGTGGCTCGCCAGCTGCGGCGTCGGCCCCGGCGGCGCGCTGCTGGTCCGCCCCGACGGCATCGTCGCCTGGCGCAGCGCCGGCCCGGTCGAAGACCAGACGCAGACCCTGGCCGCCGCCCTGGCCACGATCCTGCGGGGAGCCTGACATGTCCTACCGGGCCCTCATGGTCATGCGGATGGCCCCCGGCCACGCCGACGCGGTCGCCGAGCTCTTCGCCGAGCACGACAAGGGCGACATGCCGCACGTCGTCGGCATCTCGCGGCGCACGCTCTTCCGCTACCAGGACCTCTACATGCACCTGCTCGAGGCCGACACCGACGTCTTCGACAAGCTCCTCGCGGCCCGCGCCCGCGCGGACTTTCAGGAGGTCAACCGGCGCCTCGCGGCCTACCTGCAGCGCTACGCGCCGGACAGCATGAGCGAGCTGCAGGACTCGAAAGCCACGCCCTTCTACACCTGGAGCCCCGAGACAGGGAGCATCACGTGACGCTGACCCGCCGCGACATCAACGACATGATGCAGGCGTACAAGAAGACGAGCCTGCTGCGTACCGGGGTGGAGCTGGGCGTCTTCGACGCGCTCGCCGAGGGCCCGGCGACGGCCAGCGGGCTCGCCCCGAAGCTCGGCATCCACCCGCGCGGCGCGCGCATCCTGCTGGACGCGCTCACCGCGATCCGCCTCACCGACCGGGTCGGCGGGCACTTCTCGCTCACCCCGGCGGCCGCCGACCACCTGGTCAGCACCCGTCCTGACTATCTGGGCGGAATGGTCAAGGTGATGTCGAGCGACTGGGAGTGGGACGCGCTGCGTGACCTCAGCGCCGCCGTACGGGCCGGCGGCACCGTGCTCGACGTGCACGCCGAGACCCCGGAGTACACCTACTGGGAGGACTTCGCCGCGTACGCGACGAAGGTCGCCCAGCCGACCGCTGAGGTGATGGCGGAGGCGCTCGCGCCGTGGACGAAGGAGCGCGCCGAGCTGGACATCCTCGACGTCGCCTGCGGCCACGGCGTCTACGGCTACACACTCGCGCAGCACAACCCGCAGGCGGCGGTGACCTCGCTCGACTGGCCCAACGTGCTCGCCGTGACGGAGAAGCACGCCGAGCGGCTCGGCGTGCGCGACCGGGCGTCATTCCTGCCCGGCGACATGTTCACCACCGATCTCGGCGGCCCCTACGACGTCGTGCTGCTCACCAACGTCACCCACCACTTCTCCGAGGATCGGGTGCGTGAGCTGGTGGGCCGGCTCGGCACGGTGGTCAAGCCGGGTGGACGGCTCGTCATCGTCGGCTTCACCACCGGCGACGAGTCGCCGGCACTCGACCCGGCGCCGTACCTCTTCTCGGTCCTGATGTTGGTCTGGACCTTCGAGGGGGAGTCGCACTCCGTCGCCGCCTACAACCGGGTCCTCGCCGCGGCGGGTTTCGGCCCGGCCACCGTCCACCCGACGGACCTGCCGTTCCGAGTGCTCGTCGCAGAGAAGGGATGACCATGCATCGGCAACCGATCGTGAAGGTCGCCGCCACCGACGTGCCCGGCATCAACCGGATCGGCGGCGAGGTGCGGATCCTGCTCAGCCCGAAGACCGTCGACGCGACGGAGGGCTTCATGGGCACGGTCCGGCTGGAGCCGGGCGAGTTCCTGGCCGAGCAGTACAACCCGTACTCGGACAAGTTCTGTTACCTGGTGCGCGGCGAGGTCGTGATCCGGGTCGACGGTACGGAGGTCAAGCTCGCGGCCGACGAGGCTCTCATGGTCCGGCGCGGCCAACGGCACCGCATCGTCAACGCCGGTGGCGACACCGCGCTGATCGTG